>DLZS01000083.1:5082-6551 GCA_003447275.1 Dialister sp.
CGAGAAATCTTTATTGCAGAACGTTCATCGCCTGATGTGAGACAGCACCAGGACATCGTTTTCCCTCGGCGCATACACGCTAATTCCCGCAGTGCAGTAAAGATCCCTCGGCTACGCTCGGGATGACGATACCGGCGAATCCCAGTCACCAGTCACTCCTAATCCCTAATTCCTCATTCCTCATTCCTAATTCCTAATTTCTCATTCAAGCAGAGCTTTCAAACGTAATCATGGGACAGCACGCCCCGCGGGCTAACCCTGAATCCCCCAACTGTTCGCCTTTACATGGAATGATATAATAAGATATATATGAGCAATATCCTATGACACTTTCCCTGATTTTTTCTACGAGGTGAAGATCATGAAAAAGACAATCGCTATGATGCTGGCGCTGGCTGCGATCTCTACGACCGCATTCGCATCCCCGCAGACGACCTTCCGTCCGGGTGAATTTGAGATCAATGCAGGCATGTGGGACTCGGCGGCTCGCACCGCCGGCTACAAGTCGGATGGAGAATGGAATTTTCTGGGCGGCGTGAGCTATGGGATCACCGATAAATGGGCAGCGCAGTACCAGTACACCGGCCTTCACACCGATCATACGAATGGAAATATGAATGAACTCAATGCATTGTACTCCCTGCATCCGCAGGTCGCTGCCTTTGCGGGCTGGAACCGCATCGCCATGAAGGACTATCCGTCGGGGATGCTGGATAATGGCAAAGCCACCAACAACATTTTCCAGCTGGGCGTCGTAGCCCGTCAGCCTGTGACGGACGTCGTCGATGTCTATGCCAAAGGGGCTCTCGGCACGGAAGAGACCTCTATGTGGGAAGCCGGCGTGAACATGGCTGTCGACAGTAATGTGGACCTGACGGCTGGCTATCGCTATATGAATACTCGCGGAAACAGTGACCGCAATGTCTCTTATAAGGGATTCCTGGCAGGCGTTTCGTATCGCTTCGGCGGACATGACCCGGTCATGTCCTATGAGGAAGAGCCTTCGAAGAATTATGATTTCGAAGAAGATGAGCCTGGCGATGTGAGTGTGGTGAGGACAGAGGCTTCGGAAGAAGCGCTCCCGGCAGAAACACCGGCTAAGGCAGCGGAAAATGATTACTATCTGAATAGTGTCCTCTTCGAAAGTGACTCGGCGGATATTCAGAATGCCCAGAAGGTGAATCTGGATGCCTTCGTGAAGCAGGCCAAGGAAACCGGCCATGTCTTCAAGCTCGTCGGCCGTGCGGATCCGACCGGCAGTGCAGAGTACAACAAAGAGCTTGCTGCCCAGCGTGTGAAGAGCGTCAAGGAATACGCTGTCTCTCAGGGCGTCGATGCGACAAAGCTGGTCGAAATGGTGAAAGGGGCAGACAGTGACAGCAAGGATCACGCTGCCGCTCGCCGCGTCGATATTTTTGAACATAAATAATGTGAGATATATAAAAAAGGGGCTGTGAAGAAATGAGGAT
>DLZS01000011.1:0-7125 GCA_003447275.1 Dialister sp.
CTAGATGGATAGTTGAGTGGGTAGTTGGTATTTGTTTGGTGTCATTGCGATTTCATACCTCTGTCTATCATGAGAAATTAGGAATGAGAAATTAGGAATGGTGGTGCGGCGCGTAAAAGTCATGAAGCGCCGCGGAGTAGAAAGAAGGGCGATGCCCCCGTTTTCTAATCCCTAATCCCTGACTACTAATCCCTATTTGCAGAATGAAGAGAGAAGTATGCATCATTTCAAAAACGATATTTTCTTATTTCTTCTTTCCTTTGGTCGGATCCACGATGTGAATCAGCTGGATGACGCAAGCCAGGAAAATCAGCACGCCGAACACGATAACCATGTTCGTGAGGCAGATCGAAAGCGGGCCCGGAGTTTCCATAGAGTAAAATCCACCTTTCTTTGAGTAAGAAGGATGATCCTTCAGCGTTTTCTGCGTGAGACCGTCACGCGCGGTGTTTCAAAACTTCAGAAACGCAAATAGATTTCCCGCCACCCCCACTTTGCGCGGGAGCGGCGAAAAATTCCATTTTTGTAAGTGATCTCTCAGCTTACATGCCGAATGGCCATACGATCGGGATGACTACGAGGCAGACGATGAGAGAAATGACGCACATCGGTACACCGACTTTAGCATAGTCGTTGAAGGAGAAGTTGCCAGGTCCAAGAACGAGGGTGTTTGGCGGAGTAGCCATCGGGGTAGCGAATGCGCAGGATGCGGCAATACCAAGTGCCATCAGTACCGGTTTCGGGTCAGCGCCGATGGACTGTGCGATAGAAATACCAATGGGGGCAAGCAGTGCTGCGGATGCAGTGTTCGACATGAACTGGGTGAGGACGTTGGAGATGAGGAACAGTACGCCGGTCAGGACGTATGGGTTCGGGTTCGAGCCCATCATGCTTACGACGGTGTCAGCGATCATTTTGCCTGCGCCGGTCTTTTCCATAGCAGATGCCACGGAAAGCATACCAGCGAAGAGGAAAATAGTGACCCAGTCGATGCCAGCGTAAGCTTCTTTTTCCTTCAGGCAGCCGGTGATCACGCAGAGGATAGCGCCGGTGACTGCTGCGGTGTGCAGCGGAACAGTCTTCAGGTTGAGAGCCATGCAGAGAACAACGCCGATCAGGATAAGACCGGAGATCCACATTTTTGTTTTGCTCTTCGGAGCATCTCCGCCGCCGCCAGCTTCTTCTTTAGCAGCCTTCAGAGCTTCTTCGTCCATGGCGCCGGCAGATTTTGCAGCGATCATGTGACGGCCGATGAAGAGGGTGTAGACAGTGATGACAAGGGAGAGCGGGATACCGATAGCCGCGAATTCGAAGAATCCGAAGGTCGGAAGACCAGCGGTGGTCAGAGCGCCGGTAACGATAACGTTTGGCGGGGTACCGATCATGGTGATGGTACCGCCGACGTTAGCGGCGATAGCCAGTGGCATCAGTTCCTTGGAAGCAGGGATCTTTGCTGCCTGGCAGATACCGATGATGACCGGCATCAGGCATGCGACTGTACCTGTGTTGGAGGATACAGAGGACAGCACGATGGTGACGATCATGATAGCTGCCATCAGCGGGATTTCATTGGTGCCTGCTTTTTTAACTACGGCAATGCCGATGGCTTCAGCAAGGCCGGTTTTAAACATAGCAGCGCCGATGACGAACATACCGCCGAAGAGAACGACGGTGGAGTTGGAAAGACCTGCATATACTGCTTTAGACGGGAGTACGCCGAGAATCCCAAGCATGGTACATGCTGCCATAGCGGTAACAGCCAGCGGAATCAGTTCAGTGATGAAGAGAAATGCTGCTACGGCCAGGACGCACAGCGTGATAATAGCTGGATCCATAATTTTCACCTTCCTATGTTTTGCTTTGTAAAAAACTCTGGTGGTGCGGTTAGAATTCTTCACAGGATATTCGGAGATGAATATGAATTCACTATGCAATTGTAAAAGGAAAATGATGAGTGCTGTTTTCAGCGAATTCGTTCATTTCCGAAACGAGTTTCCCAAACCAACCGCTATCCTCCTTTGCAACAGCCCCTGGGGCGGGCTCACATTTGAGAGATCATGCTCTCAAGCACCTGTCATTATTGTAGCCCGCAGGCTCTCATTTTTCAAAAATACATAGTATATAGCGATGTTTTTAGGTATATATGCTATGATTCTTCACCATTTCTCCTCTTTTCTCTTCCCCTCTCCCTTTTTATAGATAGATATCTATCGTGTATTTTTGGAACACAGGGTCAAATGTATCCCGATACCATCTGCTTTTTGCGCTTCTTTTGCATTATTTATTTTTATGAAATAAATAAAAGCCCAGCCTCTTTTTTTCGGTATATCCGCACTTATTCTTTCATCGCCCACTATACAGTCCGGTGAAATCGTGTTTTCCCCTCTTTTTTTATTGTGCGGTATAAATAAATTTGATAGAGAAAAGAAGGAGGAAATCAGGGATGAGCCGCTAGGGGGTGGAAGTCTCGCGTGACTGGTGACTAGTGACTGGCGACTACATACCACCTTCGGGCATCGCCGCCATCTATACTCTGCGGCGCTTCTATATGTTTATGCGCCGCACCATCATTTCGCATTTCTCATTTCTAATTTCTCATTCAAGTTGAGTAGCTAGGGATTAGGGATTAGGGATTAGGAACCTCGAGTGACTAGTGACTAGTGACTAAATACCACCTTCGGGCATCGCCCCATATATACTCACGGCGAAACCGCTACCTTCATTCCTCATTCCAATTTCTCGATCGAACAGAGCTTTCATCCCCAATCAAAGGACGCCCCGCCCTAGGAGCTAACCTCGCATCCGTTTTTCCAACCAAAAAGCACCCCCGCTCTCGGGGGTGCTCATTATCCGTTATTTCTTTTCCATGCGGCGTTTCGCGGCTTCGATGGTATCTGTACGTGTGCCGTTTTTCATTTCCACCTTTTCTCCGTGGAAATCTTCGCCGGTCAGCTCGTCGTCACGGCCGCCCATTTCCGTGCCCTTCTGACGGAGCTGCTTGATACCTTCTTCGAAGTCCATCTCCGGATGGTCTTTGAAGTAGCCCTGTTCACGCAGTTTCTTTTCGATAGACTTGTAGGTGAGTGCCACGACCTCTTCCTGCGGGATGCGGATCTGGCCCGGCATGCGCTTTTCAAATTCCTTCCAAAAGTCTTCGGAGGCTTTCATGAGGACACGACCGACCTTCTGGGTGCTGCCGATATCATAGAGAAGCGACCAGATGGGACGGTTATCCATCTTCGCATACTGATGATAGGTGTAGCGATAGGTCACCGGCTTCATGAGCTGGTTTTTGAAATGATGCACGCCGAAGATGTCATCATAGGCGATGGAGAGCTCCTGCTTCGTCCAAAGCCCCGTTTTCAGCATGTAGAGCCGGTCCTTTTCGAGCCGATAGACGGTCTTCGTGCGGACGGTATCCAAAAGCCACCAGAGGATCGCAAGCTGCATACCGATATCGATCACGGGCAGGCGGCCTTTCATGATGCCCCAGTAGCCTGTCCAGCAGACATAGGCAGCCCAGAGAATGAAGCCGATGGCTGCCGCGATGGAATATGGTTTGTAAAAATAGGAATGATCGACGAAATCTTTGGTCGATGCTGCGTCTGTCTTTGCCATGAAATAGGAAGCCTCCAGCAAAAGCAATGAATGAAAATGGTGAATCCATTATACCATGAATGAGAGGGAGTAGCTAGGGATTGGGCGTAAAGGGTATTTAAGTCAACACCCGAATAAAGTTAGGAGTTAGGAATGAGGAGTTAGGAGTGAAGGTGCGGCGCAAAAAATTTGGAAGCGCCGCGAAGTTTTATAATAATAATAAAAAAAGGGGGGATTGGGGCGCTCTATGAATTGTGCGCCCCTTCCTCCACTCCTCACTCCTAATTCCTCACTTATCATTTACCCGTTATACGTCCACGAAAGCGGCGGAATGCCGAGATGCCACAGCCCCATGCCCACGGCGTAGACGAAGATGCCGATGACGAAGAAGCGGAATCCGACCTTCAGCACCTCTTTGGCGATGGAGAAGAAGCCGTGCATCGTGGGATCCATGAAAGTGTACGGATACAGATGACTCGTCCCGTGCGTCACGATGGTGAGCCACGCCCGCAGATAGACGAAGGGCACGTAGAGCGCAGGATAGATCATCCAGGTGAACATGGTGTACCAGTGCATGTCCCTCTTGTCGACAAAGAAAATATAGTCGACGGTCATGAGGATCGGGATGAAGTAGTGGAAAATGTAATTGTAAAATGAGAAGTGCTCGTAGCTGATATCATTCAGTCGGTGCGTCCGGATCGCACCCGGACGGACGATCAGATGATACATGAGCGAGAGGGTCGCAAGGCTTGCTGCCACGCCGAAGCGGCAGTCCGCCGAGTACAGGAAGGGAATGTCCACCTGAAAGAGCGTCGCTCCCAGCCAGAAGACGAAGAGTGTGAAGGTGGAAAAGGTGTAGTACTGGATCCTCGACCAGAATACAAAGGGCGTCAGCACCTTGTGCTTCATGAGAAGGATCAGTCCCACGATCAGGAGGACGAAGATCGCCCAGCGATACATCAGTGCAATCGGCATACGCACCTCGCATGGAAAAAGCGCCATAGGCGCTTGGGAAATCATTGTTATTATTCTTTGAGGCAAGTCATTCGTTTTGCGAAAACGAGGGGGGTAGGGTTCAGGGTTCAGGTTGGTAGGTTCAGGGTTGTGGTGGCAGCTTCGCTGCGAATATTTATGGGGCGATGCCCGAAAGAAGTATTTAAGGAGACGAAGATATCAGACATCAGAGATCTGACATCTGGCGTCTAATGTCTCAAGCGGGCATCGCCACTATTTATACTTCGCGGCGCTTCTGATTTTTATGCGCCGCACCACCATTTCTCATTTCGCATTTCTAATTTCTCATGCAAGCGAAGCTTTCAAACGGAATCAAAGAGCAGCACGCCCAAGGGGCTAACCCTGAACCCTGAACCCTGAACCCTGAACCCTGAACCCTCAAGAGTATACCGCCGCCATGACGCCAACGGTATCCCGATTATTTCTTCTTTCTCCCCTTGCGGCTCTGGCGATGACGGGCTTCGGCACGCATGCGGCGGATCTCTTCCTTTTCACGCAGTGCATTCTCGGCCGCCTCTCTCTCTTTCTGCTTCTGGTGGTAGTTGTAAATATTCATCGCAAGGCACACCAGAATCATGAGCAGGATCGCCCCGCTCTGGACGTTCAGTCCCTGATTGAAAATATTCCATACGCCGAATACGAGGGCAATAGCAAATAAAATCCCACGAAGTCTCATTCTTGCATCTCCTTACAAAAGCCTTGAGTAGCAGAGCCGATGTCCGGCGCTGCTTTCGCACATACAATATCAGTATATATATTAAAGGATTTATGCCACAGACGCAATAGCGGAAGCATGAAAAAAGGAAATCGGACAAGTACCGATCTCCTTTGTACAGACAGTAAGAAAAGGATGTCAGATGAGCAGACCCTGCGTCTTTTTAGAGCAGTCCCCGAACCAAGATCCCGAAGATGAGGATCGGCAGCACGTACTTGAAGTACGGCTTCACCCAGCGGGGCATCTTCACGCCGGTTCCCGTATTGACTTCTGCCATGTACTTATCGAAGCCCCAGCCATAGCGGGTGGTGCAGAAGAGGACGAAAAGGAGAGAGCCGCCGGGAAGGACGAGGCTCGAGACGAAGAAATCTTCGGTATCGAGGATGCCGCGCGCGCCCAAGAGGTGGACGTCCTGCCAGACATTGAAGCCTAAGACGCAAGGAATGGAGCCGAAGAAGACGAGCGGGAGCAGGATGAGGACGCTTTTTTTACGGCTCCATCCGAAGTTGTCCATGCAGTTGCCGATGAGGCTTTCAAAGACCGCGGTGACGGTCGAGAAGCTCGCAAAGGTCATAAAGAGGAAGAAGAGCCCGCCCCAGAGCTGTCCCATGGGCATGTTGATGAAAATATTCGGCAGCGCCACGAAGATGAGAGACGGCCCTTCCGCCGGAGCGACGCCGAAGGCAAAGCAGGCAGGGAAAATGATGAGGCCTGCCATGATGGCGACAAAGGTGTCGAGGATCGTGATGCGTACCGCTTCACCGGTAAGTGAATTGTCCTTGCTCATGTAGCTGGCAAAGATCTCCATAGAGCCCTGTCCGACAGAGAGGGTGAAGAAGGCCTGAAACATCGCTGCAGAAGCCACATTGCCAAGACCGGCGGCTGCCGCGCGGTCCCAGTCCGGGAGCAGGTAGAAACGAAGTCCTTCTTCCGCGCCGGGAAGGAGCAGGCTGTTTCCTGCCAGAATGACGATGAGAAAGAGAAGCCCGAGCATCATCACTTTCGTCACTTTCTCAAGGCTCTTTGCGACGCCGCCCGCGCAGACCGCAAAGCCGATGAGGACATTGAGCCCCATGAAGCCCAAGAGCTCTGTGGGATTGGCCAGCATACTGCCGAAAACATCCGCGACCTCTTTTGTCGAAAGCCCCTGAAAGGAGCCGTCCAGAAAACGAACGAAATAGTCCACCATCCAGCCGGAGATCGTGGTGTAGTAGATCATGAGCACGAAGCTCCCCGCCAGTGCGATCCAGCCGTGAAGGTGCCACCATGTCCCCGGCGGCTCGAGCTTCATGAAGCCTTCCTTCACGCTCTTGCGGCTCGCGCGGCCGACAGCCAGCTCCATGGTGACGACAGGGATCCCGAGGATCACCAGAAAGAGCAGATAAAATAAGACAAAGACGGCCCCGCCGTACTCGCCCGTCACATACGGGAAACGCCAGACATTCCCGATGCCGATGGCGCAGCCAGCGCTGACCAGAATAAATCCCAAGCGGGACTTGAAACTATCTCTTGCTTCCATTCTTCTTTCCTCCATTTTTTGATGAGTGACTAGGGATTGGTGACTAGTGACTAGGGATTAGGGATTCTCCCGCATCGTCATCCCGAGCGTAGCCGAGGGATCTTTCTTGCACACCGATAAACAGTAAGTGCGAGATGGCAGGAAAACGCAGCGTCAAAGCATCGTTTATAGAATGGCGCATACGTACTGATTCCCGTACTGCAATAAAGATTTCTCGACTTCGCTCGAAATGACGATACAGGGAGACCATGATCTAAGGAAACGCTGATTAAATCGCAGA
>DLZS01000011.1:7434-9106 GCA_003447275.1 Dialister sp.
CAACGATTTAATCAGTGTTTCCTAAAAGAACTGCGAAGCTGCTGCCGCCATTCCTAATTTTATACCAAGCCTCGAATCAAAATGACGAGTATCAGCACAGGCAGTACATACTGAAAATACGGCTTGATCCAAAGCGGCATCTTGAGACCGCGGCCTGTATTCACTTCCGCAATGTACTTATCAAAGCCCCAGCCCCACTTGGTCGTGCAGAAGAGCAGGTAGATCAGAGAGCCTGCGGGGAGAAGGATATTGCTCACAAGGAAGTCTTCACTGTCCAGGACATCGCGGTCTCCGAGGAAATGCACGCCGGAGAGCACATTGTAGCCGAGAACGCAGGGGATGGAGAAGACGAAAATGATCGCCAGATTCAGCAGGACCGCTTTTCTGCGGCTCCATCCGAAATTATCCATGCTGCTTGCGATGAGATTCTCAAAGACTGCCGTGACCGTCGAGAAGCTCGCAAAGGTCATGAATACGAAGAAGAGCGCTCCCCAGAGCTGGCCCATGGACATGTGGCTGAAGATCTTCGGAAGGGTGATAAAAATGAGCGACGGCCCCTGATCCGGCTGCACATCATAGGCGAAGCACGCCGGGAAAATGATGAGCCCTGCCATGATAGCGACGAAGGTATCGAGCATCGCGATGCGCACGGCCTCTCCCCCCAGCGTAAAATCATCCGACATGTAGCTTCCGAAGATCTCGATCGCGGCGATGCCGAGGGACAGCGTGAAGAAGGCCTGATTCATCGCGGCGGATGCCACATTGCCGATACCGGCTTCCGCCGCACGTTCCCAGTCCGGAAGCAGGTAGAAGGAGAGTCCCGGCCCGCCGCCTTCGAGGAATGCACTATGCACGGCAAGCACGACGATGAGCGCAAGAAGGCAGAGCATCATGATCTTCGTGATGCGCTCTACACCACTCTGGAGCCCCAGTCCGCAGACGAGGAATCCGCCGACGACCGTCATCGCCATGAAAAATCCCATTTCCCAGGGACTTGCCAGCATCGCGCCGAAGACCTCGCCGACCCCGTCTGCTTTGGCAGAGGCGAAGGTGCCATTGACGAATTTCCAGAAATAGGCAAGCATCCAGCCGGATACCGTCGTATAGTACATCATGAGCAGGTAGCAGCCAAGGACGCAGAACCATCCATGGATATGCCATTTCGAGCCCGGCCTCTCCAGCGCGGCGTAGCCCTTGACGGCGCTTTTTCTGCTCGCGCGGCCCACAGCCAGCTCCATCGTCATGACAGGGATGCCCATCAGCACCAGAAAGAGCAGGTAAAAGAGGACGAATACCGCGCCGCCATATTCGCCTGTCACATAGGGGAATTTCCATACATTCCCGATCCCGATCGCGCACCCTGCACTGACCAGCAGAAAGCCCAGACGGGACTTGAAGCTATCACGTTCATTCATTGAAATATCCTCCCAAATGCATAATCTCATTTATTTTACACGGAATGCAGGGAAGGTTCAAGGGAAGAACAGAAAAAGCGGAGCATGCGGGACGTGCGCTGGCCTTAGGCGGCAGACCTTTCGTCCGCATCCCTGCCATCTGCTCTCTGCCGGTCACTCCACCCAAAAAGGGGCTGTGAAATAACGATCATCTCATTTTCGGTTTCAAGCTGCCGCGGGGACTTGCAGCTCTCATAGGAGTAACCGGGAAACCTTAT
>DLZS01000043.1:0-18969 GCA_003447275.1 Dialister sp.
GGCGAAGCCGCCACCTGAACCCTGAACCCTGAACCAAATGAAAGCAATGCAAAAAGGAGCTGTGAAGAAATGAGAATTCATTTCTTCACAGCCCCTTTTTGCTTGCTTGGAAAGGGGCGATGCGAAAAACGGATCCTCCCCATCAGAGGCTCATCTGTCACCCTTTACACATGTAGCGGATTATGCACATTGAATGGCATGAGGTGATCGAGGCTGTAGGGGGTCTCCTGATAGACGAAGTTCAGCCAGTTGTGATAGAAAAGGTGGGCGTAGCTGCACCAGACGAAGCGCGGCTTTTCCTGCGGATCGTCGTAGGGATAGTAATTTTCCGGCAGGCGGATGGGAAGGCCCTTCTCGCGGTCTCTTTTATATTCCCATTCCAATGTGCGAAGGTCATACTCGAAGTGGCCGAGGACGAAGATGCGGCGGGACTCCTGATCGGAAATGATGTTGATGCCGTTCTCGGAGGAGCGGGAGAGGACGGTGAGCTCCGGTGTCTCATCGACCTTTCTGTCGTCGATGGAGGTGTGGCGGGACTGCGGGATGAAGTAGCGGTCGTCAAAGCCGCGGAGGAGCGGGTGGTAATCCATCGTGAGGCCGTACTGGTAGATGCCGAAGAGCTTGCGGGGGAGGATGCGCTTCTCTACTCCGTAGTCACGGTAGAGCCCGGCCTGTGCCGCCCAGCAGAAATGCAGGGTGGAGAAGACGTGGGTATCCGCCCATTCGAAGTATTTCATCATCTCTGGCCAGTACTCGACTTCTTCGTAGGGCATCTTTTCGACGGGCGCGCCGGTGATGATGAAGCCGTCGTATTTCTCGTCCTTGATGTCATCGAAGGTGAGATAGTTCTGGGACAGGTAGGAGCGGTCCGTGTGGGTGGTCTCGCGAGACGCGATGCGGGCGAAATCGACCGAGAGCTGCAGCGGGGTGTCGCCTAAGAGACGGAGCAGCTGCACTTCTGTCGGCTTCTTGATGGGCATCAGATTCAGGATCAGGATCTTCAGTGGGCGGATATCCTGTGTCCGTGCGCGCGCTTCATTGATGGTGACGATTCCTTCTTTTTTTAATTCTGTGATGGCGTCCAAGCCATCAGCGATTTTGATCGGCAAAGTAAAGACCTCCTTGGGCAGACAGTCAAGTAAAGGATTTTTGAGGGAATGGGGAGTGGCAGGGCTTGGACCAAAGGTCTTTGGAGCCATAAAAAAACTCTCGTCCCCAAAGGGACGAGAGATCGTGTTACCACCCAATTTCGCAGCTGCGTCGCCGCAGATGCCTTTTAAGGTACGATGTTTCCATGATACCCAAGCTCTGTAACGGGAGCGCCCGGGCTGCTTCATCATTCAGCATACCTGGCTCAGAGGCCATCTTCCATGGTCTGACTGCACGCCCTTTCACCATGTGGGCGCTCTCTTTGCCAGTCTGCGATCATGTACTCTTCTCTTCACTGCCTGTGTGAAATTATTAGTAATATAGCACGTTACAAGGGAGAAAGTCAAGGGGATAGAATGGGCCGGCGTTTCCCTGGTCCTAGGTTAGCCCATGGGGCGTGCCGCCCCCCCTTGATTGTGGATGAAAGCTCGACTTGAATGAGGAGTGAGGAGTGAGGAGTGAAGGTGGCGGCTTCGCCGCAAATATATATGGGGCGATGCCCGAAAGTCGTATTCAAGTCACCAGTCACTTGAGACTCCTAATCCCTAGTCCCTAGTCACTAGTCACTCATCCCTTTTTCAATTCTTTGTACACTTCTTCTGCGATTTTTGCATTGCTCTCGTCCACCATGGCGGGAAGGCGGTAGAGATCGAAAAGCATCCAGAGAAAGCAGCCTCCGACGGTCATGAGGTAGAAGAGATTGCGCGCGGAATTTCCCAGATAGAAGTAGTGCAGACCGAAGAACCAGCAGAGGGTGGCGATCCAGAGTTTTTTCTTTTTCGCGGGGAGGCGTTTTTCCATGCCGCGTTCTTCTTCGGTGGAGAGCGCACAGATCCAGTAGGGCCAGCCTTTCTGATAGCCGTAGAGGATCTCTGCCGCTTCCTCATAGATGGCGTGGGTGGAGCGGGCGCGTTTCAATGCATCTGTTTCCTCTTTGATGGCGGCGATGCGCGCCGTAAAAGCCGCGGGATCGTCCATGAGAGGAGTCACCTCTTCATTGATGGGGAGAATATCAAGCGTGGTATTCGTGAAGAAGGCATCGCAGTATTCCTGATATAGCTTTTCCATGGCAGGCATATTCTCACTGATGTCTGCGGTGAGGATGAGGTCGTCTGCCAGAAAGGCGTGAAGGGCCTTCAGGTCCTTGGCAATGGCCCGTCTTTCCTTTTGGTCGCAGTCCTGAAAGCAGAGGGAGTCGACCTCTTCGCCTTCGCGCACGCGCAGGGCGGCGAGAGACTTGACATGAAAATCGGGCATTGAGCCTTCTTTGATGAGCACCAGAATGGTGTAGTTATGCACTTTTCGTCTGAGCTGACCCATGAGAAAGACTCCTTTTATATAAATGGTGAATGGTGGCTGGGGATTAGTAGCTGGGGATTAGGGATTAGACTAGGAGACTGGGAGACATCAGATATCAGACGCCAGACATCTGACTTCTATTTTCTGGTCTTCGGGCATCGCCCCATTTCGTCATCCTGAGCCATCGATCTCGGCGAAGCTGCCACCACGACCCTGAACCTTTATTTTTATTTCACATTCGACTCTTCGCCCATGCGCTTTAGTGTTTCGGCATTTCGGCTCTCGGAGAGGATGTAGAGGAAGTCGCCGGCGCGAAGGCGGGTATCGGGGTCGGGGATGAGGCTTTTCCCGGAGCGCTTGATCTCTACGATGACGGTCTGCTTCATGGGAGGAAGCTCGGAGATCGGACGGTTTTCCAGAAGGGAGCCGCTTGCGATGGGGACTTCGATCATATTCTTTTCTTCTTCACAGGCGGTATCGGGGCTGGCGGCGAGAGATCTCTGGAGAAGGGCATCGTAGATCGGGCGTCCTCTCAGGATCTCTGCGGTGATATAGGCGATGGCGGAAGCAAAGGCGAGGACCATGAGGTGATCAAAGTCGCCTGTCATCTCGAGGATGAGGAGAGTCCCGGTGATGGGGGAGCGCACGCTCGCGGCGAAGAGGGAGACCATGCCGATGATGATGACATTCGGCGTGTACACCGCAGAGAGAAGTCCCGCATTGACGAGGAGATTCGCCAGCACGGCACCGGTCAGGGCGCCGATGACGAGCAAGGGCAGGAAGAATCCGCCGGGCGCGCCGCAGCCATAGCTGATGAGGGTGAAGATATATTTGGCTGCCAGAAGAAGCAGCAGAAAGGCGAGCGGGTAGCTCGTGATGGCGAGCTGGTCGACAAGATGGTTGCCGCCGCCCAAGACCTGTGGGAGGAGGAATCCGAGCACACCGGCACAGAGGAGGGCAAAAATGATCTTGGATGCCTGCGTCCTAAAGACCTTCGGGTGGTAGAAGGCACCGATGTGAAGGAGGCCGTAGTTGAAGATGATACCGGCAAGGCCGCAGATGAGGGCGATGAGAGCCACATACCACAGGTACTGGGCAGGGAGCGGGACGAGATCGACGAAATGGAAGCTGGTCCCATTCCCGAAGAAGCAGCGGGTGACGATGGTCGCTGTGATGGCCGATGTCATCGTGGGGAGAAGGACAGCGCCGGAGAAATTGCGGTGGAGCTCTTCTAAGGCAAACATCATGCCGGCGAGCGGTGCATTGAAGGCGGCGGCAAGCCCTGCACTCGCACCGCTGGTGATGAGGTATCGCTCCTCCATGCGTGTCCGGCCGAGCATGCGGGAGAGGCCCTGCCCGGCGACGGCACCGATCTGGATGGAGGGACCTTCGCGGCCGAGCGAGAGCCCTGCGCCGATGCCAATGGCTCCGGCGAGGATCTTCACCCAGAGGATGCGCAGCCATTTCATCTTCATGAGGCCAAGGATGACGCCCTTCACCTGCGGGATGCCGGAGCCGCCGGCCATGGGAGCGTAGCGGCACATGGCATAGATCGCGCCGCCGATCACAAGGAGAAGGAGCGTGTAAGAAAGAAGCGGCAGGAGGTCATCCCTGCGCAGCGCCGGGATGAGGCAGGCGTAGTAGAGGTGGGTGCGCAGGTCTTCGGATTCATTCAGGAGAAATCGGAAGAGACTGATCGAGAGTCCGCCTGCGATGCCGACGAAGATCCCTTCGATGAAAAGACGCAGACGGAACTGGTGCCAGTTGTCGAGCGCCATGTAGGTTTCGAAGAGCTGGCGGTTCAAGGAGGAACCGCTTTGATTTTTGGAAAACATAGGGCCTCCTTTGGGAAAGTGACTAGGGATTAGTAGCTAGGGATTAGGGCAATACGCCCCACGGGTTCACCTTATAAATCCACCTGATAGGTCAGTACGGCATCGATGGCGGAGATGGCATTCTCCCATGCGGTGATCGTGTCATTCATCTCATGTTCGTAGAATTCATCATCGATGTATTTCATGTTGATCCTGACATTCAGGATGGAGGCACGGATGCAGGCCATGGCAAGCTGGGCAGCCATGATGGCGTCGCTGATGGCGTTCTTATTTCCTTTGAGGAGAAGGTTCGTGAAGCTCGGGAGCAGATCGCTCATGGTCTGCGCCATCTGCTGCGGGACTTCGATCGCTTTCTTGAAGGCTTCGAGCTGTTTTTCCTGTCTTTCCGCCAGCGGAAGCGGACGGATGGCGCGCAGTGTGTTCATCAGTTCCAGGAAGGACTTGGCATCCTCATCCATCAGATCGAGGAAGATGGAGCGCGCCATCTGAAAGACGGCAGCATATTCGGCTGCTTTTTCGTGGAATTCTGCGTAGTTTTTATTGGATTCTGTCAGATGGCAGACCATCTCGGCGAGCGCACAGGCCTGTGCGCCTACGAGTCCGGCTGCTGCGCCGCCGCCGGGGGCGGCTTTCTTGCTGCCGAGATCGTCTAAGAATTGATCGATGGTGCCCTGTCGGAAAGGTTTGTTGTCCATGGTGTGTACCTCATTGATAAAAGGAGAAATAATAAAAAGAAGCACTGGTATAACAGATCCTGCTTGGAACCAGTGCTTTTAAGTTGTTTATTATTATACAACATATAAAGGAGCGGAGGAAGGGGAGAGGTTGGGGTCTGGGGTGAAGAGACGCCATAGCTCTTGAGGAGGAGCGAGGGCGCCCCATCCCCTGCACCTGGGATGGATCGCTCTCTTTCCTTTAATGAATCTCTTTATATATTGTAAGAGAATTTTTTTGTGACAGGTGATGGACGAAAAAAATCTTTCGGAAAACTATTTGACGGATATTTCTTTCTATGGTACAATAAACAACGTCATATGGCGAAATGCCTGTGACGGGAAAAATATGGCGGGTGTGGTGAAGTGGTTAACACGGCGGATTGTGGCTCCGTTACGCGTGGGTTCGAGTCCCACCACTCGCCCCATTTTTTTTTGCCTGAAATCCGATACTGTCGGACTTCATGGGGGCATCGCCAAGCGGTAAGGCAACGGACTTTGACTCCGTTATCGGTGGTTCGACTCTACCTGCCCCTGCCAGAAAACAGGAATGAGCCTGAAGATTTTTTCGCGAAGAAAATTTCTTCAGGCTCATTTTTTTATGCATTTCACATTGATAGATTCCTATGCAAAAAATAATCCATGCATTGCAGATTATATAACCATACGACAATTGAGTTCTTTTGATTGTTTCATTTTTCCATAGGATGTGATACTATAAGTACAATCAATATGGAAAAGAGCCTCTCCCGGTGAGAAGCCCTGAGGAAAATGAGGGGAGTCAATGCACTATGAGAGTGATCATGGCTGGGATGATTTATGAGCTGTCCTCGGCATGAGGCAGCGCGGTAAAGCAACGCAAAATCATATACTTTTTGATTGAAAGCATATCTTTTCCTGCTCGTTACTTGATGCAATAGAAGCGATCAGATGCTTTTATTGCATTTTTTTATTCAGAGATTTCCGATAGAGATATATGGCTTTGGCTTCGGTGAGGAAAGGTGGTCGCTGTGGGAAAACAGGTAGTATGGAATGATAAAAGGATCGTAGGTTCGCCTGTGGTTCACATGGGATGCCTCGCGGTGGTGCTGTTCGCTTTCTGGATGGCGCTCTCGGGACATACGGAGACGAAATTCATCGTATACGGCGTGATCACGGCGCTGGTGACGACATGGCTGACGTATCCGCTGCTTCTGGTGCCGAATAAGGAGGAGAGCCGCCTCTACTATGTCTTTGGCTTCTCCCCTTTGAAGATGATCTGGTACTTCATCTGGCTGATGTGGCAGCTCGTGCTCGCGAATGTCGATGTGCTTCTTGCCGAGACGTCGCAGGAGCTCCAGATCGATCCGAAGGTGGTACGCTTCTATTTCCGGGCGGACAATCCGATGGCATCGACGCTCCTGGCCAATTCCATCACGCTGACGCCGGGGACGGTCACCATGAATGTGACCGATGACGGGCTTTATGAGATCCATGCGCTGACGAAAGGGGCGGCGGATGGTCTTGTGGACGGCGGGATGCAAAGAAAGGTGGCATGGCTCTATGGCATGCCTTTGGATTTCGAAGCGGTCGAAGAAAAGGAAGGTGAGGAATGATCATGATGGTTCTTCTCTATGTCGTGATGCTGGTGCTTCTCTTCGTCATCGCTCTCATGCTCCAGCGCCTCTTCAACGGGCCGACGATCTTTGATCGGATGAATGCTTTGGGGGTCATCGGGGCGGATACGATCTGTCTCATCGTGGTCTTCGGCTTCATCGACAAGCGTCCGGATATGTATGTGGATATTGCGATCTCTTACGCGCTTTTGGGATTCTTGGGATCCCTCATCGTGGCGAAGTTCATAGGAGGGAATAAGATATGAGTGAACTCGGCTTTACCTCTCCTCGGGAAATGGCAGCGGCGCTTTTCATCATCGGCGGGCTTATCTTTTTCATCGGCTCGGGCATCGGGATGCTCCGGCTTCCGGATTTTTACAGCCGCATCCATGCATCCGGCAACAGCGAGACGCTGGGCTGCATGCTGACCTTCATCGGCCTTATGATCTACGAAGGGGCGACACTGACCTCTCTCAAGATCGCATTCGTCTTTCTTCTGGTTTTCATGGCGAACCCGATCGGCTCGCACATCCTGAGCAAGTCGGCCTATAAGTCCGGCCATCCGATCTGGACGCTCAAGACGAAGGGCGCGAAGAAGCTCCTCGGTCTTGCGGGCCCAGATCACAGCATTGATGAACCGGTGGGACATTTGGAAAAGGAGGAAAAATAATGGAAATCTATACGATCGAAGCCATTCTTCTGGTTTTCCTGATTCTGATCACCTGCGCGGTCATCTTCTGCAAGGACATCCTCTCCGCAGCCATCATCTACAGCGCGTTCAGCTTCTGCGCGGTGCTCCTGTACCTCATGATGGGTTCTCCGGATGTGGCTTTCACAGAAGCGGTCATTGGTACGATCTCTACGATCTTCTTCGTAGCATCGCTGAAGAAAATTGATAGGTGGTGTAAGTAATGCGTGGACTGGTAGCGGTACTTCTGTCGGTCATGACGGCGCTCTTCGTCTCGGTGGTCACCTATCTCCCGGAGATCGGGGATCCGAATACGGCACCGAATACGCATGTCACACCGACCTATATCTCGCGCAGTGAGGAGGATACGGGCTCTCCGAATATCGTCACTGGCGTCATCATCGATTATCGAGGCTTCGATACCATGTGGGAGACCTCGGTCATGTTCCTGGCAGGGCTGACGACGGTCCTCATCCTGACCAGCAATACGGTGGGTCGTCGTCCTGAAGAGGAGCCGGAAGATCCGGAGGAAGGAGAGATTATCAAATGAATAAACCATTTGGCGGTCTGATCCTGAATATAGCCTTCCGCATGCTGGTACCCTTCACGATGGTATATGCAGTCTACATTCTATGCCTTGGTGAATTTTCTCCGGGCGGCGGCTTCCAGGCGGGGGCGCTGCTCTCGGTGGGCGTGCTGCTCGCGCGTCTCATCCTGGGCTTTGATACGAAATTCAATGTGCTGGGAAAAACATCGGTCGTGCTGGCCGGTGTCGGCACCTTCATCTATGCACTGACCGGCTGGCTGACGCTTCTGGGCGGGGCGGATTTCTTCCTGAATTACAATTACATGCCGATCCGGATGGAAGCGCAGAATGAAATGCACGCAACCGGGATCTTCCTCATCGAGATCGGCGTCGCCATCTGCGTCATGATGACGATCATCAATCTGTTGGATGCTATCGTGAAAAGGGGTGAAGAGCATGGACGTACTGAATGAATTCCTGAAAACAAAAGGTCTTTACACCCTGGTCATGATCCTTTTCTTCCTTGGCGTATATGGCATGGTCCTCAGCAAGAACTACATGAAAAAGCTGATGGCGATGAATGTCATGCAGGTCGCTGTCATTTATTTCTATCTGTGCTTTGCGCAGAAAGACGGCGCGATGATCCCGATCCAGAATGGCATCACGACGGATCCATCGATGTATATCAACCCGCTGCCGCACGGTCTGATGCTGACGGCCATCGTCGTCAGCCTTGGTACCACGGGGGTCGCGATCGCGCTCCTCATGCGCATCAAGGAGATCTATGGCTCCGTGGAAGAGGTCGAGGTACTGAGGAGGGCTAGTAAATGACACAGCACGCTCCCGTATTTATCGTACTCCTGCCGTTGACCGGCTCGCTTCTCTGCATGCTTTTCTCCCGTATCAGCCGCAATCTGGGCTCCTACATCGTGATGGCTTCCATCGCGGGCGCCTTTGCGAGTGCTTGCCTGGTGCTCCAGCATGTGCTTGAAAATGGCGGAGCGACCTGGCACTACATGATGGGCGGCTGGATCCCGCCGATCGGCATCGAATTTGCACTAGATCCATTGAACAGCATCCTCGCGGTGCTGGTCACCTTCATTTCCATGCTCGTCTCTCTCTACAGCCGGCCTTTTGTGAAGGATGAGGACTGGCTCCATGTAGGCGGCTACTATACGCTCTTCGGTCTTCTGACGGTCGGTCTCTCCGGCATGATCATCACCGGCGACGTATTCAACCTCTATGTCTATCTGGAGATCATGTCGCTTTCCGGCTATGCGCTGATCGCGCTGGGCGGGCGGAAATCCATGCTGGCGGCCTTCCGCTACCTCCTCATCGGGACCATCGGCGCGTCCCTCTACCTGCTGGGTGTCGGCTATCTCTATGCGATGACCGGTACGCTCAATATGGCAGACCTCGCGCAGCTCATCATCCCGCATCTGCATTCGCCGCTCTTTGCCATGGCAGTCGCCTGTTTTTTGATCGGCTTCGGCATCAAGATGGCACTTTTCCCGCTGCATGGCTGGCAGCCGGATGCTTACACCTACGCACATCCGGGCGCAGCCGCTTTCATCGCAGGCCTCATGAGCAAGGCACCGGCGTATGCACTCATCCGTTTTATTTACTACATTTTCCAGGTCGATAATCCGGTCGTGGAAAGTGCGCTGAATGTGCTGGGGATCTTAGGCGTGTGCGGGATCCTGATCGGCTCTGTCATGGCGATGGCGCAGTACGACTTCCGCCGCATGCTTGCGTACTCCTCGGTCGCACAGATCGGCTACATCGCCATCGGTCTGGCGATGGGCAATATGTACGGTTTCATCGGCGCCGTGATGCACATCATCAACCATGCCTTCATGAAGAGCTCGCTCTTCCTCGTCATCGGCGGGATCCAGTACCGCTTTGGCGAAGTGAATCTGTACCGCTTGGGCGGCCTCAATAAGAAGATGGCTATCAGCTCCATCACCGTGGCGCTGGCAGCGCTTTCCATGATCGGGCTGCCGCCGACCTGCGGCTTCTTCAGCAAGTGGTATCTCATGCTGGGGGCTTACACCGGCGGAGAGTATTTCTATATCTTCGTACTGGTTATCAGCTCGCTTCTCAATGCGATCTACTTCTTCCGCATCATTGAGCAGATGTTCGTCCAGCGGGAAGCCTCTCTGACAGAGGTGCATCCGCATAAGGGCAAGCTGGGGCTGCCGCTGCCGATGGTCATCCCGATCCTCATCATGGGCATCATGATCATCGCGCTGGGCTTTGGCAATGCGACCATCGTGACTGATGTGATTAAACTGGGACTGCCGGGGGTGTTTCTGAGATGACGATCATAGACTGCAGACCATTTCTGGCGGTAGGCGTTTCCTTCTTCGCTGCGATCCTGATCGCATTCAGCAGGAAATGGCCAAATGTACGTGAGGCATGGAGCGCCATCGCTTCCGTGATCATGTTTGGCATCATCCTTTCCATGGTGCCGGGGGTCCTGGATGGCAATCAGTACGAGTGGACCCTCTGCCGCATCACCGATACCCTGGGGCTCACGCTGAAGACGGATCCGGCGGGCATGATCTTTGCGACGCTCGCCTCCATGCTCTGGGTACCGATGAACTTTTACTCCATCGGCTACATGCGATGCAACAATGAAAAAGAACAGACCGGCTATTTCGCGGCCTTCGCGGTCTGCCTCTCTGCGGTCATGGGCATCGCCATGGCGTCGAACCTCATCACCTTCTTTATTTTCTACGAGCTTTTGACCCTTGCGAGCTACCCTCTGGTGCTTCATAAGAGAAATGCAGAAGCGCTCTCTGCGAGCCGCAAGTACCTCATTTATACACTGATCTCCGGTCAGCTCTTCCTCGCCGGCATCATCGCCGTCTACTGCATCGCAGGGACTGTCGACTTCAAGCCGGGCGGCTTCCTCACCCCGGACATGGCGCCGAAGTGGGTGCTCCAGTTCATCTTCATCCTGATGATCATGGCAGGCTCCGTAAAGGCGGCTGTCATGCCGCTGCACGGCTGGCTGCCGGCGGCCATGATCGCGCCGACTCCGGTTTCCGCCCTGCTTCATGCGGTGGCTGTCGTCAAGACCGGTGTCTTCGCTGTCCTTCGTGTCATCGGATTTGTTTTCGGACCGCAGCTCCTCTCCCAGATCGGCGTCGTGGATGTCCTGGCATGGTTTGCGGCCGGCAGTATCATTATTTCCTCCCTCATTGCTATGCGGCAGGATCACCTGAAACGCCGTCTCGCTTTTTCGACAGTCGGACAGCTCTCCTACATCGTGCTGGGCGCGGCTCTGCTCTCGCCGCTCTCCATCAAGGGCGCGTACCTGCACTTGGTCGCGCATGCCGTCATGAAGATCACCCTCTTCATGTGCGCCGGCCTCATCATTGCGCGTACGCACCGCAATAATATCAGCGAGCTCTATGGCATCGGGAAGAAGCTTCCGGTCACCATGGCCTGCTTCACCATCGCTTCTTTGGGGATCGCGGGCACGCCATTCCTGGTCGGCTTCGTCAGTAAGTGGAACCTCGCTCTCGGCGCGCTGCAGGCGGGGAAACCTCTCTACATCCTGATCTGGGTCGCCAGTGCGCTCCTTGCAGCGGCTTACCTGATGCCGGTCGTCCGCATGGCGTACTTCCGGCATGATCCGCAGGAAAAATTCCGTAAGTACGGGGCATTCAGCTATTCCATGCTGATCCCGATCTGCATCACGACAGCGCTTGCCGTCATCCTCGGCGTACTGCCGGATGTATATCCGCATTTCTATGATCTGGCCGATATGGCCGCAAGCGGCATCTGTGCCGGATGGAACGGGGGGTGGCTGAAATGACGAAGAAAAGAATTTATATCCTGGCCGCTGTCATTCTGCTCGTCTCCTGCGCGGCTGAGATCGCAGGCGTACACCTGCACAGCCCGTCATGGTGGCCGCTGCCCTTCGGCTATGATATTTTCTTCGGGTTTGTGTCGGGATGGATCCTGATCATCCTCGCCAAGCTCATCATGGCGCCGCTCCTGCAGCGCAGTGAGAACTACTATACACGCGGAGGAGGTGGCCATATTGAGTAATGCATGGCATCCCGGCATCATCCTCATTCTCGTCGGACTCATTGCGGCCATTGTACCGAAAGCTCTTCGGAGAGTGGTCCTTGCCATCGGTCCCTTCGCCGCCCTTGCCACGGCGCTCTCTATGCCGATGGGCACAGACCTCTCCATGGAATTCTTTGGCACCGGCTATGTGCTTGACTACTTC
This sequence comes from Dialister sp., assembly GCA_003447275.1. Taxonomy (GTDB): domain Bacteria; phylum Bacillota; class Negativicutes; order Veillonellales; family Dialisteraceae; genus Dialister. The sequence goes on from DLZS01000043.1 coordinate 12,052, forward strand.
CATGTGGACGGTTTAAGCTATGTCTTCTGCATGATCTTTGCTCTGATGGCCTGCATCGGCGGGATCTACTCCTGCCACAATGACAGCCGCATCGAAGCCTTCGCCTCCATGGCCTACGCCGGATGTGCGCTTGGCGTCACTCTTGCCAAGGACTGGATGACCTTCATCGCCTTCTGGGAAGGCCTTGCGGTGACATCCCTCTTCCTCATCTGGGGCCACCACACCCCGGCCTCGCGCCGCGCAGGCTACCGCTACCTCATGGTCCACATGCTGGGCGGAAACCTTCTGCTCTATGGCATTTTCCTCGAGGTCGGCGCTGGAAACGGTCTCGTCATGAACCTCTCAGCGGGCGCGCACGATCTGCCCTTTTGGGCGATCCTCATCGGCATCGCCGTGAATGCGGCCATCCCTCCGGTGAATGCATGGCTGGTCGATGCGTATCCGGAGGGCACCATCACCGGCTCCGTTTTCCTTTCCTCCTTCACCACGAAGGTCGCCGTCTATGCGCTCATCCGCATCTTTGCGGGGACCGACTTCCTCATGGCTGCCGGCTGCTTCATGGCGCTCTATGGGGCGCTCTATGCGATCATGGAAAATGATATGCGCCGCCTTCTCGGCTACCACATCATCAGTCAGGTCGGTTTCATGGTCGCCGGTGTCGGCGTCGGCACGGCGATGGCTCTGAATGGTGCGGCGGCGCATGCCTTCTCGCACATTCTGTATAAGTCGCTCCTCTTTATGTGCGCGGGCGCGATCATTTATGCGACAGGCATCCGCAAGATCAATCAGCTCTCCGGCATGGCAAAGAGAATGCCATTCGTCGCTCTCTGCTTCTTCGTCGCTGCCTTCTCCATCTCCGGCGTACCGCTTTTCAATGGCTTCATCAGTAAGACCATCACCATTGCGGCCGCGGCAGAAGCCGGCTATGACTGGGTCTACACACTGCTCGAGCTTGCCAGCGTCGGTACCTTTTTATCCATCACACTGAAGATGGGCTACTTCATTTTCCTTCGGAAAGAGGAAAAAGACATTGTCATGAAGCACAAGCTCCCGAAGAATATGTACGTCGCAATGGGTCTTGGCGCCTGCCTCTGCTTCCTCTACGGCGTATATCCGGATCTGCTTTACCGCTTCCTGCCATTCGGCGCCGTCACCTACGAGCCCTTCACAGCAGCCCACCTCCTGTCTTATGTAGAGATCCTTGTCGTCACCATGGTGCCGTTCATGATGTTCCTTCCGAGGATGGAGCCGCACACCGCCCTCAGCCTCGATACCGACTGGTTCTACAGAAAGCCCTTCGCGGCGATCATGAACTTCGTGAGCGGGCTCATGTGCGCTCTCTGCAAAGGCCTTGGCGATGCCTGGGGCATTGCGAATGATAAATTCATGGATCTCACGAGCAATCCGATGGACTTCCTGGATGCACGTCCTTTCCGGAAACGCACGCATTACAATCCGGAAAACTACCGTACCTCCATCGCCGATCCGATGATGATCATCCTGACTGTCCTCGTCAGTTGTGCGGCCTACTTCATCACGTCGCTCAGATTTTAAGGAAAGAGCTCTTCCGAAAGGGAGAGCTTTTTTGTTGGGATGGTTCAGGGGGAGCCCGTGGGGCGGGGCATCCTTTGATTCCAGATGAAAGCTCTGCTCGCTAGTTAGGAGTGGTTAGTGACTAGTGACTAGTGACTGGTGACTTGAATACCACTTTCGGGCATCGCCCCATATATATTTGCGGCGAAGCCGCCACCACAACCCTGAACCCTGAACCCTGAACCCTTTACTCCATTTACGTTTTATTTACAATCTAAACCAGACTTGTACAGCACTTATTCTTTCTTTTTTACATCCATCCTTTAGACTACAACTATCAACGCAAGAGAAAACAAAAATAAAAGGTATGTCTCTAAGGAGGACACAAAATGAAACTCAAAAAAATGATGGCACTGGCACTGGCTTCTACCGCTTTGATCGCAGCAGCAGGCTGCGGCGGAAACAGTGAGCCGGCAAAGAGCGGTGCTGCTTCCGGCGCGAAGGTCACAGGACAGGTCACTTCTTCCGGTTCTTCCGCACTGCTTCCGCTCGTAAAGGATGCGGCTGCTAAGTTCAAGAGCAAGAATCCGGAAGTATCTCTGACTCTGAATGCCGGCGGTTCCGGCACAGGCTTGAAGCAGGTCGCTGAAGGCTCTGTCAACATCGGAAATTCCGATGTACCGGCTGAAAAGAAGCTGCCGGCTGAAAAAGCCAAAGGCCTCGTAGACCATAAGGTCTGCACCATGACTGTTGCTGCCATCATCAATAAAGATATCGCTGACAAAGTGAAGAGCCTGACCTCTCAGCAGCTGCAGGATGTCTTCACGGCCAAAGTCACCAACTGGAAAGAGGTAGGCGGCCCGGATGAACCGATCGTCCTTGTCACCCGTCCGACCACCTCCGGCACCCGTGCTCTCTTCACGGAACTGGCACTGGCTGGTCAGGAAGAAGCGTCCAACAAATCTCTGGAAACCGATGACAGCGGTACACTGATCCAGAGCGTCGCACAGACCAAGGGGGCTATCGGCTATGTCGCTCTTCCATACCTTGTCAATAACAAAGACGTGGCAGCTCTTGCGATCGACGGCGTGGCGCCGACTCTGGAAAACACCTACAATGGCACTTACAAAGTCTGGGGCTATGAACATATGTACACCAAGGGCGAACCGACCGGCGCTGTCAAAGCCTTCCTCGACTACATTCTCTCTGATGAATATGGCGTAGAGATCGAAAAACAGGGCTATGGAGTTTCCTCTAAGATGAAGAAATAAATGGGGGGGTAGCCCGTGGGGCGGCTTGTCCACTGATTGTGGATGAAAGCTTTGCTCGCCAGTTAGGAGTGAGGAGTGCTGGTGCGGCGTATAAAAATATGGAAGCGCCGCGGAGGTTTGAAACTAGCGGTTTTCTCGTATCGCAAACCTAATCCCTAGCTACCAGTCACTAGTCACCAGTCACCTGTAATGCCTGACTGCTAAGCTCAGCCCTTTGTCCAAACAAATTAAATACGATTTTACAATAACGCTTACAGAAGACGGGGAAAGTGGCTGCTTTAGGCAGTCCCTTTCCCGTTTCTATCAAGGAGAATGATCCATGGTCCCGATTTTTGAAAAAGGAGTCAATATGGAGGGCAGCGGTACGAACCAGCATATGTTCCGAAGAGAATACTTTGGCAAAAGCCTCTCGACTCTCTGCGGCGGATTCCTGGTCGTCCTGACGATCGCCATCGGCTGCTTCCTCTTGGCGAAAGGCATGCTTTCGTTTACACAGTTTCATCACTCTGTGAGTGAGTTTCTCTTCTCTCCGGTTTGGAAACCGACGGATACCGAAGCCGGCGGTGGACAGATCGGCGCGGCGATCTACATCTGGGGCTCTATCCTGACCTGCGCGGTCGCACTGGTCATTGCCATCCCTTTTAGCCTTTCCACGGCGATCTTCATGACACAGATTTCACCCAAGATCGGGGAAAAGATCATTCGTCCGGCGGTAGAGATCTTCGTCGGGATCCCGTCTGTTGTTTACGGCTGGGTCGGGCTGGTCGTCCTGGTACCGCTCATCCAGAAGGTGTTTGACCGCTCTCACGGGCAGTCGGTGCTGGCGGCAGCGATCGTGCTTTCCGTCATGATCTATCCGACGATCACTTCCGTCTCCGCCGATGCCATCCGCAGCGTGAATCAGAAGTATATCGAAGGTGCCTATGGTCTTGGCTCTACCCGCTGGCAGATGATTTATAAAGTGCTTCTCCCCGCTGCGATGTCGGGCATCCTGACTGCTATCGTGCTCGGCTTGGCCAGAGCTTTTGGCGAAGCACTCGCTGTTTCCATGGTCATCGGGAAGATGCGTGCATTCCCGAAGAGCCTGCTTGATCCGACGAACAACCTGACGTCTGCGATCGCCTCCGATATGGGCGGCGCTATGGACGGCGGCGAATTCAATGCAGCCCTGTGGTCCATGGCACTCCTGCTCTTTATCGTTTCCCTTCTTTTCATTCTGATCATTCATCTGATCGCTGCCAGAAAGGAGAAAATCTGATGAATTCGAATTCTTCCCTTTCGGCGGACGAGCTTCGCCATGTGAGCGGCTCACTGAAGAGGGCGCATATGTCCGATCATCTCGCGACGGCTGTCTTCTATGTGGTGTCCGGCGCCTTCGTCCTGCTTCTCATCGCCTTCACGATGTATGTAGTCTGGGGCGGTATCAAAGCCTTCCGTCCGGAGATCTTCTCTTTTGAAGCAAACGGCATTGGAAATCAGTTTTTTAACACCGTCTATCTTGTTTTCCTCTCTCTTGTGATTTCTGTACCGATCGGTATCTTTGCCGGTGTGTACATGGCGGAATATGCACCGGAAGGCCGCATCATCCATGCTCTTCGCATCGCCATTGAGACATTATCCTCTCTCCCTTCGATCGTGGTCGGCCTTTTTGGCTACCTGGTCTTTATCATCATGGTCGGATCCCAGTGGAACCTCTTCGCAGGCGCTTTGGCGGTGTCCGTCCTGTCTCTGCCGCTTATCACTGCGACCACCTACGATGCACTGAAAGCACTGCCGCATGGCTTCAAAGAAGGCAGTCTTGCACTGGGGGCGACCCACTTCGAGACCATCTGGAAGGTCATGCTGCCGGCGGCCATCGGACCGATCGTGACCGGCATCATCCTTGCAGCCGGCCGAGGATTCGGCGAAGCCGCTGCACTCCTTTATACCGCAGGCATGAGCACCGATATCAGCTGGCAGGTGTGGGATATCACATCGCCTGTTTGCCCGCTGAATCCATTCCGCCCGGGTGAGACGTTGTCCCTGCAGGTCTGGGCGTCCCGCACCGAGGGCGTCGGCGGATCTGCCGCTGATACGGCAGCAGCAGCTTCTGCCGTCCTGATGCTCATGGTACTGGCCTTCAGCATCGGAGCCCGCCTTATCAGTCACTACATTACTAAGAAAACAGAAGGAGAACATGCATAATGTACTATAATGGAAATTCAGTGGCGGTCCCGGCTCCTGCCGATTCCCCGGCCATCTCGGTCTATAACAATATCAGCTTCGATTGCAAGAATGTCGATCTGTACTACGGCGCATTTCAGGCACTGAAGGGCATCAATCTTCGCATTGAAAAGAACCAGATCACCGCGCTCATCGGACCGTCCGGCTGCGGGAAATCGACGTTCCTGCGCTCTCTGAACCGCATGAATGACCTCATCCCGTCCTGCCGCGTAGAAGGGGAGATCCTTCTTGCCGGTGTCGATGCCTACAAAGATATCGATCCGATCGTTCTTCGCCGCCATGTCGGCATGGTTTTCCAGCAGCCGAATCCATTCCCAAAGAGCGTCTATGATAATGTCGCTTATGGTCCACGACTGAAAGGCATCACCAAGAAAGCGGATCTGGATGAAATCGTAGAAAGCAGCCTGCGTCAGGCTGCCATCTGGGACGAACTGAAAGACCGCTTGCATAAGTCTGCCCTCGGGCTCTCCGGCGGTCAGCAGCAGCGTCTCTGCATCGCCAGAGCCCTTGCCGTAGAGCCGGATGTTCTCTTGATGGATGAAGCGACCTCTGCCCTCGATCCGATCTCCACTGCGCACATCGAAGAACTCGCTGTAAAGCTCAAGGAACGCTACACGGTCATCATGGTCACCCATAACATGCAGCAGGCACAGCGTATCGCTGACAAGACAGCCTTCTTCTACCTTGGTGAAATGGTCGAATACGGCGAAACCAGACAGATTTTCGAGAATCCGCAGAAAGAACGAACGATCCGTTACATTTCCGGTAACTTTGGTTGATTTCATATGATAAAATAATAAGGAATACTTCACCGGCGGGTCAGGGACGATCAAGGTCTCTGGCGTGCCGGCTTTTGGATAGGAGAAGTAAGCGGGAGTACAGGCTTTCTTTTTCTGTGAAACGCTTCTCGAAAAAGTGAGGAGTGAGGAATTAGGAGTGAGGAGTGTTGGAAGGGGCGCACAATTCATAAAGCGCCCCAATGCCCCCTTTTTATATTTCACGGCGCCTCCTTATTTTATGCGCCGTACCTCCACTCCTAACTCCTCATTCCTAACTCCTAACTCCTAACTTCTCGCTTGCTATGGCGTATAGCAAGATGATTTTCTCTTGTAACAGGAGGTTTCCATGCCCTTAATTTACTGTGTAGAAGATGATGAAAGTATTCGCGAGTTGGTGAGTTATGCACTCCGGGGGCAGGGGTACAAGGTCGAAGGCTTTGGTGATGCCAATGCGCTGTATGATGCGCTGCAGAAAAATATACCTGACATGCTGCTCCTTGATATCATGCTTCCGGGCGAGGATGGGCTGACCATTCTGAAGAAAATGAGAGCGCCGGGGAGCGGAGCCATGCAGACGGTCCCGATCATCATGATGACAGCGAAGACAAGTGAGTTCGATATCGTAAAAGGGCTTGACTGCGGAGCGGATGACTATGTGACGAAGCCTTTCGGCATCATGGAGCTGCTCTCTCGGATCCGTTCGGTTCTTCGGCGAGCCAAAAAAGCGACGGAGCCGAATAAGAAGCTGCTTTCTTACGGTCATATCGTCGTGGATCAGGAGCAGCACGTCGTCACAGCAGGCGGAAAAGAGATCCAGCTGACTCTCAAAGAATTCGACCTGCTCTGTTATCTCCTGCTGAACAAGGGCATCGTCCTGTCCCGCGATCAGATCATGCAATCGGTATGGGATTCTCCTTTTGAAATGGAGAGCCGTACCATCGATATGCACATCATGAGCCTTCGTCAGAAGCTTGGGGAAGAAGGCTCTCTCATTCGCACGGTCCGCGGCGTGGGCTACAGGCTGGGGGATAGAAAATAGGGAAGAGGCTTGGGGTTAGCCCTTGGGGCGGAGCGCCCTTGGATTGCGGATGAAAGCCTCGATTGAATGAGAA
>DLZS01000045.1:0-7208 GCA_003447275.1 Dialister sp.
CAGCTGTCTTTCATGACATAGTCACCCTATCTGCCCCTTTCGGGCACCTTCCCCTAGAGGGGAAGGCTGTGATACGAGAATACCATCTTCTAAAAAAGGCGGCAAAGCCGCCACGAGAGCCCTGAACCTTGAACCTCGAACCCTGAACCAAATGAAAGCAAAGTAAAAAGGGGGCCGTGAAGAAATGGGAATTCATTTCTTCAAAGCCCCTTTTCTCATGGGAAGCGGACACGGAAAAGAACGGGCCAAGGAAGCGACGCTGTTTCCGCTGCCCGTTTTTTCATACGAGGTGCAGTGTATTCTTGAAGTCTTTGATATAGTGTCTGGAGACAGGCACTTTTTCTTTGGGGTAATGGGAGAGCGTCAGGAGAAGGGTGCCATTGTCCTGGTTCTGGATTTCCTGGATCATGGAAAGGTTTACGATGTAGCCCTTGTGCGTGCGGAAAAAGCCCAAGGGAGAGAGAAGAGACTCGATGTCGCGGAGCGTCATCTTCGACTCAATGATCCCGCTCGTCGTATAGAAGAGAGAGCGGTCTGATTTTTCGGTGGAAATCAGGACGATCTCCTGCGCGGGAGAGATCATGATGGTCTTGCCCTGTGTCTGCAGGGAAATCTTCTGTGAGGTGGAGATGATTTCACCCGGCGCCCGTTCCTTTTCCATCAGGGTGAGGCTGTCGGCAAGGCGGGAGATGGTGCGCGCGATGCGTGCTTCGTTGTAGGGCTTTAAAATGTAGTCGAAGGCTTCGAGCTCGAAGGCCTGCACGGCGAATTGAGAGTAGCCCGTCGCGAAGACGACCTTCACCGGGAGGTCCATGCGGACGATTTCTTTCGCGCATTCGAGCCCGTTCATGAGAGGCATCTCGATGTCGAGGAAAAGAATATCGACATTCGGATGCGTCTTCAGAAAGGCGAGGACTTCACGTCCATTGCCGCATTCACCGACGACTTTGACGCCGGGGATGTTCGAGAGTTCATAGGTCAGCTCGCCGCGGGCCGGCAGTTCGTCGTCAGCGACAAGAGCACGGATTTCTTTCATGGGATCCTCCTTTGGGGAAAATGGGTTGGGGTTTAAGGTTTAAGGTTCAGGGTTTAAGGTTCAGGGTTCAAGGTTCAAGGTTCAGGGTTAGCCCGTGGGGCGGCTCGTCCACTGATTGTGTATGAAAGCTTTGCTCGCCAGTTAGGAGTGAGGAGTTAGGAGTGAGGAGTGCTGGTGCGGCGCATAAAAATATGGAAGCACCGCAGAATATAGATAGTGGCGATGCCCGAAAGTGGCATTTAGTCACCAGTCACCAGTCACTAGTCACAAGTCACTCGAGGCTCCTAATCCCTAGCCACTAATCCCTAATCCCTGCTTTCAAACTTCAGGGTTCAGGGGTGCGGTAGCGGCTTCGCCGAGAATATAAATAGGGCGATGCCCGCTTGAGACTTGGAGACTTTAGACTCGAGAAGTCAGAAGTCAGAAGTCAGAAGTCTGATATCTGATATCTGATGTCTCCTGGTCTCCCAGTCACTAGTCACCAGTCACTTGAGATTCCTAATCCCTAGCCACTAATCCCTAGCTACTAATTCCTAGTCACCAGTCACCAGCCGCCCGCTCACGCATTTGTGATACGGATCGTCTGTCCTGTCGCAGCGACTTTTTCTATGGCGGCGGGGGCAGCGGTTCTCCTGCTTTCTATCTTCGGAATGTTGGTGAAGACAAGAGTGCCTTTGTTTTCACGGCTGACGATATGGAGACCGCTCTTTTCTCCGAAGAGGGAGAGCAGGCGCTGGTGGACATTGATGAGACCGATGTGGTCGCGTCTCTTGTGGTCGATAAGCAGTTTTTTCAGCTTGCTTTTGGGGATGCCGATGCCGGTGTCGTAGACATAGATCTTGAAATAGTCCTTGTGCTCGATGAGGCCGGTCTTGATGCGGCCGCCCTCAGGACGCTTGAAGATGCCGTGGACGATGGCGTTCTCGACGAGCGGCTGGAGAAGAAGCGGCGGGACCTGGATCTCTTCCAGCTTGTCCTTGGGGAAATCATAGGTGATGGAGAGGCGGTCGCCGAAACGGGCGCGCTCGAGCTCGGTGTAGCACTCGATGACGTGCAGCTCTTCGGAGAGCGGGATGAATTTCGACGGGTTGTTCAGGCTGTGGCGGAAATAGTCGGAGAGATAGCTGATGAGCTTTCTCGCATTGTCCGGATCGCTTCGGACGTAGTAGCTGATGGTATTCAGCGTGTTATAGAGGAAGTGTGGATTGATCTGTGCCTGAAGAGCGCGGATCTCGGCTTCGGCGAGAAGATTTTCCTCTTCCTTCATCTTGTCGTACTCATAGATGGCTTCGAGCAGGTGACAGATGCCGGAGAGGAATTCATTGCCCATGTGTGTGAAGTTTTCCCCTTTGCTTTTAGCGGCGATGAGGGTGCCGACGGTCTCACCCTTGTAGCAGATGGGAAGGGAGGTGAGATGAGGCATGGGCGGAAGGGATTTCTGCAGCTGCAGGATGGCGATCTCCGCATCGCCCTGATTGCGGTCTGCTTCGGTTTTGTATGCCGTGCGTGTATAGATCTGATCTTTATATATGATGGCGGTCCAGATGAGGGAGGGGAGAGACGCCGTCACGATCTCTGTGGCTTTTGATACATTGAAGCCGTTGAAACCATCGTGGAGTGCGGAGAAAAGGGTATTTACGGCTTCGAAGGTCGTCTTTGTCGTTTCTGATTTTTCTGTATCGCGCTGGTGCGTGTAGAATTCAAGCACCATGTAGAAAAGACTGACAGCGATGGTATTCGTGATGATGATCGGCAGCGACAGGTCGAAGAAATCATTCGGATGTGCGATGGTCTTCGGCCAGGTGAAGAAGGCGAAGAAGAGCCAGAAGAGGATCTCCAAAATGCCGGCATAGAAGAAGCTCCATGACCAAAGATTGTGATGGTGGCTTTTCAGCGGGTTCGCCAGATAGCCGGCGGCGATGCCCTGAAGGATGGAGAGCCCGCCGTGGATGAAGGCCGCATCCGTGTCGAAGAAGAGGGCGCGGTGGATGCCTGCGATACATCCGACAATGGTGCCGACGATCGGACCGCCGACGAAGCCGCCGAGCATGATGCCGACAGCACGGAAATTCATGATGCCGCCGCCCGCTGAGACATTCCAGTACGAGCCGCAGAGTGCCATCAGGGAGAAGATCACGATGAAGAGAACGAGATGCCTCCGGCTGAACTGCTTGGCAAGGATCGCTTCGCGGAAAAAGAGCGTGCGGCTGACAAGAAGGAGCAGCAGGAGGAAGATGGAGATACCAAACCAGACGTGTTGTACGCCGATGATCCAGGATGTATTCATAGGGCACCTCGCTTTGCCGGGAATGTGAGGAGGGAGAGATCAGAGGTCTGCTTTCTGATCGCTTGTGCCAAAAGTCTTCGGGGCGCTCGTCGGCTGTGAGAGCCGGTGATGCGGCGCTCCGCGATCTGTCATGCATTGATATAGAATGATCTATAAAAGAAATATAAATGATAACCTGCAATAAATGAATCACAGAATACATTCATTTGGAATGCATGATACCCGTTGCCATTTGCATCTTACCCTTAAAAAGTTCTTTTAGGGAAAGCTGTCGGGTATACTAATGGCGAAAGGAAGATGAACAGGAGATCCGTATACCCCCTCTATTATAACAAATGACAAGAAGGAGGGGGAGATTTCCCGGTATGAGCTGTACTAAGCTCCTCCTGCTCGTGAATGGAAGGAGCTTTTGATAGAGACAAGTGGTTTCAGCAAAAGAAAGGAAGAGTATTATGGTTATTTACGGCGTAGCACTTCTGGCAGGCTGCTATATGGCAGGCAATGTGATCGGCGATATACTGGGCGCGCTTCTGGGCGTCAAGGCAAACATCGGCGGCGTCGGCTTCGCGATGTTGTTCCTTATCATCATTTCCTCCTGGGCGCAGCAGAAAGGCATCATGAAAGCGCCGGAAGAACAGGGCATCAAATGGTGGTCTGCGATGTACATCCCGGTCGTTGTAGCGATGAGCTCCATCCAGAACGTAGCAGCTGCCCTTTCCGGCGGTGTGGTCGCCATCCTCGGCGGTCTTCTGGCTGTTGCGATCGGCTTCCTCATGATCCCTGTCCTCTCTGGTAAGAAACAGAAGGAAACTGTGGCAGAAGACAGCTTGGCACATAGCAAGTGAGAAGTTGGGAGTAAGGAGCGGATTCCGAATCCCCAGTGACTAGTCACTAGTCACTAGTCACTAGTCACAAAAAATGTATGCAGCACGCAAGGGCTTCGTGGTCGCTTAGAAATAAGGAGATAATTTCATCATGGATATCGCAGCAATGATTACCAAACTTTTCGTCAAGAACGGCATGATCTTCGGCTTCATGCTTCTCGGCGTCATTATGTATGTTTCATTCAAGCTGGGCGCGCTCACCAAGGGACGTGTCCATGGAAGCGCCATCGCCATTTTCCTGGGGCTTGTCCTCGCATACATCGGCGGTGAAATGACCGGCGGCAGCAAGGGGATCGCAGACGTCCCACTCTTTGCCGGCATGGGTCTGGTCGGCGGCGCCATGTTCCGCGATTTTGCTATCGTTTCCACCGCTTTTGGCGCGGATCTTCGCGAGATCAAAAAGGTGGGCTGGAGAGGTGTCGCATCCCTCTTCATCGGTGAATTCATCTGCCTCGTCGCAGGCATCGCTGTTGCGTATCCGCTCGGCTATACCAGTGTGGTCGATATGGTCACCATCGGGGCAGGCGTTGCGACCTTCGTTGTCGGACCTGTCACCGGCGCGGCTCTCGGTGCGTCCTCTGAAGTCATCGCCATCTCCATCGCTGCCGGCGTTGTGAAATCCGTCCTCGTCATGGTCGTCACCCCATTCGTTGCCAAACCGCTCTCCATCAATAATCCACAGTCTGCCATGGCTTTCGGCGGCATCATGGGCACCACCTCCGGCACTGCCGCAGGCATCGCAGCGGTCAATCCGAAGCTCGTTCCCTACTGCGCCATGACCGCGACCTTCTTCACCGGTCTCGGCTGCCTTCTCTTCCCCTCTGTCTTCTACTTCGCTACAGCGATGATCTTCTAAAAAGATCTAGGGTTAGCTCATGGGGGCAGCTCACCATAGATCGCAGCAGAGTAGAGGTTGTGCGATGCCCTAAACGGGTATTTCAGTCACCAGTCGCTCCCACCCTTTCCTCTTATCTTCCCTATCTGGTATGATAGGGAAGAAACAACAATCATAATAATGAAAACCTGTATACTTATATACTTATTTCTGTACAACCCTATTTTTATTGAAAGGAAGTCCATTCATGTTAGAAATCAAACCATGCAATAAGAACTGGCACACCAGAGGAGACGATACCGCAGCACGCATTGCAGCTGCCGCTCCGTATGCAGAGGGAAAGATCGTTGACGCAGCCAATACCGTCAAAGTCCTTGAAGCGGTCCTTCGCCCGGGCGATAAAGTCAATATCGAAGGCGATAACCAGAAACAGGCGGATTTCCTCGCGAAAGAGCTCTGCAAGGTGGATCCGTCCAAAGTGCATGATCTTCATATGATCCAGTCCACCCTCTCCATTCCGGAGCATCTGGATGTCTTTGATAAAGGCATCGCCAGAAAGCTGGACTTCGCTTATGCCGGCAGCCAGGGCAAGCGTCTGGCGCAGATGGTCCAGAATGACGGTGTCGAACTCGGCGCTATCCATACCTACCTTGAAATGTATTCCCGCTACTTCATCGACCTCGTGCCGAGAGTTTCTCTCGTCTGCGCTGACTATGCGGATGCAGCCGGCAACATTTACACCGGCTTTTCCACAGAGGATACCCCGGCGATCGTCGAAGCAACGAAATTCAATCAGGGCATCGTCATTTTCCAGGTCAATCAGATCGTTGACAAGCTCCCGCGTGTCGATATCCCGGCTGACTGGGTCGACTTCGTCATCGAAAGCCCGACACCATACATGCTGAACCCGCTCTTCACCAGAGATCCGGCAAAGATCCAGAATGAACGTATCCTCAAGGCTATGATGGCGATCCGCGGCATTTACGAAGAATATGGCGTCAAAGTCCTGAACCACGGCGTCGGCTTCGATACCGCTGCTGTCGAGCTGCTGCTCCCGACCTTCGGTGAATCTCTGGGACTGCGCGGCAAGATCTGCACCCATTGGGTACTGAATCCGCATCCGACACTGATCCCGGCCATTGAGACCGGCTGGGCGCAGGCCATCTACTCCTTCGGCTCGGAAGTCGGCATGGAAGAATACATCAAAGCCAGAAGCGACGTTTTCGCTGTCGGCCCGGATGGCACCATGCGTTCAAACCGTGCCTTCTGCCAGGCTGCCGGTCACTATGCCGCTGATATGTTCATCGGTTCCACCATGCAGATCGACCGCTTCGGCAACTCTTCCACCGCGACCAAGAACAATGTCGCAGGCTTCGGCGGCGCTCCGAACATGGGCTGCGATGCCAAAGGCCGCCGCCATGTCACTCCGGCATGGAAAAAAGCGGGCGAAGAAGTGGCGAACCGCTACGAACTCATGGGCGACCGCAACCGCGGTAAGAAGCTCGTCGTCCAGATGATCACGACCGTCTCTGAAAAAGGCTTCCCGGGCTTCGTCGATCAGCTCGATGCTGTCGCTCTGAAGAAGAATGCAAACCTGGATCTCGAACCGATCATGATCTACTCCGATGACCTCACCCACATCGTTTCCGAAGTCGGCATCGCTTACCTCCACAAGTGCCACAACATGGAAGAACGCATGAATGCGATCCGTGCGGTAGCAGGCAAGACGGAAGTCGGCAAGCTCGAAGATCCGGAGATCACCAAGAAGCTCAGAAAGGAAGGCATCGTCAAGCTGCCGGAAGATTTTGGCATCGATCCGTCTCAGGCGACACGCGACCTCCTCGCTGCCAAGAATATGAAGGACCTTGTGGACTGGTCCGGCGGTCTTTACAACCCACCGGCTAAGTTCAGAAACTGGTAATGACAGCATGAAAAACCGTCAGGCTCAGAATCAGAGCCTGACGGTTTTTATTTTTGGGTATGGGGATCATGAGAAAGGTGGTGCCTTCCCTGCCCATGAAAGTAATGCTATTAAGTTAAGGAAATCGTTAGCTACGTAACGTCTTGCTTCCCCCTTCGGGGGAAGTGCCGAAGGAAATATGTGCAAGCGAACTGGATTTTTAGGAGCGAAGCGACGCTAAAATCCAGTGAGACGCCATTTCGAGC
>DLZS01000044.1:0-1116 GCA_003447275.1 Dialister sp.
GGGATTAGGTTTGCGATACGAGAAAGTCGCTAATTTCAAACTTCCGCGGCGCTTCTGTTTTTTATGCGCCGCACCACCATTCCTCATTCTTAATTCGTCTTCTCCCACCAGTAGATCACCGGGTACAGCACGAAGAGGAAAGCGAGCGTCGTCGTGAGGAAGGAGGACTCTGCGAGATTGACATTGAGCCCATAAAGCTGCGAAGACGCCACAGCGAAGATGGCTGTCGGCGCCGCGGCTGCGAGTACCACGCAGGTCAGGATGGTCGCATCCGAGACGAATACACTCGTCAGGAAATACATCACCGCCGGAAGCAGGATGAATTTCACCGGAAAGATCGGCCAAAGCCTTCCCCCATATTCCTTGGCCGCCGAAAGGTTCAGATCATAGCCGACAGGCACCATTCCCATCCAAGCCCCCGCATGGATCAGGATCGTGAAAAGCGTCGTGACAACCTGCGGTTTCTCCACCCCGAGCCCCGCAAGCATCAGACCGATGACCACGCCGACGGCAGGAAGCTGATTCCACGTGCAGAGCAGACGCAAGAGATGGATCTCCATCTTTTTCCCCTCGCCGTGATTCGCCCACTTGTCATAGTAGTACTGGCTCATCGGAAAGCAGAAGAGTACGATGATCAGGATCTGCGGCACTGCGATGAGCTGTACATAGGCAAAGCCGACCGCGCCGAAGAGGACATACGCACAGAGCCCCGCGAGCGTCCCGATATTTCCGAGCATCATGGAAATCAGGTAGCTCCCCTGCTCCCGCGCATCCGAGAAGCGGTGCCGCTCTAAGGCATAGAAGACCGCGACAGGCAGGAAACAGATGGGCAGCGTAGAGATCGGAAGCCACAAAAGCTCCGCTGTCACCTGCACCGACCAGAAGGAAACAATGGAAAGAAACGTAGACACGCCCACCACATTCGCCTTGATGATCCAGTGAAGGATGTCCTTCGAAAGCCCCCACCGCCTAAGGCCCATGCCGCAGAGAAGAGGAAGCAGAATGTCTGCAAATACGATCAGAAATCTGGAGTCCGTAATTGATACACCTCGTGTTGTATGAAAGTTAAGGAAATACTGATGAAATCGTTGCCAGGGATTGGGGATTAGGAGTGAC
>DLZS01000044.1:1369-6701 GCA_003447275.1 Dialister sp.
GGGATTAGGTTTGCGATACGAGAAAGTCGCTAATTTCAAACTTCCGCGGCGCTTCTGTTTTTTATGCGCCGCACCTTCCCCACTGAACCCGTAGAACCCACAGAACCCGCTCCCCCTCTTTCTCAAAAAGTCAAAGGGCGGCACGCCCCACGGGCTAACCCTCACCGTTCCGTTTTCCGCATTTCTCATTTGTCATGCCGCACCGCCCCAGATGACAGACAGAGTCGAAATCGGCCGGCAAAGGCGCGGTGAATGTCTTGCCGGACAGATAGGCGAAATCATCCGTAAGCACAGGAAAGGTGAGCGAGGCCGCATGAAGGAGCTGGCGGCGGATGTGGAGCGCCTCTGATGCGGCAAGGCTCGCGCGGCTTCCATATTTCCGATCGCCCAAAAGCGGATGACCGATGGAGGAAAAATGCAGGCGGATCTGGTGCGAGCGTCCTGTCACGAGCCTGACACGGACGAGGGAAAAGGTACAGCCATGGGCCGTTGTCGTTACAAGCGTCTCATAGTGCGTCTCGATGGGAAGCGCGCCCGGTTCCGCGCACGGGGTATAGCGCACCTGATTTCTTTCATGATCCTTGACGAGATACCCTTTCAAGATCCCCGAAGGCGGCGTCTTCCCGTAAACGAGAGCCTGATACACCTTCGTGAGAGCGCGCGCCTTGATGAGCGCATTCATTTCCTGCAATCCTCGCACGGTCTTACCTGCCACGACGAGGCCGCTGGTATTTCTGTCCAGCCGGTGGCAGATGGAGGGCTTGACGCTGCCTCCGCTCTCCCGCGCGGAGAGGAGGGCTTCATTCAGGGAAGGAGCGCCGGAAGTGTCCCCCTGCGAGAGAAGGCCTGCCGGTTTATTGAGGATGACGATGTTTTCATCTTCATACAGGACCCATGCTTCAAAGTCAGGGTAGTCACGCTTTGGCACTTCTTCTTTCTTTTTGCGAAATTTTTCGATCGTCTCATCGGAAAACCAGACCTTCACGCTGTCACCTGCGGCGATCTTTTCTCTTCCTTCGATCTTCTTTCCGTTGAGGACGATATTCTTCTTGCGCATGCTCTTACGAAGAAGCCCCATGGACGCCTCCGGCAAGAGCCGCGCCAGGTACTTCATCACCGTCTGCCCTGCTTCTTCCTTTTGTATGATAAATTCCTGCATCGTCAGCACTCCCTACTCTCTGTCACCGTCACTAAGCATCAGTCACCAGCCACCAGTCACCAGCCACTAGTCACTAATCACTCATACAGCACGCCGATCTCCCTCAGCGCATGGATCACCTGCGCCATCTCTTCTTCCGTCTTTGTCTCGACGAGATGGGTATGGATGCCGCCGCTGATATCCGAGAGGAGAGGAGATCCGCTGTCCTGCATCGCACGCACAAAGGCCACTGCCTCCTCTTCACTCTTGATCTCCAGCTGTCCGTGCAATTCGCCGTAGATCTCATGCTCCACCCGCACATCATGGATGATGCCGCCTGCTCTTACGATGGCAGTGAGCTCCTTTCCTGTCCCCTCCCGGTCGTGACGGCAGACGAGTATGCGAAGGCAGGCTTTTTTCTCTTTTTTCAGATAATACCCACGCGGCGTAGAGATGATATCCATCCCCCTGGCGCGAAGGAGCGCCATGTCCCCCACGATGACCTGCCGGCTCACGCCGCACTCTTTCGCGAGATCCATCCCGCGCAGCCGGTGATCTGCCTGCTCCAGCTTTTCTTTGATATAGGCTCTGCGTCTTGTGTTATCCATTCTCATCCCTCCTTTTTTTCTATTGTAACAGATTCTCTCCAAAGAAAAAACGATAGAGCGCCTCTCTATCGTTTTCCTGTTTTATTGATCTTACTCTGCCATGCCTGCCTTCAGTCCGCGGATATATGCGGTGAGCTTCTCGGAAGCATCGCTGCCATTCTTATTGATGATATCCACGACACCACTGCCGGTGATGACACCGTCAGCCAGCTTGGCCATCCTTCCGGCCTGCTCCGGAGTGTGGATGCCGAAGCCGATAGCCAACGGGGTATCCGTCGTTTCACGCGCGATGCGGATGATCTCACGAAGATCAGTCTGGATATGACCGCGCATACCGGTGACACCCATGGAGGAAACGACATATACAAAGCCGGTCGCGTGCCGCAGGCTCTCACGGATACGCTCTTCCGAGGTCGGAGCGACCATCTGGATGATATCGACGCCATTCGCATCCGCGAGCGGTCGGATCTCTTCCTGCTCTTCAAAAGGAAGATCCGGGATGATGACGCCGTCGATGCCGATCTCCTTCGCGTCCTCAAAGAAACGAGCCGATGGATAATTGAAGACCGGATTGTAATAGGTGAGGAGCACGATCGGGATCTGTGTCTTCGTACGGAGCGTCTTCACCAGCTCCATGACCTGCGGCAGGTGGATATGGTTCTCCAGCGCCTTCACATCCGCTTCCATGATGACCGGCCCATCAGCGATGGGATCGGAGAACGGCACGCCGATCTCGATCAGGTCCACGCCTGCTTTTTCCAGATCAAGTACATATTTCACGGTATCTTCCATCGACGGGACACCTGCCGTCAGGAAAGCGATCATCGCCTTCCCCTTCTTGAATGCTTCACTTGTATGGCTCATACATAGGCTCCTTTTGCTGTATGTATAGGTTCAGGCTCAGCCCGTGGGGCGTGCTGACCTTTGATTACGTTTGAAAGAGGGGGAGCGGGTTCTATAGGTTCAAGGGGTTCAAAGGGGCTGGTGCGGCGCATAAAAATCAGAAGCGCCGCAAAGTATAAATAATGGCGATGCCCGAAGGTCTCTTGATGACAGGCTTCCCGTTTGGGGATTTCCACACATCGACCACTGAGCCGCGAATGACAAAGATTTCTCACTTCGCTCGAAATGACGATACGGGAAGTCTGATGTCTCCTGGTCTCCTAGTCTCTCGAAACTCCTAATCCCTAGCCACTAGTCCCTAGCTACCAGTCCCCTCAATCATGGATATCCTCGCCGCGGTATCTGGCGATGGCGGCGACGTCCTTGTCTCCGCGGCCGGAAAGGGTGATGACGACGATGTCATTTTGATCCATCGTCCGGATCTCCTTCATCATGCCGGCGACGGCGTGAGCGGACTCGATAGCACAGATAATGCCTTCTGTTTTGGCAAGGTATTCGAAGGCCTCAACGGCTTCTTCATCCGTGACAGCCACGTAGCGGGCGCGGCCGATGGAGTTCAGGTACGCATGCTCAGGGCTGACTCCCGGGTAGTCAAGACCGGCGGAAATGGAATAGACTTCGGTGATATTGCCGTCATCATCCTGACAGAAGAGGGACTTCATGCCATGGAAGACGCCGATGCGGCCCCGATTCACAGTCGCTGCATGGTAGGGGGTATCGATGCCCTTGCCGCCTGCTTCACAGCCGATGAGCTCCACATCCTTGTCCTGCACGAAGGGATAGAAGGTGCCGGCTGCATTGCTGCCGCCGCCGACACAGGCATAGACCTTGGACGGAAGGCGGCCGGTACGCTCCAAGACCTGTGCTCTCGCTTCACGACCGATACAGCTCTGGAAATAGCGGACCATTTCCGGAAACGGAGCCGGCCCCGTGGTCGAGCCGATGACGTAGTGTGTATCATCGCAGCGGCGGCTCCATTCCTGCATCGCTGCATTCACGGCATCCTTCAGTACGCGAGAGCCTGTCTTGACGACATGTACCTTCGCCCCGAGGAGCTTCATGCGATAGACGTTCAGAGCCTGTCTTTCGGTGTCGATCTCTCCCATGAAGACCTCGCACTCCATACCGAAAAGCGCCGCAATGGTGGCTGCTGCTACGCCGTGCTGTCCCGCGCCTGTTTCTGCGATGATGCGTGTCTTGCCCATGCGCTTGGCCAGGAGCGCCTGCCCGATGCAGTTATTGATCTTGTGTGCGCCCGTGTGATTCAGATCTTCACGCTTCAGGAAAATGCGCGGTCCGCCCAGGTCCTTTTCCATGTTCAATGCTTCATAGAGCATCGACGGACGACCGGTGTAGTTCACATAGAGATCATGCAGCTCATCCTGGAAGCTTTTATCATTCTTGCATTCTTCGAAGGCTTTCTGTACTCTCTGGACTTCATTCATCAGGACTTCCGGAATGTACTGTCCGCCAAATTCGCCAAATCTTGTATTCATAGTGGGTACCTCACTTTGTTGATCGATCGTTGTTGGTTGTTTGTATGGGTTCAGGGTTAGCCCCTTGGTGCGGCTCGTCCACTGATTGTGGATGAAAACTTTGCTCGCCAGTTAGGAGTTAGGAGTGAGGAGTGAGGAGTGAGGAGTGCTGGTGCGGCGCATAAAAATATGGAAGCACCGCAGAGTATAGATAGTGGCGATGCTCGAAAGCGGCATTTAGTCACCAGTCACCAGTCACTCGAGGCTCCTAATCCCTAGCCACTAATCCCCAGCTACTCATCCCCGCTTTCAAACTTCAGGGTTAACCCACTATTGATTCTCTTCCCTCAAGGTTCGGATCACATTCCCTCTTCTCTCCCCCGCTCTCATCAGCATCTCGCCGATGAGGACGGCGTCGGCGCCGGCCTCCCGCATCTGTTTCACGCTCGCCTCTGACATCATGCCGCTTTCCGAGACAAGGATACGGTCCTTCGGCACGAGCCTTGCCAGATGCTCGGTATTTTCCAGATGGATGGTTAAATCGCGAAGATCGCGGTTATTCACGCCGACGATGCGGGCCCCTGCGCCAAGCATCCGCTCCATTTCCTTCTCATCATGTGCTTCTGCCAGGACGCCAAGGCCAAGGCTCCTCGCGTAGGAGAGAAACTCTCTGATTTCCTCATCGGAGAGGATGGCTGCGATAAGGAGGATGGCCGAAGCCCCTGCGAGCGCCGCCTCTTCGATCTGGCATCGGTCGATGATGAAGTCCTTGCGGAGCACGGGGATCGTGACCTCCTGCGCCACGGTCTTCAGGTAAGCGATATCGCCTTTGAACCATTTCGGCTCTGTCAGGCAGGAGATCGCGGAAGCCCCCGCCGCTTCATACTCTTTTGCGATCGCCGCAAAGGGGAAGTCCTCGCTGATCGTCCCCTTCGAAGGAGACGCTTTCTTGAGCTCGCAGATGAGGGAGAGCCCGTCACTTGCCAGATGTTTGTAAAACAGATCATCCGTCAGCGGCGTGAAGTGCTTCATGTCTTCATGCAGACGTCCATAGTAGCCGTCCGCTTTCAGCCGCTCGATCCGCCGCCTGGTCTCGGCAGCAATGTCGTCTAGTATCATGGAAATCATTACTCCGTTTATCGGTAGAATCAAATATCATTCAAACGGGATAGGGTTCAGGGTTCGGGGTTCGGGGTTGTGGTGGCGGC
>DLZS01000044.1:6942-20209 GCA_003447275.1 Dialister sp.
GTGGTGGCGGCTTCGCCGCGAGTATGAATAGCCTTTCCCATGCGGGGAAGGCTCAGGAAGAACGACGCTTCACGTCGATTTTTATAAAAGGCGATGCCCGAAAGTAGTATGCAAGTCACCAGTCACTGATTTGACACCTTGACGTATTCCTCAAGTTTCTCATACGCTTTTCCGCTATCGATCATCTCGGCCGCCTTTGCGACGCCCTCCTGCATGGTGGGGACCGCTTTGGCTGCGTAGAGAGCAAGACCGGCATTCATGAGCACTGCATTTCTCTTCGTCCCCCGGAGCTTCCCAGTCAGGATACCCTTGGTGATCTCCGCATTTTCAGTGGCCGTACCGCCGACGAGCTCCTCCTTCTTGCCACGCGTGAGGCCGAAGTCCTCCGGGCAGATGGTCATCGTGCGGTAATAACCATCCTTCAGCTCGCAGACCTTCGTCGGCGCAGAGGGTGAGACCTCATCCAAGTGGTCTTCGCCGTAGACAACAAGCGCATTCCTCACGCCGAGCTTGTCTAAGACCTTGGCGACCGGCTCTACCAAGTAGCCATCATAGACGCCAAGGAGGAAATAGTCGGGATTCGCCGGATTTGTCAAGGGGCCCAGGATATTGAACACGGTGCGGAAGCCCAGCTCCTTCCGGATGCCGCCGACATACTTCATCGCTGCGTGATATTTCTGTGCGAAAAGGAAGCAGCAGCCGACCTTTTCCAGCATCTCGAGCGCTTTCTTCGGATCCTGCGCGATATTCGCGCCGAGGGCTTCCTGCACATCCGCCGTGCCGGACTTCGAGGATGCCGCACGGTTGCCGTGCTTGGCGACCTTCACGCCCGCCGCTGCGATAACAAAAGCAGCCGTGGTGGAAATATTGAAGCTGTTCGAGCCATCACCGCCGGTACCTACGATCTCTAAGACCTTCATGCCCGGATGCGGGACTGGCGTCGCATGCTCTCTCATCGCTTCTGCACAGCCGGAGATCTCATCGATCGTCTCCGCCCGCGTGCTCTTCGTCGAGAGCGCCGCAAGAAAGGCCGCATTCTGCGTCGGTGTGGTCTTGCCGTCCATGATCTCATTCATCACGGTGTATGCTTCTTCATAGCTGAGATCGCCTTTTCGTACAATTTTCTGGATCGCTTCTTTAATCATAATAGATTCCTCCTTAGTAAAAGCGGCTAGGGACTAGTGACTGGTGACTAGGGATTAGGGACGATACGAGAATACCGTTTTTTTTAATTTCGCGGCGCTTCTATTTTGTTTTGCGCCGCACCACCATTCCTCATTCCTCATTCCTAATTCCTAATTTCCCTCGCCATCGCCGGTTCGTATTCATAGGCTGCTCCTTCCCAGGGAGAAATAAAAAATCCGTCCCTGACAAATACTTGTCAAGGACGGATACTATTCCGCGGTGCCACCTTGCTTCAGGGTATGACCCCTGCTCTTAGCGAGATACCAACATATCTCCGGCAACTGACGTATGCCCGACGTCGCAAGCTACTGGGGTTCCCCTTTTCACTGCGCCCTCAGCGGTCCATTTAACAATCTGCGTTCTGCCGGCTTCTCATTGCCCCGACTCCCTGTAAGTGCACGTACTGTTTTTATCTCCGCTTCAACGGTTTGTTTATGATGTTGAGTTAATCATAATCTCCCTTGGCGTTTCTGTCAAGGGGGATGTTGAAATCAGTACTTCCTGATCACCGTCACTTTATCTTCAGTCACATCGAGAATTTCTCTAAAGCACTCAGGGGTAAGTGTCTCTTCCCAGTCCTCCTTAAACCTCTCCGGATCGCTAAAGGTACTTATAAGATGATCCCCTTTTTGAATAAAAATTTCCTCGGAAAACGGTACTTGATCTTTTTCGAACGAAATTTCACGAT
Organism: Dialister sp.; assembly: GCA_003447275.1. Lineage (GTDB taxonomy): Bacteria > Bacillota > Negativicutes > Veillonellales > Dialisteraceae > Dialister. The sequence goes on from DLZS01000044.1 coordinate 8,816, forward strand.
CTTCCAGAAAAAATATGATTCCTCTCGTCAAAAAAACATCATATAATATTTTTTCATGATCTGAAATTCTTTGCTCTTCGTTGATCAGTTGAATTCTTGTTATTTTTTGATTAACAACTGTTCGTATTTGCTCAGTATCTATAAAAGCTGATTTTACATCTCTTTCCTGCGCAGGTAAAAGTTGAAATACTGCCATCTCTTCGGCTTCTCCAAAATAATCTACTTCCTTCTGCTCATTTTTAAGAATAAAAACATCTGCATCAATAAATAGCCCAATATTTTGCGTAACTGAATTTGAAAACAAAAACGGATCACAAGTATATCTTTTAAATTTCTTGCCCACCAGTCTTTGAATGTTAGAAATATTAAATCGCATATCTATCACTTTCACTTTTTACTCCTCCACGAAATGAATTTTTTGCCCTTTTATCTGTAGTATACTCTTGCTCTGCCTTATATTAATCTCAACCACAGGAGTACCATCTGAAGTTGAGATTTTTCTAAATGATATGACCGTACCATCCTCTAGTTTGCTAACTATTCCTCTTCCATTATCAAGAGTTTTAAAAACTCCCCCATTACCAGCTAATTCAAAAAAACATTTTGCCTCTTTAATCGCATCCTTTGCGTAAATATTTCTAGTAAATCTCCTTCCACGACCTTTCGTTCCAAAAAAGCCATTATTGCACTTATATTTTCCCAAAAGAGAAGGAATATTGTCAATAAACTTGTGGAGATTCTTTGCTGATCGCGATCCCATTCCCATTTTGCTATTCTCCATAATGTATCTTTTCAATATAACTCGAATAATGATAAAACTCTGCATAAGATTGATATTTGCCGAAAATGTCATCAGGAAATCTTCCATAGACTAAAACTCGATCTGGTTCAATTGCTTTAAGCATCTCCGCTACACCTTTATCAAACATAGCTCTTAATTCTTTATTTTGTATGCACCCATGTGTACTAATGGCTACAGTATAATGCTTAGGTATTCCAAGAAAGCAAAAAGAATAACTTTCTTTATCAGACCAACGTATGTTTGGTATAACAGGAACACCTTGCTTTTGCATATAAAAGCCAACTGCCCTATTAAAGTAAGTGTTGGTTTCTTGCAGGCATCGAGAGCGGCCAGCTATCAGGCTAAAATCAGGTGTAATTATTCCATCATACATCTGAATTTTGGAAACAAATCTTTTGGTATCGGTAAGTATCTGATTAATATATCGATCGTGTAAGTAAAAATGAATAAACTTTCTTTTATCTTTTGTTCTCCCTGACATTGCCTTATCAAACGGAATAAGGTCTTTAGGAATAGAAACATTTTGAAGATTCATTAGATTGGGTATCCCCGCATCCCCAGAAAAAGATGCGTCCTCTACGAGATATGAATAAAACCCATCATCAATTTTTGATTTACTCATAAATAAATACTCCCCTCTTACTAGTCAATTTGCATTAATATGATTTAGGTACCTATCTATATAGTGTCAGAAACCCTCATAAAAATTGTCATAAAAAAAGACTAAATGTCTTTAAGTAAAAAAACATCTAGTCTCTGATTACAAAAGTAAAAATTTTAAAAGTTACCTCTTAATTATGCACGAAGCACCTTTTGCGATAGTTATCGTCACGAGGTAGAAGCACGGGATGAGGAAGACGCCGAAGAGGGTCGCAAAGCACATGCCGCCCACGACAGCGACGCCCATGCCGCAGCGAGCGGCTGCACCGGCGCCGGACGCAAGGGCGAGCGGGAGGCAGCCGATGATGGAGGTGAAGGCTGTCATGAGGATCGGGCGAAAACGAAGCCTTGCCGCTTCAAGGACGGCATCCATCGGATCCCTCCCGTGATCCACACGTTCTTTGGCAAATTCCACGATGAGGATGGCATTTTTCGCGGCCAGCCCGATGATCATGATGATGCCAATCTGCATATAGACGCTGTTCTGGTAGCCATCACTCGTCGAGCCGAGGAGTGCGGCGAGTTTGTTCACGACGTACTCAGAGAAGACAGCGCCGAAGATGCCCGTCGGCACCGTAAAGAGGACGGCGAGCGGCACGGACCAGCTCTCGTAGAGCGCGGCCAGACAGAGGAACGCAAAGACGAGCGCCAGCCCTAAGACTTTCATCGTAGACGAGCCCGACTTCTGTTCTTCGCGGCTCTGTCCGGACCACTCGATGGTGGTCCCCGCCGGAGCGATTTCCTTCACGACCGCTTCGGCTGCTGCCATGGCTTCGCCGGAGCTGTAGCCGCTCCCCGCGCTGCCTTGGATAGAGATGGAGCGCACCCCATTGAAACGGCTGATGGAGGACGGGCCGGTCGTGATGGACTTGGTCAGGATGGTATCGAGCGGGATCATATCGCCCGTTTTGGATTTGACGGAAATGAACTTCAGGCTGTCCGCTTCCGAGCGGTAGCGGGTATCAGCCTGCAGCATGACCTTGTACGAGCGTCCGAACTGGTTGAAATCATTCACCTGCGTGCCACCGAAATTCACCTGCAGCGCGGTGAAAACATCGGAGAGCTGGATGCCAAGGCTCTTGACCTTCTCGCGATCCACCTGATACTCGTAGCTCGGGGTATTGGCTTTGAAATTACTGCGAACGGCAGAAAGCTCCGGACGCTGATTCGCCGCAGCCACGATCTTGGACGCCAGATTTCCCAGCTCTTCGTCAGAGAGTCCCGTATTGTCCTGCACCTGCATCGCCCAGCCGCCTTCCATGCCAAGCCCCGGCAGCGCAGAGGGGCCGAAAGCCATGACCTGCGCCTCCGGATGCGCCCCTCCGATCTTCTGATTGAAAGCGGAAAGGATCGCTGAGAGACTTTCGTCCTTGCCGGTGCGTTCGTCCCAGTCCTTGAGGCGGACGAAAAGATTCGCCGAGCCTGCCGAGGTATTCGTCATGACGGCATCGACGCCGGGGAGGGTCTTTGTTTCCTTAGCGACCGCATCGACGACCTTGACCGTCTGGTTCATCGAAGTGCCTTCCGGCATCGTGACCGAAGCGATGAACATGCCCTGGTCTTCATTCGGTACGAAGGTCGAAGGGACAAGCTTGTAGAAAAGCCCCATGAGTCCTGCGATGATCACAAGGAAGCAGACCGCATACTTCAGATGGGAAATCATCCAGCCGACCTTGCCCGTGTACGCATCGCGCACTGCATCAAAAGCGCTGTTGAATCTGGCAAAGAAGCGGCCGATCACGCCCTTTGAGACGGCGGTATCCTCCGCCTTGAGGAGCATCCCGCAAAGCGCCGGTGTCAAGGTCAGTGCGACCAGAGCGGAGATCGCTACTGATACTGTGATGGTGATCGCAAACTGCTTGTAGAGGACACCCATCGTCCCGCCGAGAAAAGCGACCGGGACAAAAATGGCAGCCAGCACCGCTGTTGTCGCGATGATCGGCCCCTGCACCTCATCCATCGCCTTTTCCGTGGACTCCTTCACCGGCATATGGTCTTTGGCCATATGCTCTTCCACGTTCTCGATGACAACGATCGCATCATCGACGACCATGCCGATGGCAAGCACCAGCGCAAAGAGCGTCAGCGTATTGATGGTGAAGCCGAGCACGACAAAGGTCGCAAAGGTACCGATGATGGAGACCGGCACCGCAAGGATCGGGATGAGGGTCGTGCGCCATTTCTGGAGGAAAACAAAGACGACCAGGATGACTAGAAGAAGCGCCTCGATGAAGGTATCGACCACTTCGGAGATCGATGCATTGATAAAGGCGGTGTTATCGACGACGATCTTGTACTCGAGATCCGGCGGGAAATCATTCTTCGCCTCTGCGAGGATCTTCTTCACCGCCGTGACCGATTCGAGCGTATTCGCATCATTCGTCAGCTGTACGCCAAAGCCGACCCCTGTCTTGCCGTCGAGCTTTGAGTCCGCCGAAGAGCTCTGCGCGCCTGTTTCTACCTCTGCCACATCGCGGAGACGGACGAACTGACCATCGCTTCCCGACTTGATGATGATATTTCCAAACTGCTCCGGCGTGGAAAGACGGCCCTCCACCTTCGCACTGTACTGCTTCTCCTGATTTTTCGGCGTGGGCGGTGCGCCGACCGTGCCTGCCGGAGCCGCCTGATTCTGCTCCTTGATGGCACTTGTCACATCCGAGACCGTGAGTCCGCGCTCTGCGAGCTTATCCGGATTCAGCCACACGCGCATCGCGTACGTCGAGCCGAAGGCATTCACGTTGCCGACCCCCGAGACACGCTTCAGCTTGTCCAAGAGGTAAATATCTGCATAGTTTTTCAGAAACGCAGTGTCATACGTGTTGTTTGGTGAATACAGATTCACCATGAGGACCATATCACCGGAGGACTTGCGTACGGACAGCCCCGTCTGCTGCACCTCGCTCGGCAGCCCGTTCTTCGCCAGATTTGCCGTATTCTGCACATTGACAGAGTCCGTATTGCCGTCCGTATCGAGATTAAAAACGATCGACAGGCTGTAGCTCCCGTTATTGGAAGAGGTGGAAGACATGTAGTCCATGCCTTCGATGCCGTTCAGCTGGTTCTCGAGCACCTGCGCGACAGTCTGATTCACCGTCTCCGCATTCGCGCCCGTATAGCTGGCTGACAGATTGATGGTCGGCGGTGAGATCTGCGGATACTGCGCGATCGGCAGACTGACGAGAGAGATCAGCCCGAGAAGCACAATGATTAGCGAGACCACGATCGCAAAGATCGGCCGCCGGATAAAGAATTTTGACATAAGGTAGCTCCATTTACATAGTGACTTGGGACTGGTGACTAGTGACTAGTAGCTAGGGATTAGGGATTGGATTAGGGTTCAGGGTTTTGGGTTCATGGTTCTGGGTTAGCCCGTGAGGCGGCTCGTCTACTGATTATGGATGAAAGCTTTGTGCGAATTAGAAATGAGAAATGGTGGTGGCGGCTTCGCCGCAAATATATATGTTGCAGCGAAGCTGCCACCACAAGTTTGAAAGCAGGGATGAGTGGCTAGGGATTAGTGATTAGAAGCAAGCGGTGATTGAAATAGCGCAGTTAGCATGCCGACCGCTCTGCAAGGAGGATCTCTCGCCAACGCTTCCGATAATGACGGCGCGAAGCATTATCAAAACTCAGCGGCGCTTCCATATTTTTATGCGCCGCACCACCATTTCGCATTTCTCATTTCTAATTTCTCATCCAAGCAAAGCTTTCAAGCGGAATCAAAGGACGGCACGCCCAAGGGGCTAACCCTGAACCCATTTAAACCCATATGAGGACGCCATCGCCGCCATTCCTCATTCATCTTTCATTGACAATCCCAATTCTTCCGCCGTAACGGCCTTCGGGTTCAGCTTCTGGCCTTCCTTCAGATTCGTCAGACCTTCGACGACGACGACATCCTTTTCCGTGAGTCCTTTCTTCACGATATAGTAGCTGCCCACCTTATCCCCGAGCGTCACGATCTTCGAGACTGACAGACCGTCATCCCCGCACACGATGACGAAGGACTTATCCAGCACCTGCTGCACCGCACGCTCCGGCACAAGAAGTACATCCTTCCTGAGGGGGCTTTGCAGCGTCACGCGAGCGAACATCCCCGGAAGAAGGACATGCTCCGTATTTTCAAAGATCGCCTTCATCGTGATCGTCCCCGTACTCTGCGAGACCTCGCGATCCATCACATAGTTTTTCGAGACCTCCGAAAGCTTCATGCCATTGCTCAGGGTGAGCGTCGCCTGCGGGATCATTTGATCCGGCGGCAGCGCGTCTTGCCGATTTTCCATCACAGCCTGCTGGAAATTCAAAAGCTCATTTTCTGAGATGGAAAACTGCACGGCGATCGGATTCACGGAGCCGACAGAGACCAGCTCCGTATTCCCCGTCGTCACAAAGCTCCCCGGCGACATCTCATTCACAGAGAGCTTGCCGGAGATCGGCGAACGAATGATGGTATCGTCCAGATTCTCCTGCGCCTTCTGCAGGAGCGACTGCATGTTCCGATAATTCGACTCATTCGTCTCGACCGTCGCCCGCTGCGTCGTCAGCGTCTGCTCCGAGATCGCCCCCGTCTCTGCGAGCTTCTCGTAGCGCTGAAGATCGATCTTCGAATTGTTCAGTGTCGTCAGGGCTTTATCCACATCCGACTCCGCGGAGAGCACATCGGTAGAATACTGCCGGTCATCGATCTTATAGAGCGGCTGTCCTTTTTCGACGAACTGCCCGCTCCGGATATACTTCTCCACGATCGTCCCCGACACTTTCGGCTTGATCGAGACGGCATCGAGTGCCTTTACCTGTCCGGCATACTGCTTTGAGACGATGACATCCTTCTTCTGCACGGGGAGCGTCTTCACAGAGACAGCACTCGCCTTCGGCGCAGTCTGCCCGCAGCCTACCAGCAGCCCCGGCGCGAAGGCGCACAGGAGGAGCGCGAGCAGTGCTTTCTTCTTCCATGGTTTTTGCATCATAAGAGTCTCCTTTTCTTCACGAATTTTTCTCATCATAGCACCAAAAAAGAAAAGCCGTCAATACAAAACGACTCTTCGCATAGAAAAGCAAAAAACTTTCATGCGAGACTCTTTGCCCATATCCGCAAAAAATTTCGTATGAAAGTTTGTATTTCCGAGCTATGTAAGGAGAATGTCGACGACACCATGTATAAAAACCCATATGAGATCCGATTCCGCGATCGAATCAGCGTTTCCTTATGCCACGCCAAAGGCAGACAGCATGAGATGCACAGCGAAGGCGGCGATCCATGCGACGACACACTGGAAGGCAATCATCCCCACAGCCCATCCCGTCCCATTCTCCCGCTTGACGGAAGTGATCGCCGCGATGCAGGGCGTGTAGAGCAGGCAGAAGGTCAGGAAGGTGAGTGCCATGCCCGGTGTCAGAAGCGAAGAGAGAGCTTCCTCCGTCCCGTAGAGGACCGTCAGGGTAGAGACGACACTCTCCTTGGCCATGAATCCGGAGATGAGCGCCGTAGAAAGCTTCCAGTCTGCAAAACCGAGCGGCGCAAAGAGAGGCGCGACAGCACCGGCAAGGAAGGCGAGGATACTGTCTTGGGAATCCGCCACCATATTGAGACGGACATCAAAGTTCTGCAGGAACCAGATGATGATAGTGCCGACGAAGATGACCGTGAATGCACGCTCAAGGAAATCTCTGGCCTTATCCCACATGAGGCGCAGGACATTTTTCATACCGGGCATACGGTAATTCGGAAGCTCCATGACAAAGGGCACCGGTTCCCCTCTGGAAAGAGTACGCTTGAAGAGGAGGGCGGTCAGGATCGCCATGCAGACACCGAAGAGATAAAGCCCGATCATGACGAGCGCCCCATTTCGAGGAAAGAATGCCGCCGTAAAGAAGGCATAGATCGGCACCTTGGCCGAGCAGCTCATGAAAGGGATGAGCATGATGGTCATGCGTCGATCACGCTCCGACGGCAGGGTACGCGTCGCCATGACAGCCGGTACGCTGCAACCGAAACCGACAAGGAGCGGCACAATGCTGCGTCCGGAGAGGCCCAGCTTTCTGAGCAGCCTATCCATGACGAAGGCGATACGGGCCATATAGCCCCCGTCTTCCAAAAGAGACAGGAAGAAAAACAGGACGGCGATCACCGGCACGAAGGAAATAACACTGCCGACACCCTGAAAAATAGCATCCACCACCAGCGAGCGGATGGCGGGATTTACTGCCTCAGCCGTGAGCCATGCATCGACCCACGCAGTCACCTGATCGATGCCGTCTGCCAAAGCGTCCTGCAGGAAAGCGCCGATGACATTAAAGGTGAGGAAGAAGACCAGTCCCATGATGAGAATGAAGATCGGGATGGCGGTGTACTTCCCCGTGAGGATGCGGTCGATCTTCTGGCTGCGCGCATGCTCTTTGCTTTCCTGGGGCTTCACCACCGTCCGTTCACAGAGACGGCGGATAAAGAGGAAGCGCATATCTGCCATCGCAGCCGCGCAGTCAAGGCCGCGCTCTTCTTCAAGCTGCGCGAGAATGTGCCGCAAAAGCTCTTTCTCATTGGCCTCCAGAGCGAGCGCCTGCTCCACGAGAGGATCCCCCTCGACCAGCTTGGATGCTGCGAACCTTAGCGGGATGCCAGCCGCTTTCGCATGATCCTCGATGAGATGCATGATGCCATGCAGGGCGCGGTGAAGAGCTCCATGGTGGTCATTCTTATCGCAGAAATCCGTGATGCCCGGCTTCTCCTGATAGCGTGCGACATGGATCGCATGCTTCACGAGCTCGCCCACCCCCTGATTTTTGACGGCGGAGATCGGGACGACCGGGATCTGCAGGAGCCGCTCCATCTCATTGATCAGGATGGAGCCTCCATTGTTTTCCATCTCATCCATCATATTGATCGCAAGCACCACCGGTATCCCAAGCTCCATCAGCTGCATGGTGAGATACAGATTGCGCGTGAGATTCGTCGCATCCACGATATTGATGATCCCCGTCGGCTTTTGCTTGAGGATAAATTCACGAGAGACGATCTCCTCACTCGTGTACGGAGAGAGGGAATAGATCCCCGGCAGATCCACTACCTCTGCCTCCGGATAGCCGCGGATCACGCCCGTCTTCTGATCGACCGTGACCCCGGGGAAATTGCCGACATGCTGGTTGGAGCCCGTCAGCTGGTTGAAGAGCGTTGTCTTGCCGCAGTTCTGATTGCCGACGAGCGCAAAAGTCAGTCTGCCTTCGATCGGCTTTACGTCCGAGTACGCTGACTCCTCATGATACTTGCCGGGCTCACCGAGACCGGGATGAAGATACGTGGATGCTTCCACCCGCAGGTGCTTTCTATCTTTCGCCGCTGCCTGATGCACATTCGTCACTTCGATCTTCCGTGCATCGTCTTTTCTGAGCGTCAGCTCATAGCCTTGCACCATGATCTCCATGGGATCGCCCAAAGGCGCAAAGCGCACCAGTGTCACCTCTTCTCCGGGGATGAGGCCCATATCCAAAAAATGCTGCCGCAGCGCGCCCTCTCCGCCGACGGTCTGTAAGAGTGCCGACTCTCCGACGGCTAATTCGTCTAATGTCATCATGAAAACTCCTTTGATCTATGGGTAAGAGTCAGCCGAAGAACGATCGGTTCTGACCAAGTCCGTTTACCACAGCAGCGGATGACGAAAAGTGAGATCCCAGATCCCCATACGATCTCCGACCGCCGGCTGCCGATCACTCTTATGTTACCACGTTTTTGTCTCACATTCGTAAAACGTTCTCAAACTTTTACAAAAAGCAAAAGAAAACGCCCCCGCAAAGCGGAAGCGTTCTGTAAAGCTCTATCGTATTATTCGCTATAGAGGGAAGGCTACGGGCCTTCATCCTTTGGCATCGGCGAAAGCGGAGACTCTTCGTCGTCCTCCTTCTTCGGTTCTTCTCCCGGTGCATAGAGGGAGTGATACTTGAAGAGGTTTTCCACCTGCTTATGATCGATGGTTTCCACTTCGAGGAGCGCCTGCGCCATGGCTTCCAGGACAGGCATATGGTCCATCAGTGTCTGCATGGTATCATTGTACGCTTCGTCGAGGTACTTGTGCATTTCTTCATCGATGATGGTCGCTACGGTCTCACCGTAGTTTCTTTCCGAGCCGAGCTGCTTGCCGAGGAAGATCTGTTCCTGATGTTCGCCGAAGATCATCGGTCCCAGTCGATCGCTCATGCCCCATTCCATGATCATCTTGCGGAGGATGCCGGTCACCTGCTGGAGGTCGCCGGAGGCGCCGCTGGAAATCTCATTGAAAATGATCTTTTCCGCACAGCGGCCGCCGAGAGCGACACGCAGCTGAGCGAGAAGATGCGACTTCGTGATGAAGGAACGTTCTTCATGCGGGAGCATCATGGTGTAGCCGCCCGCCTGTCCGCGCGGAATGATGGTGACTTTATGCACCGGATCCGCATCCTTCAGAAGGGTCGCCATGATGGCATGGCCGGATTCATGGTACGCGGTGATCCTTCTTTCCTCATCGCTCACCTTATGGCTCTTTCTTTCCGGTCCGTAGCTGACTTTTTCGCTGGCCTCTTCCAGATCGGCCATGGAGATCGTCTTTCTGTTCTGACGGGCAGCCAGAAGGGCTGCTTCATTCAGCATGTTCGCAAGATCGGCCCCTGTGAAGCCCGGGACTTTCTTTGCGATGGTATTGAGATCGACATCCGGTTCAAGCGGCTTATTCTTCGCATGGACACGCAGGATCGCAAGACGGCCTCTGAGGTCAGGACGGCCGACGACGACACGGCGGTCGAAACGGCCCGGACGCAGAAGCGCCGGATCGAGGATATCCGGACGGTTCGTCGCAGCGAGGGTGATGATGCCTTCGTTCGAGCCGAAGCCATCCATCTCGACCAAGAGCTGGTTCAGCGTCTGTTCTCTTTCGTCGTGCCCGCCGCCGAGGCCGCTGCCTCTCTGACGGCCCACCGCATCGATTTCATCGATGAATACGATGCATGGTGCATTCTTCTTTGCCTGAGCAAAGAGGTCACGGACACGGGAAGCGCCGACACCGACAAACATTTCTACAAAGTCAGAGCCGGAGATGGAGAAGAATGGTACCCTCGCTTCACCGGCCACTGCTTTGGCAAGCAGGGTCTTACCTGTCCCTGGCGGGCCGACGAGGAGCACGCCCTTCGGGATCTTCGCACCGATCGCCGTATAGCGACCCGGATTTTTCAGGAAATCCACCACTTCGGAGAGTTCTTCCTTCGCTTCGTCTTCCCCTGCGACATCAGAGAAATTCACATGGACCTGGCCTTCGGCGGTCATCTTCGCTCTGGACTTGCCAAAGCTCATGACACGTCCGCCGCCGCCCTGTGTCTGGTTCATGATCCAGAACCACACGCCGACCAGAATGATGATCGGAAGCAAAGAAGAGAGCAGATTCATCCACCAGGACGGCTGTTCCGGCGGTTTTGCAGTGATGATGACGCCACCCTCCGAAAGCTTCGGCAGAAGCTGCGCGTCATTGTCCGGTGCATAGGTAGCGAATTCGCTGCCGTCCTTCAGCTTACCGCTGATGGAATTGTTCGTCATCGTCACGGAGTCGACATTCTTCTTCTCGACCTGCGAAATGAAATCGCTGTAGGTGATTTCCGAGTGTTTTTCCTGAGGATGAACAAAGGTATTGAATATGGAGACCGCTATAATGATCAGAAGCACATAGAGGGCCACATTCTTTACAAATTTATTCAATATTTTCCTCCTTCTCTATATTTCCTGTGAAATATAAACGACCCATTCAATAGGTTTTTTCACCCCATAGATTGATAGTTCTGAATAATATCTAATTTTAGCATATAAGTATGTGGAAAGGCAACAAAGAAAAGAAGGTTCAGGGTTCGGGGTTCAGGGGTGCAGTGGCGGCTTCGCCGTTTGATATAATTAGCCTTCCCCTCGAGGGGAAGGTGCC
>DLZS01000044.1:20436-20699 GCA_003447275.1 Dialister sp.
CACTGGCGGTATGAAAGAGAGTGAGGAAATGCGTCTCTAGCAGGCGATTTACAGCAACCCCCGAGCGCTGATTCTTGTAAACGGCGATACCCGAAAGTAGTATTCAAGTCACCTGTCACGTGGGAATCCTAATCCCCAATCCCTAATCCCTAGCTACCAGTCACCAGTCACTCGAGACTCCTAACCCCTAGCTACTAATCCCTGCTACTTTCAAATTTGTGGTGCGGCGCATAAGAATATAGAAGCGCCGCGGAGGTTTGAAA
>DLZS01000044.1:20907-21639 GCA_003447275.1 Dialister sp.
CGTATCGCAAACCTAATCCCTAGCCACTAATCCCTAGCTACCAGTCACGCCTTCGTATAGACTTTATGATCCAGCACGCAGACGTCAGGGAGGTTTCTGTATTTTTCTGCGTAGTCGCAGCCATAGCCGACGATGAATTCATCCGGAATTTCAAAACCGACATACTTCACATATACATCCGCTTCGCGGCGTTCCTTCTTATTGAGACAAATGGCAAGCTCCACCGAGGCCGCGCCTCTCTCCTTCAGGAGCGGCACGAGGTGGGACATGGTGATGCCGGTGTCGATGATATCCTCGACCACGATGACATGCTTACCGCGGATGTCCTTGTCAAGGTCTTTCTTGATCTTGACATGCCCGCTCGATACGGTGCTGTTGCCATAGCTCGACACGCACATGGTATCGAGAGTGACCGGCAGATCGATCGAGCGCATCAGGTCACAGAGGAAAGGCATCGCCCCTTTCAGAATGCCGACAAGTACGACATCCTTTCCTTCGTAGTCTTTCGTGATCTGCGCGCCGAGCTCTTTCACTTTTGCTGCGATCTGCTCTTTCGTCACAAGTACGGTTTTGATGTCTTTCGATAAATTTTCCATGATATTCTCCTGTCAATGAAATGTGAAGTAAAAAGTATAAATCGAGGTTAGTCCATGGGGCGTGCTGCCCCTTGATTGCGAGTGAAAGTTTCGCTCGAATGAGAAATTAGAAATGAGAAATGCGAAATGGTGGTGC
>DLZS01000044.1:21898-23601 GCA_003447275.1 Dialister sp.
TGGTGGTGCGGCGCATAAAAATCTGGAAGCGCCGAGGAGTATAAATAGGGTGATGCCCGAAAGTAGCATTTCAGTCACCAGTCACTAGTCACTCCCTAGTCACCAGTCACTAGTCACTCCCTAGTCACCAGTCACTAGTCACCAGTCACTCATTTCCGCCCAAACCAGACCGTCAGCAGCAGGTATTTTTTGGTCTCCTTCGTCACACGGCCGTATCGACTGCCGCGGAGGAGACAGGTCCAGTAAATCTCTTTTTCATCAGCCACAACGGGCCAATACGGTCGGAGGGCAGCGGGGATGCCGGCGTCCTGCAGGATGCGCTTGATAGACTTCGTCCCATCCATCCCCAGCGCCGCCATGCGCTCGCCCGGTCTTGGCATACGAAGCCTGACCTCCCCGACCTTTTCAGCATCCAGCAGGTATTGGTTACGAGCCGGATGCTCCGGCGGCTTTCCAAGTTGCACGGCCTCCATGTGCCAAAGCGTGTCTGCGCGGTCCTTGCCACTTATTATAGCCATCTCTTGCTGTTTATCCACATCTTTTTGGGTGAACTTTTCAAAAAAATGCTTTGCGAGAAGGAAAAGACCGTTCTCCTCCTGCTTTTTGGTATTGCCTTTGTAGAAATAGAGACAGCGCCGGCCGATCTCCATCATCACATGCGCCGTCGAAGTGAGCTTCCCCGTCTCGCCGTTCTCTGCGAGAAGAGCGAGACGCGAAAGGCTTTCAAAATCAGAGGAACCCTCGCCCATGTGCATAAGCATCCGCCGGAGGACACGCCGCCGCATCGCGAGGGGAAGCGCGCGGAAGGCGTCCTTCTCGAGGCTTCCCTCTTTCCCGTGAGAAGTGAGCCAGGTCTCTGCTGCCTCCTCCATCCAGGCATCCTCGCCTCGAAGGATATCCGCCGTATGCAGGAGCGTCTCTACCAGATTTGGATTATAGGAAAGCATCTCGGGGAGAAGCTGGTGACGAATGCGGTTTCGCGTCGCATCCAGCTCATCATTCGTGGCATCATGGCAGGGCGCATACGGAAAGGCAGTGAGGAAATCTTCGATCTCCTTCTTCGTGACCGTGAGGAAGGGACGGATCAGCTCCTCATGCTTTGGCGCCATGCCCGACAGACCGCGCACGCCGCTCCCGCGCAGCAGGTGAAAAAGTATCGTCTCGGCCTGATCGTCTGCATGATGCGCGAGTGCGATCACGGTATACCCCGCTTCCCTCTGCACTTCCCTGAGCGCCTCATAGCGGAGCGTGCGCGCCACCGTCTCGACGGAGCCGCCGCCTAAGCGCCGTTTCTCCTCGACATAGACATCCCTGCGAAAGAAGGGGATCCCAAGCCGCTCACAGATGCGCTCCACATACCGTGCCTCTTCCTCTGCCTCCTCGCGCAAATGATGCTGCACGAGACAGCAGCCGACAGAGAGCCCTTCCTGCTCTGCGATGTCATGCAGAAAGAGCAGGAGCCCGAGCGAATCCGGCCCGCCGGACACCGCAGCGAGGATCCGCTCCCCTCGCTGCCATAATTTCTTTTCCCGCGCAAAGGAGAGGATCTTCGCGATAAAAGGAGATGATTGTTTTTTCATAGTTCGCTCCTGGGAAAACAGGGACTTGGAACTAGTAGCTAGGGACTAGTAGCTAGGGATTAGGGATTGGGGATTGGGGATTGGGGATTGGGGATTGGGGATTAGAAATTAGGAATTAGGAAT
>DLZS01000044.1:23870-27640 GCA_003447275.1 Dialister sp.
GGAATTAGGAATGAAGGTGGCGGCTGCGCCGCGAATATTTATAGGGCGATGCCCGAAAGCAGCATTCAAGTCACCAGTCACTTGAGGTATCTCATCCCTGCTTTCGCACATCCATCGTTTATCGGTCTGCAAGAAAGATTTCTCGCTATGCTCGAAATGACAACGCAAGAGTCTGATGTCTCCAAGTCTCCCAGTCTCCTAGTCTAATCCCCAGTCACTAGTCACTAGTCACTAGTCACTAGTCACCCCTTACTTTTCTGTCGGTGAGATGACATCTGCATCGAGCAATCCTTCGGAGAGATCGCGGTCGCTCACCGTGATCTCCGAGAGCGCGAAGTACTCCATGAGGCTGTCTAGGATGACGACGCCCGCCACGATGATATCGGCGCGGGATGGCAAGAGGCCTTTCATATGGCACTTGTCATCATAGGACATTTGGGATAATTTTTCGAGGATCTCCGACACATCCTCGGGATGGATCACGTAGTCCTGCACCTTCGACGAATCATACACTTCGAGCTCCTGCAGCATCGAAGCCAGTGAGGTGACAGTCCCGCCGACACCGATCCAGCGCTTGACATTCCGCATGGACTCCATGAGATCCGTCTCACGGAAAAGCGTGAAGCAATGCTTCTTCAGCTCACCGCGGCCTCTGGCCGTGGTGGTATCGAACTGCTTCGAGCAGCGCACGCACCCGAGGCGGAAGCTGTGGCGCGCTCCGACATCAGTGCCGAATCCCACGCAGATCTCTGTCGAGCCGCCGCCGATATCGACGACGGACGTGATGACACCGGACGTCCCGGCCGCGCCGATGTAGCTATAGTACGCTTCCTCCTTCCCCGAAAGAATGCGGACAGGCACGCCGAAGGCTGCCGTCACTTCATCAGCGAATTCCTCCCCATTCGACGCATCGCGCATGATGGACGTACCATAGGCGAAGATATCCTTCGCCCCTTCGAGCTTGGCCATGGCGGTAAATTCCCCCACGGCAGAGAGCGTCCTTTCCTTTGCCCCCTGACCAATGGTCGCCTTATCCGTCATGCCTTCCCCCAGCCTGGTGCTGCGAAGTTCTTTCCGGAGGATCTTCCACTCCCCCTTTTCATCCTTCTCTGCCATCAAAAGACGGACCGAATTCGTTCCGATATCAATGATCGCGCGCATAAGAGCCTCCTTGAAATGGTGCAGCAAGCACTTCTTTCATCTGTCTTTCAAAACTTTACGTAAAGTGAGGAGTTAGGAGTGAGAAGTGAGAAGTGAAGGAGCGGCGCACAAATAAAGAAGCGCCGCGAAATTTAGAAAAATCGGATTCCTACTCGCGGCGCTTTCTATTATTTTGCGCCGCACCACCACTCCTAACTCCTAACTTCTCACTCCTCACTTCTCACTTTGTGGCATTCGGTCAACGAGAGATGTTAGACACTCTCGTCATGCAAAAAGGAGACATAACTCATCCCGTTACATCTCCTCTCATGCTCAGTCAGAATGGCGGCCGCCGCGACCGCCCCGTTTGGATTCTACATTTCTCTTCAGATCCAGAAGCCGTTCATCGCTGTCCTTCAGGAAACGGTTCAGCTTGTCTTCAAAAGAAGCAGGGGCTTCATGACGCTGCGAACGATAACCGCCAGCAAACGGACGGCGCTCGGTCATACGCGGCGCTTCATGCAGAGGAGCTCTTCCCTCGAAGCCTTCTTTTCTCTGGAAACGATGCTCGCTTCCTTCCTTCTTCGGAAAACGTGCCTCCTTCTTTTCTTCCGTCTTCGGCTGCGCCTGCTTGACAGAAAGCGCGATCTTGCCCTTTGCATCGATGGAGATGACCTTCACCTTCACCGTATCCTTCACCTTGAGATACTGAGCCACATCGCTCACGTATTCATTGGCGACTTCTGAAATATGAACCAGACCCACCTTGTTTTCCGGCAGCTCCACAAACGCACCAAATTTCGCGATCCCTGAAACGGTACCTTCCACGATACTTCCGACTTCTAAAGCCATCTAACAACAAAATCCTCTCTGGGAAACGGCATCCGCCTCCCCAATGCCTGCGATATAAATACGAATTAAATTATACGTGATTTTCTAAGGAATAGCAATAGGAACGGGGCCGTGGACAGCCCTTTGCTTCCGTTTGAAAACCATGCTCCGCGGTCTGATCTCTCCCGATCTCCCAAAGTCTCATCTCACATAAGGCACTTCTCCGGGCTTCACAAGACCGAGCTCCTGACGAGCCTTCTTTTCAAGCTGTCCGTCATCCTTGAGATCCTCGCGCTTCTTTGCAAGCTCCGCCTTCTCCTTGGACAGCCTCTCCTTCTCCTCCAAAAGCAGCGTCTCCTGCTGGCGGATCTGATAGAAATGATACCCGCTGTGCAAGACGATGTAGAGCGAGAGAAGAACCACGATGACGAAAAGGACACGCAGGAACGGGCTGTGCGGGAAAAGCCGTACCAGAAACGGCGATTTCCTTCTCCTAGTCACGAGGCTCCCTCCCTAAGAGCTGGTTCACCAGCTTGTACACCTTCGGCTCTGCAGCGAGCTTTCTTTCATACTCCGCCTTCTTCTCCGCTTCCGCAAAGCCATAGTCCAGCCATGTCCGGGCTTCCTTCCAGCGATCCGTATCATCGTAGAGTGCCACGATCATGAGACGGCCATCGCGCTCCGCGGAAGCGACGAGACAATCGCCCGCCGCTTCCGTCATGCCCGTCTTCACGCCATTCGCCCCTTCATAATGGCTCGTCAGAAATTCATTGCGGTTTTCCACATTGCGATAGACCCCATTCCGATAAGTCATCGGATACACAGGACGCTTCACGATGTCACGGAAATCAGGATTCTTCATCGCATACGCCGCGATCTTCGCCATATCATAGGCCGTCGTATAGTGGTTCGGATCCGTAAGACCATTCGGATTTGCGAAATGGGAATCATGCACACCGATAGAAGCTGCCTTTTCATTCATCATCTCGATGAAACGACCATACGAGCCGCCCACCGTCTCTGCGACAGACACCGCCGCATCATTCCCGGAGATCAGCATCATCCCATACAGCAGCTGGTGAAGCGAGAGCGGCATGTCCGGCCTAAGGCCGATGTTCGTGCCATCCTGCGCCATCGCGCGCGGAGAGATCACCGCATTCTGGTCCAGCTTCGCCTTGCCCTCTTCGAGCGCAATGATACAGGTCAGGATCTTCGTCGTACTTGCCGGATAGATACGCAGACTCCCTTCCTTATCCGCCAGCACCTCTCCCGTATTCCCATCGATCAGCGCAGCCGAGACTGCCTTCGAAGGAGGCGGCGGCGCGATCATAGGCGGTGTGGGCGGCGGCGGTGTCACCCAGATGAGCGCGCCCAGCCCGCAGCCGCAAACAATAAGCAACAGAAGTAAAATGGATAGTAATTTTTTCATGGAAATCGTCCTTTGAAAATAAAGGTGCAAGGTTCAGGGTTAGCCTCGTGGGGGCGTGCCGTCCACTGATTGTGGATGAAATCTTTGCTTAAATGAGAAATTAGGAATGAGGAATGAAGGTGGCAGCTTCGCCGCGAGTATATATAGGGCGATGCCCGAAGGCAGTATTCAAGTCACCAGTCACTAGTCACTCGAAGCTCCTAATCCCTAGCCACTCATCCCTGCTTTCAAACTTTTTGAGGATACCCTTTTCAGTATCGTCATCCCGAGCGCAGCCCTCGATCTTTCTTGCACTCAGGTCAGGATCACATAAGCACTGTACGGAAACGACGCCTTGGTGCTATGTGTTTCTCCTTTTACACATCCTTCG
>DLZS01000044.1:27957-32601 GCA_003447275.1 Dialister sp.
TAGTCCCTGGTGACCAATCCCTAATCCCTAGTCACTAGCCACTAGTTCCCAGCGTCCTTCTTCACTCTTTGATCGATATCAAAATCACTGACGACACGTTCACCGCGATCCTTCCGGATCCCCCGATTCAGCGCCTCGGTATAGGCTCTGCCATCCTCTTCGGAGGACAGCTCGTAAATGACCGTATTTCCGCAGCAGATCCGATCTCCCTCGAGGACGGCATCGGGGACATGCCCTGCGTGATAGAGCTTCACGAGCTTGCCCGCGGTGAGATAGAGACGCTCCTTCTGGCTGTACGCATTGTCCTGGGCGGGTGAGAACGCTTTCTCCCCATTCACCACGATCCAGTCATCCTTGACCTCGACATGCTTGCCGGAGTACGCATTCATCCATTTGAGATTCTTATGGATGCGGTCACTGGTCTTGGGGTGATTGCCCGGGGCAAGGACCGCCTTGATGCCTGACGGCGAGCTCTCGCCGTATTTCGCGCGCAGCACTTCCATGGACGCCGCACCGCCTCCCGGGTTATAGCCCGCTTCGACAAGGTACTGGAAGCCCCAGTCATCCGCCTGCTTTTCCTGATCCTTGGTAAAGACCGCATTCGATACATAGTTCGCCGCGATATTTCCCAGAAGGTACTCGCCATACGAGGCGTCTCCGAGATAAATATTCAGCGCCGTCACCAGTCCCACGCGCTTCTTGAGGCCGCTCACGCTGTGTCGCTTCTCGCCGTGAGCGATCTCATGCGCCATGACGTAGGCCAGCTCATCATCATCCATCGCATCGAGCGTCCCCTTATTCACGCAGAGCACACCGCCCAAGCTGGCAAACGCATTGATGTCCTCGCTCGGTGAAACGTAGACCTTGTAATCACGCAGCACATGCCCCGTATCCTTCAGATTCTGGTACACGGTCTGTACGCGGTTATCCGCTTCCGCCGAGTCATAGACGCCCGTCTCCTGCTGGCACTGATCCAGCAGCTGCAGCTGGTTGTGATCATCCATTCTGGAGTAGTAGCTGGAAATGAAAACCATCGCCGCCGCACCATACAGGATCTTCTCTGCCGTCGACGCCGCATACGCTGTCATCGGATACGCCATGGGCGCCGCCACACAAGTGAGCGCCAGAGCCGCAGAGATACTGCGTTTCTTCCATGATCTCATAGAAACACCTCCTCATCATGATCGTGTCATTCTTCTGGTCATATTGTACCACAAAAAGGGGGGCGGGTTCAGGGTTAGCCCAAGGGGCGGGTCGCCCCTTGATTGGGGATGAAAGCCTCACTTGAATGAGAAATTAGAAATTAGAAATGAGAAATGGTGGTGCGGCGCATAAAAATATAGAAGCGCCGCGGAGATTTGAAACTAGCGGTTCTCTCGTATCGCAAACCTAATCCCTAGCCACTCATCCCTAGCTACTAATTCCTAGTCCCTAGTCACTAGTCACCAGTCACTTCTCTCTCTGGAAGAAAAGGAAGATCATCGGGATGACGAGGAGCGTGAAAAGTGTCGAGGTGATGAGGCCGCCGATGATGACCCAAGCCATAGAGCTTCGTGTCTCCGATCCGGCCGTCAGCGCGAGGGCTGTCGGGAGCATGCCGACGATCATGGTGAAGGTCGTCATGAAGATCGGGCGCAGACGCGCGCGACCGGCCGCTATGACAGCCTCTTTCGCCGCCATGCCGTGCTGATGCATGAGCGTCAGCGTATAGTCAAGGAGCAGCGTGCCATTCTTCGCGACCACGCCATCCATGACGATGATCCCGATCATGGAATAAATATTGATGGTATCATTCATAAGGAAGAGGAAGAGAAGCGAGCCGATCAGACCGAAAGGCAGCGAGAACATGCGGATGAAAGAGGTCTTCACCGATTCATAGAGGACGGAGAGGATCATGTACACGAGGAGCATCCCCATGAGAAGCGCCGACAACAGCTCTATGAAGCTCTCACGCATGCTGTCAGCCTGTCCGGAGAAGCGGAAATTCACCGATTTCGGAAGCCCCGTCTGATTGAGATCCTTCGTGAAACGCTCGATAAGCCCGTTCAGATCCTGCCCGCCTGGATTCGCGCCGATGATGATAGCGCGCTGCTTGTCCGTGCGCAGGATGGTGATCGGCCCCGTCTCATCCCTGAGCTCTGCCACATCAGACATGCGGACGATGCCTGCCTGCCCTTTGATCGGGATCGCCGCCAGATCACTTATCCTGTACGACTCTCCGCCCTTGAAATAAACATTGATATCCGTGTCATTGCCGTTATTTTGCGGATCATTCGACAGGACGCCCGCGCCTGCGCCGCTGATCGCGGACGACAGCGTGTCATAGAGAGAGCCGACCGTGACGCCGTAGTGTTTCAATTTCTCACGGTCAGGGATGAGGGAGATCTCCGGCAGCCCCTCCTGATACGTACAGCTGACATCCGTCACGCCGTAGGCGCCGCTCTTCAGCATCTGCTGCGCCATCTCGGAGGCACGGATAAGATCAGCCATGTCATTGCCGCGCAGCTCCAGACGGAAGGCGCCCCCGCCATTTCCCAGACCGCCGCCGGCAGTACCGGAGACAGACGCCTGATCCTCCTTGATGCGGACATCGCCGTCTGTGATATTGTCATCGATCCATGTGCGCATCTCGTTTGTGATAGACCAGATATCACGGCTGCGATCCTGCCGATCGACAAGAGAGACGCGGATACGGCCGGAATTCACCCCGCTGCCCCCGCCGACCATCGCCATGTAGGACTTCACCTCAGGCACCTCGGCAAGGTAGCTCTCGAGCTTCGTCGTGACAGCATCCGTGCGCTCGACAGACGCATCCGTCGGGAGCTGGATCTTCACATTGAAGCCGCTCTCATCCGTGCGCGGCATGTACTCCATCCCGATCCAGCCGAGCGGCACCATCGCCATGAAAAGGAAGAAGGCGATGGCCACACCGCCGAAGAGCTTCTTCTTATGCCTAAAGCTCCAGGCGATGGCCACACCGTATGCATCCTCCATCCTCTGCTCGATCTTCTCTACCGTGCGCCAGAGCTTCGTATCCGGGACATGCACGCCGTTCTTGAAAAATTTCGATGCCAGCATCGGTGTCAGCGTGAAGGAGATGAACAGGGAAAAGAGAGAAGCAAAAACGATCGTGAGACCGAACTGCTTGAAAAACTGCCCCGTCATGCTCGACATGAAAGCGATCGGGAGGAAAACCACCACATCACAGAGCGTGATCGCAATGGCGGCCATGCCGATCTCCATACGCCCTGTTACCGCCGCCTCCTTTGCATCCTCCCCCTTGGCCAGATGGCGGTGGATATTCTCCAAAACAACGATCGAGTCATCGACGAGGATCCCTACACAGAGCGTCATCCCCATGAGCGACATCATATTGAAGGAAAAGCCTGCCATGTACATGACGAAGAACGTGGAAATGAGCGACGTCGGGATCGCGATGATGACAGACGCCGTCGAGCGCCAGCCGCGCAGGAAGAAGAAGAGCACGAGCCCCGTCGTGATGAGCCCTTCGATGAGCGTCGAAAGCGTATTATGGAGCGCCGTGCGCACGTAGTCCGCCGAATCATTCACTACGACGAACTGATAGTCCGGATACTCCGCCCGCATATTCTCCAAGACCTTCATCACACCATCTGCCGTCGAGACGAGATTGGCATTGCTGTTCTTATAGATGGAAATCCCGATGGCATCCTGTCCATTGATGCGCGCAAAGCGCGACACCCTCTGGTCCTGACGCACGACCTCGCCCACCGCGGAGATCGGGATCACCGCGCCATTTCTGCAGGTGAGATGGATCTTGCGGATATCCTCCACCGTATCATACTGCGCCGAGAGACGGATCTGCGTCTGGCGCGTATCCGTGTAGGACGAGCCCGCCGGAGCCAGCTTATTCTCCTTCTTCAAAGTAGAAATGATGTCATTCATCGTGATGCCGTAGTAGGCGAGCTTGTCGCGGTCCACCTTCACCGCGATCTCCTTGCTTCGCCCCCCGTGCAGCTCCACATCCGATACACCGTCTGCCTTCGTGAAATCATTCGTGAAGGTATTATCCGCCATGGAATACATCTCATCCAGCGGATGGCTCGACAGTACCGCCAGATCGATGATCGGCGCCGCATCCATATCGCGCTTCTCCACGACAGGATCATCCGCATCATCCGGCAGCTTCCTGCGGATACGGTTCACCTTCTCCGAAGCATCGATCGCCGCCGCATCCGCATTCGCATCGAAATTCAGCTCCAGCGTCACATCCGAACGCCCCGTGCGCGACTTCGACGTGATGTGCTTCACATTCGACACCGAAGACAGCGCATCCTCCAAAGGCTTCGTGATCTGCTGCTCGACCGACTCCGCATCCGCGCCATCATAGCGCACCGACACGATGACATAGGGCACATTGATATTCGGATACAGCTCCACACCGATGCGCCAATAGCTGTACAGCCCAAGCACCACGAAAAACAGCACGATCATAAAAATGCCGATCGGGTGCGTCACGGAATACCGGGTCAGATTGAATGACTTCATGCATGCCTCCGGAAATAACAATGGAAACGGGAACTAAGTGACTAGTGACTAGTAGCTAGGGATTAGGGGCTAAGGATTAGGGATTGGTCACCAAGGACTAGACATCAGATTCCCGTA
>DLZS01000044.1:32887-33184 GCA_003447275.1 Dialister sp.
CGAAGGATGTGTAAAAGGAGAAATACATAGCACCTAGGCGTCGTTTCCGTACAGTGCTTATGTGATCCCGACCTGAGTGCAAGAAAGATCGAGGGCTGCGCTCGGGATGACGATACGGAAAAAGGTATCCTCAAAAAGTTTGAAAGCAGGAATGAGTGGCTAGTGACTGGTAGCGGGGGATTAGGGGCTAGGGATTGGTCACCAGGGACTAGACATCAGATTCCCGTATCGTCATTTCGAGCGAAGCGAGAAATCTTCCTTGCAGACCGATAAACGAAGGATGTGTAAAAGGAGAAA
>DLZS01000047.1:0-18234 GCA_003447275.1 Dialister sp.
CGTTATTTCACATCGCCTTTTGGGGTCAGGGCTAGGGGAATGCTGATCAGATCTGGCAATGATGGGATCCGTGTTTCCTTGGCCCGTGGGCATGCTGTCTTTTGATTGCGTTTGAAAGTTTCGCTTGAATGAGAAATGCGAAATGGTGGTGCGGTGCATAAGCATATAGGAGCGCCGCAGAGTATAGATCGTGGCAATGCCCCAAAGCAGCATTACAGTCACCAGTCACTAGCCACCAGAGTCTCATCTCAATTTATTTCCTAAACGCATTCATGAATTTCTCATTGACATGCATGACAAATGGTGCTATCATGTACTTAACCGAATAAGAAAAGGTAAGTGCCTTAAAGGCTTAATAGGGAAGACCGGTGAAATGCCGGCACGGTCCCGCCACTGTAATGCAGAGCGAATCCATAATGTCACTGAGAGATCGGGAAGACGGATAAGCGAGGAAGCAGAGTCAGGAGAACTGCTTATCTTGGATCACCGTTATGACCCACGAGCGATGGGAAGGGGATGTCTTTATAGATGTCTCTTTGCGTTCGTGCAAAGAGGTTTTTTAATGGGGATTTCGGTACTTGAATAACTTCATAAGAAAACAGGTGCCCTGTAGGGCTTAATAGGGAAGACCGGTGAAAGACCGGCACGGTCCCGCCACTGTAATGCAGAGCGAATCCAACGAAGTCACTGATTTGAGGAGATCGGGAAGGCTGGAGGAGCGAGGAAGCAGAGTCAGGAGAACTGCCTGTTTTGTACAACCGTTTGACCTACGAGCGATAGGAAGGTGTGCTTGACTGCAAGTCCTTTTGACGTGCATATTCCACCCTTTTTCTATCCAAAAGGGTGGATTTTTTGATTTCCTTCTGCGTCATGATGAGGATCAATGAAGCAGAGCCCCTTTTGCTGAGGATGGTGACAGGGAACACTATTCTCCGAGTAGGTCGACGGAACTTCTCGTCTTTTCGCAAAGGCTGATGTCACTAAAGGTCTTCCGAGCTTATCCGGAATCCGGTCTTGATGGTTCGGAGCATCCCTGTATGTGGATATCAGCGATACTATCGATGTAATGCCTTCGGGCTTTACATATACCTGTGGGGATTTTTCTCCATGGTTCATCTCCTTTCCGGTGATGGTCATAAAGAAATTTCATTTCTTTTGGGAAAATGATCATCACCACCCCTTCTACGAATACTTCTTCGGAAGTGACTATATATGATGTATTCCTCAGTATCTGAGGTTTACATATACCTGTGGGGTTTTCGTTCCCCATGGTTCATCTCCCTTCAGCGATGGTTTCAACAGGGAAATGGAATCATCGCCCCCTTTTACAGATCCTTCCCTTAGGGAAGTTCCTATAGGAGGATATTTCCTCCACTCTTGGCCGGCCTATCCGGCTGACTCGACCTCCTTGGGACGTTATCGTCCTTCTGTCAGGATGGCATCAGGGAATGCCATCCTGGCTCCCTCTCTTTGGTAATAACTTTCTACGAAAGCTATTATACAGGTTCTCATTACGGAGCCCAACCAGCTCCAACCCCTTTGGAAGCGGCGCATGTCGCTTCTCTTTTTTTATGCAAGATGGTATGAGCGACGCTCATGTAGTGTGGTTCCTCTCAAAATGAGAAAAGTGGTGGTGCGGCGCTGACTTCATAAAGCGCCGCACCACCACTTTTCATTCCTCACTAAAAAAAGCAGCCCGGGGCTGCTTTTTCAAATCCATCCAAACCGCCTGCATGCTTCATAGATGCCGTCTTCATCGGCCCGGCTGGTGATGTACTTGGATTTTTCCTTGAGCTGTGGCTTGGCATTTCCCATGGCGATGGAGAACCATTCGGGGCGGAACATGGTGCGGTCATTCATGCCGTCGCCAAAGACAACGATGTCTTCATCCGGAATGGCGAAGCGGCGCTGAAGCTCCTTGATGCCGTGCTCCTTATGGATAGGCTCGATGAGCATGGTATCCGCACGGAACCAGACGTGAGGGAGTGGGCCTAAGGGGATCTCCGCTTCCTCCTGCTTGCTGCAGGCGATGAAGATCTTGTGGATGACGGAGGCGGTGTGAAAATCAAAAGCGGGGTCCACTTCCGTCTTGTAGTAGCGGTCTTTCACCTTCTCAAGGTAGCTATTCGTGGTCGTGATGCGGTATTTCTCATTTCTGATCGCAAGCGCCCAGGGATGCTTCTCGCAGTCGATGGCAGAGAGCATCGCGAAACAGTCTTCAAGTGCAAGACCTTCATCATAGAGGATCTTGCCGTCTATGGTGACCGCATTTCCTCCATCGGAGACAGCGGCTGTGATGCCAAGGTCACACGCGACCTGCCAGGCATCTGCCTGAATGCGTCCGGTCGCCAGCGAGACGAAGTGCCCTGCCTTTTGGAGGCGTCGGATGGCTTCTCTTGTGCTGTCGGGGTAGTCGGCAGTAAGCGGCGTGGTCAGCGTGCCGTCGATATCAAAGAAAAAGTATTTCTTCATAGGGCCTCCTTGGTGAATCATTTTCTTTCATTATACTACATGTTTCCTGTTCCCCAGCCAGATTCCGAAAAGGATCATGACGATGCCGATGATCTGCAGGAAGGAGATCGATTCGCCGAGAAGCAGGAAGGAGAAGAAGAGGGCGGCGGGGAGCTCGCTGGCAGCGAGAAGACTGCCGAGGCCGGGGGAGATGTGCGGCATCCCGCTGCTAAAGAGGAGCGGCGGGAGGAAGACACCGAAGAGGGTGAGGGGAATTCCGTAGGGAAGGATAGAGGCAAAATGCGCGGGCGATACCGGCAGGTCGGGCGGCAGAAAGAGAAGAACCATCACGAGCGCGCCGCTTACCATGAGGGCGCTTTTGGTGATGGGATGGATGCCTCGCCCGATGCGGTTCATGCAGAGAAGGCCGGTGGTGTAGGAAATCGCGGCAGCAAATCCCCAAAGCATGCCGATGGAGAGGGGAAAAGCGGCAGCGCTTCCGACCACGCCCGCGGCCAGTACAGTGCCTGCGAGGACGATCGCGATGGAAAGGAGACGGATGCGGGTGGGCTTCTCCCGTCGGATCACGCACTCGGCGAGCGTGCCGAGCCAGATGGACTGGAAAAGGAAGATGACGGCGAGCGAAGCGGGCAGGGTCTCCAGCGCGTGGTTGTAGAGCATTGTGGTGCCTGAGAGCGGAATACCGGTCAGGAGAAAGGCCAATGCGGTCTTTTTCGCGGGGAATCTCCGCACGCGGAGAAGCCAGATGGTCCAGAGCAGAAGAAATCCAAGAAAATACTGGATGGAAGAGACGTCATTGATAGAAAAGCCCGACCGATAGGAGAGCTTGACGAGTGTGGAAATGATACCATAGGAAGCGCCGCCGGCCAAAACGAGTGCGGCATAAAATGTTTGTGACATAGATGATTGACTCCTTTTGCATGTCCCTATTATAGCATGAGAGAAGGGGGCTGGGGACTGGGGAAACACGGCGTCCCCGCTGGTGACATCTTCTGCGCTTCCCCTCTTCACATAGCCGTTCTCGCAACTGGAAAAAGCTAAAGCCTTTTTATTGTCGACTGTAGTGATAGAAATAAATTGACAATATACATATCTATCGATACAATATAAATTGACTATGAAGAACCATATTTGTTATTATTAAGTATCATTGTTATCCCGGTTAGCACCAGGTGGCGGGGAGGATCTCTGCCCGCTTCCTGTTTTACTCTAAGGAAAGAGGACATATGGAAGAAAATATGACACAGGATGGGAAAGAGATCCTCTTCGACATCCGTCATTTGACACATACCTTCGAGACGGAGGACGGGAAGACATTCGACGCGCTGTCGGATGTGACCTGCACGATCCCGAGGGGATCCTTCACCGCCATCATTGGCACAAATGGGAGCGGCAAGTCTACACTCGCAAGGCATCTCAATGCCCTGTATCTTCCGACGGCGGGCGAGGTCATCGTAGAAGGCATGAAAACCAGCGACATGGAGCATATCTGGGACATCCGGCAAAAGGTCGGCATGGTCTTTCAGAATCCGGATAACCAGCTGGTCGCGGCCATCGTCGAAGAAGACGTCGCCTTTGGCCCGGAGAATCTGGGTGTACCCGCAGAAGAGATCCGAAAGCGCGTGGACTACGCGCTGGAAAAAGTCGGCATGAGCGCCTACCGCACGCATTCACCGGCTATGCTCTCCGGCGGACAGAAGCAGAGGATCGCCATCGCCGGCGTACTCGCGATGCATCCGGACTGCATCGTCCTGGACGAACCGACGGCGATGCTCGACCCTCTGGGACGCAAGGAAGTCATGGATACCATCCATGAGCTGAACCGCTCGGAAGGGATCACCATCGTGCTGATCACCCATTTCATGGAGGAAGCCGTGACGGCGGATCATGTGCTGGTCGTCGATCGCACGAAGCTCCAGATGCAGGGGACAGCACGCGAAGTCTTCTCGCAGGCAGACAAGCTGACGGCCATGGGGCTCGATGTTCCGGTCGCTGCCGACCTTGCCCATGGGCTTCGGAAAAAAGGTTACGAGATTCCTGAAGATTGCATGACAGATGAGGAGCTGGGAGAAGCACTATGTCCATACGCGTCGAACATATAAGTTATATTTATGGCAAGGGCTCGCCATTTGAAAAGACGGCCCTGGATGATGTCGATCTCACCATCGAAAAAGGAGAATTCATCGGCATTATCGGTCATACAGGGAGCGGGAAATCGACACTCATCCAGCACCTGAATGGGCTCATCCATCCGACCTGCGGCAAAGTCACCATCGATGGTGTCGACCTTGCCGAGAAATCCAAAGCCGCCGTCGCCAAGCGCCACTCGGTCGGCATGGTTTTCCAGTACCCGGAGCACCAGCTTTTCGAAGAAACCGTCGCTAAAGACATCGCCTTCGGGCCGATGAATCTGGGGTGTGATGAAGAAGAGGCCGGAAAGCGCGTGAAAAGCGCTATGAAATTTGCCGGTCTTGACTACGACACCTTTGCAGGCCGCTCGCCCTTCCGCCTCTCCGGCGGGCAGCAGCGCCGCGTCGCCATTGCCGGCGTCATCGCGATGCACCCGGATTTCCTTATTCTGGACGAACCATCGGCAGGCCTTGACCCCATCGGGCGGCGGGAAATTTTCTCCCGCATCCAGAGCTGGTACAAGAAAGGCGTATTCTCCGTCATCCTCGTCTCGCATAATATGGATGACATCGCACGCCTGGCGACCCGCCTTCTCGTCATGCACAAAGGCCGCCTTGTGCTGGACGGCGAGCCGATGGATATCTTCCTCCACCACAGAGAAGAGCTCAAGGCCTGCGGCGTCGACGCTCCGCCCCTCACGCAGACCCTCCTCTACCTGAAAGAGAAGGGCATCCCCGTGCCGGAAGAGGCAAAAACGACCGAAGAAGCCGTAGAAAAAATGGCAAAGATGCTGGGAGGTAAGACACATGCTCACTGATATGACCCTCGGCCAGTACTATCCCGGCCATTCGTACCTGCACCAGATGGATCCCCGTGCGAAGATCCTCTGTACCATGATCTTCATCGTCGCGATTTTCCTCGCGAACAACCTGTATTCCTACGTAGTCGTCGCTGGCTTCACCTTCCTTGCCATCGCCCTCTCCGGCGTACCTGCGAAAATGATCTGGAAGGCCATCAAGCCCCTCTGGGTGATCCTTGTTTTCACCATGCTCATCCACATCCTCACCACCCCGGGGACGGAAATCTTTTCGTGGAAATTCATCCACATCAGCGAAGAAGGCATCAGGAACGGCATCGTCATGACACTGCGCCTCGTCTTCCTCATCGCCTTCTCCTCGCTTCTCACCTATACCACGAGCCCGATCGTCCTGACCGACGGTATCGAAGACCTCCTGATGCCATTCCGTCGCTTCGGGGTACCCGCGCACGAGCTCGCCATGATGATGACCATCGCGCTTCGTTTCATCCCGACACTTTTGGAAGAAACTGACCGCATCATGAAAGCCCAGTCCTCCCGAGGCGCTGACTTTGTGAACGGCAATCTCTGGCAGCGCGCCAAGAACATGATCCCGCTCCTTGTCCCGCTCTTCATCTCTGCCTTCCGCCGCGCCGACGACCTCGCGACCGCCATGGAAGCCCGCTGCTATCGCGGCGGCGAAGGACGTACCAAGATGCACCAGCTCTCCTATACATGGCGGGATAGAAATGCCTTCATCGCCATTGCCCTCGTGACCGGCGCCCTCATCGCGCTGTATGTAGTCATGAGATAGAATGGGGCGTGGGGTTAGCCACATGGAATCCTGAAGTTTGAAAGCAGGGATGAGTAGCTAGGGATTAGAAATGAGCGGTGATCGAAATAGCGAAATTGGTACGCTGACCGTTCTGCAAGGAAGATCTCTCGGCTACGCTCGAGATGACGGCGCGAAGCGCTATCAAAATTTCGCGGCGCTTCTGATTTTTATGCGCCGCACCATCCCCGCCCTACCTATAGAACCTGCTGAACCTCTTTCAAACGCAATTAAGGGGAACTCCTAATCCCTAATCCCCAGTCACTAGCCACTAGCCACTATTTTTCCCGAAGGATCATCCCATGCGAAATATCTGGATCACCGTTTCCTACGAAGGAACAAACTATGCCGGCTTCCAGCGCCAGCCCACCCGCATGACCGTGCAGGAAATGCTTGAGAATACACTCCTTCAGCTGACTGGAAAGAAGACAACTATTTACTTCGTCGCCCGCACCGATGCCGGCGTCCATGCCTATGGGCAGGAGTGTACCTTCTACACCGAGTCTCGCATTCCGCAAGACCGATTTGTCCACGCCATGAATGCCCTCCTTCCGCGCGATATCCGCGTCCGCCAAAGTCGGGAGATGGACGAAGACTTCTCCGTCCGCCGCCGCAACTTCGGCAAGACCTACGGCTACCTATTGACCGAGAGCCGCGAAGCCTCGCCCTTCCTCGTGCGCACCATCTGGCGCACCGGGAAACAGCTCGACCTTGCGAAAATGGAAGCAGCCGCCAAAGTCTTGGAAGGTCGTCACGACTTTACGTCCTTCCGTGGGAACAACGCCGTCCCCTCCGATCCCGTGCGGCTTGTCCATGAGATCCGCCTTCGGAAAGTGGGGCCCCTCATCTGGATCTACGTCACCGGCGAAGGCTTTCTCTACCACATGGTCAGAAACATCGCCGGTGCTCTCGTTGATGCCGGGAGCAGCGTCCTCACTCCGGATGATCTTGAACGGATTTTGGAAGCCCGCGACCGACGAGAGCTCGGTCTCACCGCTCCGGCGGAAGGTCTTGCTCTTCTCAAAGTCTATTTCCAGCCGATCACGAAAGAAGCGATCGATGAGACATTGCAAGAGCCCCTCTATCCATGGTGCGGCGCATAGAAAAAAGGGTGTGATGCAAAAGCATCACGCCCTTTTTGTATTCGTACTTCCTTAGCCGTTAGAAGATCAGACAAAGGCACTATGCTGATCAAAGTCCTTCTGCCGCTCTGTGAATGAAATTGGCATGATGGGGATCTCCTGTTTGAGCTCATTATGCTCCAAATCTACGCTTAAAAGCCAAGGGGCTGGTCAGGATCTTTAGGTTTATTATAGAGTTAAAAATCTGCCCAAATCATGTGAAACTACCTTTTGCTATAAAGGAAAGGTGATCATAAGGTTTTGCAAATACTCATTGTTAGTGCTAGAATGAGTAATCAAGAAGAAAAAAGCCCCACATGTAAGGGAGGGAAACTCTATGAAAAATAGATGGATAATTATACCAATCACGCTTTTATGCCTTGGTACGCAAGTATCTGTAGATGCTGCAGATGTATCACAACCTTTTGCACACCAGGAATTGCAAAATCAAGCGAAAGAAATAGCCAAGTGGAAAGCAGACAGAGAAAGTCTGCCTCGTATAAAAATAGAAAAAGCAGATGGTGAGAAAGAGATGTCCAGTGGATCCCTTCCATCAGCTGCTTTTTATGTGCAAGAAATCACGCTGAAAAATCTACCTGAAGAATTGGACTTTCTGTATGACTTGCTTCCTTCCTACGAAAACAGAAATTTGAAACTGTCAGATATAGAAGAATTGGTACGGGAACTGAATCAAAAATTACAAGATAAGGGCTATGTGACAAGCCAAGTGGTAATACCGGAGCAAAATCTATCTGGGGAGAAACTTGTTTTGTATTGTACCCCTGGAAAGTTAGGACAAGTGGTATATGCAAAGGGAAGCGAGATTCTTCCATGGAAAAATGCTTTCCCCATCCGAGAGGGAGATTTGATGAATCTTCGGATGCTAGAGGAAGGTCTGGAGAATATGAAGCGGGTCTCTTCGCTCGATGTGTCTATGAAAATCCTTCCACCCAATGAACCGGGGTTTTCGGATTTGGAACTCACCATTCATAGCCAGAAACAAGTCCATGGCAGTTTGTCTTTTGATGATTCTGGGATGAAAGAAACGGGGAAAGACCAATTTACAACCAGTCTTGGATTTGATCGAGTATTCAATGCCAATGATGTCTTATACATATCCAATACGCTAGACACTAACCGTGATTGGAGTGAAAAGGGGACACGAAGCCAGAGCTTCAGCTATTCGATTCCCTATGGCAAAAATAGACTGACCATCAGCCATAGCAGAAATTGGTACAACCAACTTGTCTTCTCTAAGCCATATGACTTTACCAGTTCCGGAAAGTCGCAAACTAGCCGTGTAAGTCTCGAGCATATGATTTCTCGTTCTCAGACAGAAAGACGATCCATGGATATTACGGTGAGCAAACGAGATTCTCATTATTTCATCAATGATGCGGAAATTCCTGTGCAGGCTATGAACACATCAGCTTTGGAAATTGGATTCAATGACCGAATCTATTTCGGAAGAAATACTTTGTATCTTCGATTAGCGCACAAACAAGGTATGGGATGGTTCGGTGCGCAGAAAGAAAATGAATATCCAGATGCGCCAAAGACAAGATACCAGATGTGGCTCTTTGATGTAGATTGGTATCAGCCTTTTACCATGGGACATCGCCCCGCTACTTTTTCCAGTTCCCTTCATGGACAATGGAATACCAAGGGAAATCGTCTCTATGGCGTGGATATGCTAAGTATCGGAAACAGATATACTGTGAATGGCTTTGATGGAGAGTACACTCTCATGGGCGAAAGTGGTTGGTACTTACGAAATGAATTAGCCAGCACGATTCCATCTTTACATAGTGAGGTTTATATGGGGTTGGATGTGGGAGCTGTCTATGGCGTGAGCACAGACACATTAGTCGGCAGAACCATTGCCGGTGCTACTATCGGGATGAGAGGAACCTTTTCCTCTGGTATTTCCTACGATGCGTTTATCAGTAGATCATTATACAAACCTGAAGGATATCATACGAAACGGTGGCCGATGGGATTCACTATTACTTGCAAATTTTAGAAATATACAATAAGTGACTAGTGGACTGGTGACTAGTGACTGGTTTTTATTCTCCCTAGTCGCCAGTCACTAGTCCACCAGTCACCGATAATTCAAAGGAAGCGTCATATATCATGCAACGAAATCATACAAAACAACTCGCCAGAAAAATCATGAGCCTTCTCTTAGCAGGAGTGTTTTTCGCTGACACTGCCATTTTTGCGGAAGCACCGATTCTGCCAGACCAGAGAGCCCCAGGAAACCGTCAGCCATTAGTGCAGGAAACAGCCAATGGGATCCCCTTGGTCAATATTTCTGCTCCCACTGCCGGTGGCGTCTCTCGGAATGACTATGAACGATTCAATATACCTACTAAAGGGGCCATTCTGAATAACTCCTATACCCTATCCAAAACGGAACTGGCCGGTTACGTGCAAGGCAATGCCAATATGGCACAAGGTCCGGCGAAAATCATTGTGAACCAAGTGACCAGCGGAAATCCTACGACGATGAATGGGTTTCTGGAAGTAGCAGGCCATAAAGCTGATGTGATCATTGCCAATCCGAATGGTATTACCGTCAATGGTGGCGGATTCATCAATACAGCTCGTGCCATTTTGACCACGGGCAAACCGGAGTATGACAACAAGGAACGACTAAAAGATTTCCGCATAGATAATGACGCTACCATTCTTATCACCGGAAATGGGCTCAATGGCAAAAAAGCAGACACATTGGAACTTTATACCAGAGCCGCAGAAATCAAAGCGGCTATCTTTGGGAATACCGTACATGTCACCACCGGTGCCAATGTGATTGATGCCAATACAGGGAAAGTCACTGCTATCGAAGGAAAAGGAAAGAAACCGGAGATTGCCATTGATGTGAAAGACCTAGGCGGCATGTATGCTGGACGTATCTTCCTTATTGGCAATGAAAAAGGCCTTCCCATAGACATTAAAGGTGCCATCGAAAGCCAGCATATGGTGCTGGATAACCAAGGAAACTTATACCATGCCGGCACCACCCACAGCACGGAAGACATGACCATCCATGCGAAGACTATACAAAATACAGGAACCATGGCCTCTTCTGGACATATGAGGCTGCAGGCCGATGGACAGATCACCAATGATAAAACCATCGGAAGCGTTGGAAATATGGCAATCACTGCCAACCAAGTCACCAATCACAAGACCATTGCTTCTGAAAAAGACTTGTCCATTACCACAACCAGTGAAGAAGAAAATGCGCTGGACAATTCCAATAGTGAAATCCTTGCCAATGGAAATGTGACTATCCAAGCCAGTCATACGGACAACCTGAATGGTAATATCGCTTCTGGTAGTACCTTGTCTATCCAAGGAAAAACACTAAATAACTCTCAAGGGAAACTAACTGCTTATGGGAGCAATACCATTTCTGTATCAGACAAACTGGAAAATGAACAAGGTCTAATCGCTGCCAATGAGAATATTTCTATTTCATCTGATCTGATTCATAATGCCCAAGGAACCATCACGGCTGGGCAGAATGAAACCATCACGACGAAAGATATTCAGCTGGATGGGAAATTGGCAACAGGTAATAATCTGACTATCACCACAGATCATGACATCACCAATGACAGTGCGAAAGAAAACTACGGTATCACCCAGGCAGATGGAAATCTGACCATTTCCGCCAAAGGTAACCTGACTAACAGCAAGAAACTGGAATCCAAAGGGACACTTACACTCAGTGCCAAAGATATTTCCAATAAAGAAAGTGGTGAGATCAACGGTGGCAGTGTTTCTATCACGTCCACGACTCTGACAAACCGTGGTTTAGTGAGTGCTGACCAAGCAAATACAATCACCACAGATATATTACAGAATATAGCTACCGGTCGCATCTATGGGGAAGACATTACCCTTCATGCTAAGACGCTGGAAAATAGAAAAGATAAAGTACTGGAAGAAAAACTGGCTGCTGCTATGAAAGATTTAACGCAGAAAGAAAAAGATCTGGATGACGCCTTCGCCATCGACGTGACCGCTTTCAAGAGCGATAGTGAAAAAGAAAACTATTTCAAAGAAATAGAAAATAAGCAAGCGGCCTATGCTGCTTCCAAAGCGGCTGTCGATGCTATTTTAGCAGATATGGCACAGGTGAAGTCTGCCACTATCGCTGCACGGAATGACATGATCATTACAGGGGATACCTTGCTGAATAGTGCCTCTTCTCTGCTCTATGCCGGTGGCGACATGGCTATTTCCGAAGCCAAAGACATCACTAACCAAGGAGCTGACATCAAAGCACAAGGAAATATGTCTCTCACAGCTCCTACCATCACCAATGCCAATGAGGCCTTCTCGGCAAAACGTGTATGGACAAGCGAAGTCACTAATCCTGACCTTATCCGTATCGATGAAAATGGACATCCAGAAAGAGGGCAATCTTTCACCAGAGATGAATTTTCTGCTCTGGATAGCGGCTATGGGGCGTACCATAACAAAGGTATCACCCCGAAAACACTCTACGAAGAAGCCGGTTATGACAAGATAGAACAAATCACCGAGGAAGAACGGAAAGACGGTGAAAAACCAGTCCCCGACGAATTAGTAGGCAAAGAAGCACCAAACTATGACTACAATGATCCCATTTTTAAAGAACTGGGTGTCAAATCCATGGATACTCCACGCCCCGGCTATGATGATCCGAAGCAAGCCGATTGGGACAAGCAGTATAAAGAAATATTGAATCAACTCAATGAAAAGATAAAAGCCTACAACGAAGAAGCCAAGGCTTACAATGATTCCATCGGTGCTATCGAAAGTAAAGCCATCAAAAACTACACCATCATTCGCACCACCACCCACACGTCAGTAAAACAAGTGCAGGAAACGAAAGCGGGCAACATTTCCAGTGGGAAAGATATGATCCTCTCTGGCAACGTGACCAATGAAAACAGCCGTATCACCGCTGGGAGTACCCTCACGGCAAACAGTGGCACATTGGACAACATTGCCGAAAAGAATCAAGTACAGAAAATCACCCTCGGTACCACACAAGAAAGCTATACCAAGAAAAAGCACTGGCCTCATAAAGCATGGAGACGGCATTATCGGGACCAAATTTTCATGACGCCACAGAAAGAGCTGGACAACCCCACCTCTCTTGATGTTGGATCCTATGAAGGAAACACAGGAAAGAACCCAAATAAAGAAGACATCACCCAGACCATGCGTGACAACGTTCAGCAGCATTTGAATCCATTTGCTACTGGGAAAGAAACCAATCCAGGCAGTACAGCCGGAAAAGAAACAGGTGGCACGCTGTCTTTTATCCCAGATAGCTCTCTCTACAAGCTCCATCCAGAAGAGAAGGCAAAGTATCTCATCGAGACCGATCCGGCATTCACAAACAAAAAGACATTTCTCTCGTCTGACTACATGTACAACCAACTCCTTTGGGATAACGACAAAGTAAATAAACGGCTCGGTGACGGATTCTATGAACAAGAACTCATCCGGAACCAAGTGACCCAGCTCACTGGCATGCGTTATCTCAATGGCTATACCAATGACGAAGAAGAATACAAAGCCCTCATGGATGCAGGGATCGCCTATGCGAAAGAATACAATCTGAAACCGGGCATCGCCCTCACCAAAGAACAGATAGCCGCTCTCACCAGCGACATCGTCTGGCTTGAGACCACCACCGTCACCGTGAATGGCAAGACATACACGGTTCTTTATCCTCATGTGTATCTCAAAGCCAGCACGGCAAAAGCCCTCACCGAAGACGGCAGCCTCATCAGTGCCAATACCTTGATTACAGATACCAAGGGCACTTTGACGAACCAAGGCACACTCAAAGGAAATACCATCATCACTAAGTCCAAGAACATCGTGAACAAAGGCACCATCTTCGGCAATGACATTTCCCTCAAAGCTAGCCAGGATATTGTACATAGTGGTATCATCGAGGGAGAAAACAAAATCTTACTCGATGCAGGCAGAAACATTCTTATGAAAGACACCGTCCAACATGGCAAAAACCAAGATATCTTAGATACTACCGCTGGCATTGCTGTGAAAGGGAAAGAAGGCGTACTTCTCATGCAAGCAGGACAAGACATCACCATGACTGGTGCTACGCTAGCAGCACTCGGCGAAAATGGCTCTATGATCCTCTCTGCTGGGCACAATCTCACTATGGATACGGATAGTCTGGAAGCCAAGAAAGACATGACGGAGAATAGCGACAACTATATCCGCACCTATAGAAAAACAGAGACGACAAATACACTCGCGGCCGGGAAAACCATCACCCTCGCGGCGGGTGAGAATTTGAGTGCCAGAAATACGACGGTACTTTCAGAAAACGGTCAAATAACGGCTGCCGCCAAGGGTGACGTGAACCTGGAAAACGGCTATAATGAGTCCAGGGACGACTATGGCCTGAAATACAAGGAACGCGGTCTCCTCTCCAGCAAGACCACAACGATCAAGAGCCGTGACGAAAGCAAGACCGTGACAGCCTCTACCCTTTCGGGAGATGCCGTGCAGATCACCGCGGGCGGGAATACGAATATGACTGGATCCCAAGTCATCGGCACACATGACGTAGCGATTTCTTCCGGCAAAGATACTTCCATTTCCAGCGCGGAAGAGTACGAACAGCATGACTACGCCAAGCAGGTGAAGAAGAGCGGCCTGCTCTCGGGTGGCGGACTCGGCTTCACCATCGGGACGGAGAAACGGAAGGATCAGTATAGAGATGCGGACGTTCTGCAGAAAGGCTCTACAGTTGGCAGTATCTCTGGTAACGTTACTATTACTTCTAATAAAGACATCCATGTGAATGCATCGGATATTATCGCGGGGAAAGATATTTCAATGACCGGCGAAAACGTAAATATTTCAAGCAAAGACAATATCTATCACAGCGAGGAAAAGCACGAATACAAGAAGAGCGGGCTCACTGTCTCTGTAGGCGGTGCTGGTATCGAAGCCATAGAGTCGGTGGCAGCGCCGGCTACACGGATGACAGAAGTTTCCGATCATCGTCTGAAAGCTCTCTATGGGTATGAGACAGCAGAAAAGATAAAGAAAAATGGAGATGCATTAAAAGCTGCGGCCAAGGGGAATTTTTCTCCTACGGTTTCTATCGGTATCACTAGCAGCTCCAGTAAGTCAGAAAGCCATAGCACCATAACAGAAGCGCAAGGCAGTTCATTGCAGGCAGGACAAGACATGACCATTAAGACGAAAGAAGATCTGAATGTCAAAGGCTCTGATATCGTAGGCAACCATATCCACTTAGAAGCTGATAACGATATACATATTTGGGCTACAGAAGAAAAAGAAACCCAGAAGAGTAGCCAAAGCAGCAAAGGCGGTAGTCTTGGCGTCAGTCTTTCTGCCGGTTCAGTAGTTTCTGTAGATGGTAAATTCTATGCTGGTAAAGGCAAAGAAAACGGCAGTACTACCAGCTATAGAGCAAGTACCGTGAATGCAAATGATACACTGACCATGAAGAGCGGAAAAGACACCAAGCTCATCGGCAGTACGGTCAGCGGAAACAAAGTGAAGACCGATGTAGACGGTAATCTAAACATCGAAAGTTTGCAGACCAAGAAAGAGTATAGCGAAGAAAACATATCGGCAGGCATGAGCTTTAGTACAGCAGCCGGTAAAACCAGCTATGGCGGTAGTGCGTCCAAAGGAAACATGAAGAGTCACTATGAAAGCGTCATCAATCAGGCAGGCATCCGAGCGGGCGGTGAAGGCTTTGATATCTCTGTCAAAGAAAATACCGATCTGAAAGGTGGAGTGATTGGTAGCGATGCAAGCAAGGATAAAAATACTCTGACTACTGGTACTTTGAGCTGGGAAGATAAGGAAAACAAAGCGGATTATAAAGCAGGCGGTATGGGTGTATCTTATTCGCCAAATGATAAGAGCAGCAAACTGAACCAGAGAGGATTGACTCCCAATCTGACACCTACGGTAAAAGATAAGACTGATAGTACAACGAAATCGGCAGTGGCAGAAGGAACTATTCATATCACGAATAAAGAAAAGCAGAAACAGGATATTGCAAGTCTCAATCGAGATACCAAGAATAGCTTGAACCAGTTACAGGAAATCTTTGATAAGACCAAAGTAGAAGAAAAGCAAGAGCTCGTCGGCATGCTGGAAAAGTACGGCAATCAGGCAATCCATACATACGCCGAAAGCAAAGGCTGGAAAGATGGATCTACGGAAAAGATGCTCCTCCACGGCGCTTTCGGTGCGCTCATGGGAGACATGGCAGGAGGTAGTGCGGCTTCCGGTGCATTATCTGGCAGTGTAAATGAATATGTGATGGGGTATCTGACCAAAACCAAAGGCAAAGAATGGGTACAAAAACATCCAGATACAGTACAGTGGCTTAGTGCTGGCGTAGGTGCGGCAATTGGAAATTTATCGAAAGATGTATTGACGAGTACTATAGTCTCTTTAAATGCAGCAAAGTGGAATTATTTGGGGTTCGATTTGACAACAGAACCGCTACTGAAGCGGACGCTGAAAAAAGATGATGGTCAAACTCTTACTGATCAGGAATGGCACCAGCTAAGCAATGCTTTGATGGATATAGCAGATCAGGCTGATCCATTCGGTTCAGATTTAGACTCCCTAGAAGTTGGAAATGAATTTGCTAAAGAAACGGTACGCCAATATCTTATTGAGCATGGCTTTACCACTGATAGTACTGAAAAATTTATGGACAGTTACGAATTTTGGGCAAGTGATTTACAAGAACGACAAAATCATGATAATTTTTATGATTTGCCATTGGTAAGAGCTACAGCAGATTCGATAAAGGATGCTTCAGATTCAAAATATATAAAGTGTGCCATTAATGGTGTCGATTATGTTATAGATGGGCTTCATATTATAGAGAGTGACTATCCGGGGGATGCCGCATATGCATGGGTGGTTGGTGCAGAGACGGCATATATTGTTGGAAATACATTGCTTTTAGGTGGGAAAGGGTTGGGGCTTCCTCCAGGCATAGCAATAATTGGAAGTGGTGTTTTTGGTGGATACATTGGAGGTGAATTGCAAGGAAGACTGGAAGATGAATTGAGGGAACAACGCCAAAGTGAGAAAAAACAGAATGATAATGATGAATATCAGAAGCGTAATGAGGAGTAAAAATACTATGGGAATTACTAATTGGCAATTGTTCCAAAAGATTTTATCTGCCTGGTTGCTATCTTTGGCGTTTGTAGTTTATAGCTTTTATCTAATAAGAAATCGGAAAGTATACGCATTCAGAAAAATAATTTGGAGTATAGCTTGTTTTTGGTTGATTATAGATGGTTTTATGGATTTACTATTTTCCACAACTAATCTATTAGTAAATTATCCGTTTCCAATAATTGCAGGAGCATCGTTGTTCTTTTTAACATTAGGCATTATTCTTAGTGGATTTATTTATATGATTTATTTTCAGTGGAATCTTATGTGTATTTACAAGATAAACGGCAAACCTATTTCGCAGAGAAAACAGCCAATCTTGCAAAAAGTATCTGCGGTTATAATGTACATTTTCTTATTGCTGCATTTTGGGCTCTATGGTATTTTTATCCACAGTTTGTGTATATGAGGATGCAATGATAGTTGTTTTTGATTCTATGAAAGTACCTGTGAATGTTGATGAGAAAGTGAGCTAGATGGCTGCGAAAATTGAGTTGATTTGACACAAATAAACTATGACTTTTATCCGCGTTTTGGACGCAATATGATTCGCCATCAAGATTCAAAGTAAATCACAGATAGGGGATGGTTCCACCGAAAATAGCCGCATGATATGATGGCTAGTCTTGACAATCGGCTCGTTATATTTATTAGTTACCGGTGTTTTGTCATTAAAAACGGTAGTCTTACGCTGATGAGATTTATGGGGGATAAACGAACACATTTATCAGTTTTAATCTTAATCCATGGTTATACATATGAAGACTGATTGGATGCGCGGAAAGTACAAAAGAGCGATGAGCTTTGCAGGCTCATTGCTCTTTTGCATTTTCCGCATGCAAATAGAATTTGTTTTCCTGATAAATCATGCTATAATACGAGTAGAGTACTAAAAAAACGAAAAGAGTACTGGAGGAATCATTATGGATGAACAGCTGATCGCGGCGGCGAAGGAAGAGATGCGGCTGCACTCGGTCAAATTCACGATGGATGATATCGCAAGAAAGCTCCATATCTCGAAAAGTACGCTGTACCAGAAGGCGTCTTCGAAGGCGGTGCTGATCCGCATGGTGTGTTTGGCAGATCAGGAGGCGTTTCGGAAGGCGAAGGAAGCGCTGATGATGAAGAAGGACACGGCGCGCGGGCGGCTGCTCTCGTACTGCCGTCTTTTTGTGGAGACGCTGTGGGCGATGCCGGATGGGTTTTATCAGGATATAGAGATCCATTATCCGGAGATCTGGAAGATGTGGATGGATTTCAAGTATGAGGAGTTCGACTATATGATGGAGCTCCTTAAGGCCGGGGTCGCGGCGGGGGCTTTTCGTGAGGTGAATTTGACGATCCTTCGCATGATCCTCATCACATCGACGCACAATCTGAATGATGCGGATTTCCTTCGCGAGCAGAATATGACGGGTACGGATGTGATGAATGTGCTCGAGGATATCATTCTGCATGGGATAGAAAAGTAAGGTTAATGGGTTCAAGGTTAGCCCCTCGGGCGTGCTGCCCCTTGATTGTGAATGAAAGCTCTGCTCGAATGAGAAATTAGAAATGAGAAATGCGAAATGGTGGTGCGGCGCATAAAAATATGGAAGCGCCGCAGAGGTTTGAAACCAGCGGTTTTCTCGTATCGCAAACCTAATCCC
>DLZS01000046.1:0-5819 GCA_003447275.1 Dialister sp.
TATGCTTTAAGCCGCAGTATGTCGCCCACACTTGTTGCAGATTATCGGCTTTGTCTTCCTGACAAGACGCTTCTACAAAACAAGCTGCGTGAACTGACAGAGCTTGCGTTGGAAAGCGGCGAAGGCAACGAGGGTGATGAAGAAGAAGGACTGCGATAAGAAAGCGGTCCACAAGGACTGGATTGAACGTGTTGTCGTCCGCTTGACCATGCAGCGCGTCATGGATGAAGAGAAGATTAACAAGCTCATCGATGCAATTCTTGTTATGCAGGAGCAGGAAGACATAACAACCCCTGCGCTTCGCTCACAGCTTGCGTAAACCGAGTCCTCCATTGGAAACATTCTGAAAGCAATCGAGCGGGGCATTTTCACGCCGTCCACTAAACAGCGGCTTGATGAGCTGGAAGCACGGAAAGAAGAAATCCTTGCGAATATCCAGACCGCCGAACTGCAAAAGCCAAAACTGACCCGCGAACAGATGACGGCATGGTTTGCCCAATTCCGTCATGGCGATCCAGCAAACCGTGATTTTCAGAAACGCCTGATTGATACATTTGTAAACGCTGTGTATGTGTTCGATGATAAACTGGTCTTGGCCTACAACTATCAACATGGGACGCAGACGATCTCGCTTGAAGAGATCGAGTCGGCGCTCGGTTCGGATTTTGATGGGGCTACTCCACCAATAAAAAACGATCCATGGCATGACTCCATGGATCGTTTTTTTATTGGTCTAAAACCCGCAGCACCTCTCTTTTGTGATGCGCCGCGCTTCTATTTCTCATTCACTGAATCATCGGCAGTGTCGATCCACCGACAGGAATGACGTAAACGCTCGCCTTCTCTCCCCTCTTTTTCAGCGCCTGATCGACAGCCTGCTGGAGGTCATGGAAAGGCACCATATTCGCTTTCCTGACAAGGGCATCGTCCATATCGGTCACGAGATAGATGGTACATTTCTGCTGCACAAGGCCGAGCGCCGCCGATTTGTGACCACCGAGCTCGAAGTGCTCGTGAATGGCCGCGATGCGTTCTTCCGGTGTCGGATAGCTCTCGATCCATCGGGTAAAGGGCGCGCTGCCGTAGCCTTCGTGGCAGGATGCGGCAACGATCATGATACCGCCCTCTTTCACAGCGTGCTTCGCATTATCGATGGATTTCTGTGCCTGATAGAGATTGATATCCTTCGGATAGCCGCCAGTAGAAACGATGACGACGTCAGCCGGTTTCTTGATATCCACTCTGTAGAGGCCATCCAGGAAACGGCAGGCGTCACGATGCGCTGCGACGGGATCTCCGGCTGCGGCATAGGCGATCTTCTTATGATCATCCAAGACTACATTCACGATGAAATCGGCAGGGCAGTACGCTGCCGTTTCTTCGATGTCCTCGCGCACAGGATTTCCATCGAGATGCCCCGCATACGCACCGGGGCGGATCATATTTTTGTGATTTGACTGGATCGAAGCAAGCGAAGCGCAGCCCGGCATGATGGCTTTCATGCCGCCGGAATAACCGGCGAAGTAATGGTACTCGACATTGCCGAGAAGGATGCGGCGGTCGGCTTCGGCAACCGTGCGGAAGATATCGACGGAGGTCCCATTCCTGCAGGTGCCAAGATGCACGCAGTCTTCCGGATCGCTGTCGATGCATTTCACTTTGTGATACGCCCATTCACCGGCAAGGCGCTCTCGCTCCTCTTCTGTCAGATGGCGATGGGAACCCAGTGCAAAGACGACGGTGATATCTTCCTCGCGGACGCCCGCAGCTTCCAGCTCTTGCAGGACGCAGGGGATCAGAAGCCAGGAAGGCACGGGGCGCGTAACGTCGCTCGTGATGATAACGACCTTTTCCCCCGCCTTCACGATCTCAGAGAGGCGCGCCGAGGAAATCGGATGAGCAAGTGCCCGGCAGATTTCCTCTTCTTCGATATCTGCCGCTTCGCAAGGATGAGGGAGGAGTTCTTTCACCGGATGGCTGTCATCTACATGAAAGGAAATGTAGTCTTTGAAGTATTTGATACTGAAATCCATGGTTTGCCTCCTTATACATGAGAAATGAAGGCAGCGGCTTCGCCGCCGTATAAAAACGAGCGATGTCTCCAAGCTCTTTTCTTCCATTATAGCGTTCTAGGATGATATGGCGAATATCAAGTAGGCATGAGTAAGTATGGACATTATGCATTCATTCGATAGAAGAGCGGAGACTCGTGGCTCACATACCACTTTCTGGCATCGTCCTTTATATGCATGCTCATGGGTTAAACAGGTTCCGAAGGCTCAAAGCGTTCACAGGGTTCTCATCTTTCGTGAATACCGCATATTCTAAAACGCCGCGGAGATTTGAAACGAGCGGGTTTCTCGTACCGCAAGCCTAATCCCTAGCTACTAGTCACTAGTCACTCAAGGCTCCTGATCCCTCATCCCTGCTTTCAAACTTTCCCTAACGCCGAATCCCATATTCCCTCTTGACAACTTCCCCGCCCCGTTCTATAATCCAATCATACGAAACAAGCGATGATGAAGAAGGGTGCTTGAATCTTTTTCAGAGAGACAGCGGTCGGTGTGAGCTGCCAATGGGACAAGGACTTTCCACTTCGGAGATAAAGATGAAGAATCTTTCGGGATCTTCCCGTTACAGGAGACTAAAGATGGCCGGAAGGCAATTTGGGTGGTATCGCGGGTGCTCTCGTCCCTTTGAGGATGGAGGGCGTTTTTTATTATCCGTATACTGACTGATGCACCGGTTAAATTGGGTGGTACCGCGAGAAAAGAGAAGCTCGTCCCATGGGACGTCTTCTCTTTTTGTGTTTTCTAAGGAGTTTGCCATGAAACGAGTCTACAACTTTAACGCCGGTCCCTCCCCCATGCCTTTGGAAGTGTTGGAGGCGATGAAAAATGACCTCACCGATTTCAAAGGAACGGGCATGGGCATCACAGAGATCAGTCATCGTTCGAAGGAATTTCAGGACATGCTGGATGAGACGAAGGCTCTTCTCCGCGAGCTGATGCACCTCGATGATGACTACGAAATCGTATTCATCCAGGGCGGCGGCACGATGCAGTTCCTGATGACGGCGTATAATTTCCTTCATACCCGCGCCGCCTATGCCGACACCGGAGTGTGGGCGCACAAGGCAAGAAATTCTGCCGCCTTTTTCGGAGAAGCCTATGATGCCAATTCCGCAGCGGACAGAAATTACTCCTACATCCCTGACACCTATGAGGTGAAGCCGGGGACGGACTACCTGTACCTCTGCGCCAACAATACGATCTACGGCACAGAGTACTGGAAATTCCCGAAGGTCAATGTACCTCTTATCTGCGACATGTCGTCAGATATTCTCTCCCGCGACATCGATTTTGGCCGGTTTGACATGATCTGGGCGGGCATCCAGAAGAACCTTGGCGCGGCAGGCGTGGCGCTCGCGATCCTGAAGAAATCTCTCCTCGCCACGGCACGGACGGATATACCGGAATTTCTTCAGTATCAGACCTTCGTCAAGAAGGACTCGACCTTCAATACACCGCCGGTCTTCTGCATCTACTCGCTGAACCGCATGCTCCACTGGATCAAAAACATGGGCGGCCTTCCTGCCATCGAAGAAAGAAACAAGGTCAAGGCCCGGCTCATCTATGATGTGATCGATACGAGCGATGGCTTCTACAAAGGTCATGCCGAAAAAGAAGCCAGAAGCCGCATGAATGTGACCTTCAATCTGGCGAATGCCGAGATGGAGGCCGACTTCGTAGCCAAGGCAAAAGCCAATAATTTCATCGGTGTCAAAGGCCATCGACTGGTCGGC
This sequence comes from Dialister sp., assembly GCA_003447275.1. GTDB lineage: Bacteria > Bacillota > Negativicutes > Veillonellales > Dialisteraceae > Dialister. The sequence continues at coordinate 3,806 of DLZS01000046.1, forward strand.
GGCCTCCGCGTCTCTCTCTACAATGCCGTCACACCGGAAGCGGCAGAGGCTCTAGCTGACTTTATGAAAGAATATATGAGAGTGAATGGATAAAAGTGACTAGGGATTAGGGATTAGGGATTGGGAGTGACTAGTGACTGGAATACTATTTTCGTGCATCGCCCTATTTATACTCCGCGGCGCTTCTGATTTCTATGCGCCGCACCGCCATTCCTCATTCCTCATTCCTCATTCCTAATTTTCCTGAACACCAAGCATCCTACCGCTGCATTTAATATAAGGAGCAAAAACTATGTTTAGAATTTTCATCACAGCAGACGTTGCCAAAGAAGCAAAAGAGATCCTGGAAAAAGAATTTATCGTCGACATTCAGCCGAATATGAAGGAAGAAGAGCTGTGCCAGGTGATCGGAGACTATGATGCCATCATCACAAGAAGCCAGACGAAGGTCACCAAGGCCGTCATCGATGCAGCCAAGAATCTGAAGGTCATCGGCCGCGCCGGTGTCGGCATCGACGGCATCGATATCGCCGAAGCCACCAAGAAGGGCATCACCGTCGTGAATACGCCGGAATCGAATACGATCGCAGCCTGCGAGCACACCATCGCCCTCATGCTCTCGATGACCCGTCATATCCCACAGGCGCACCAGTCCATCATGGAAGGCCGCTGGGACAGAAAGAGCTTCACCGGCATCCAGCTCCTGAATAAGACTGTCGGCATCATCGGTGTCGGCCGCGTCGGCTCAAATGTGGCCAAACGCCTGCAGGCATTCAATATGAAAACCATCGGCTACGATCCCTATATCACCTTAGAGCGCGGCAAACAGCTCGGCGTCGAGCTTGTCGATCTGGACACCCTTCTCAAAGAGTCCGACTACATCACCCTGCATACCCCGCTCACGGATGAGACGCGCGGCATGATCGGAGAAAAAGAACTCGCTAAAATGAAAGACGGTGTCCGCCTTGTCAATGCGTCCCGCGGCGCCGTCGTCGATATCAAAGCACTCGCCGACGCACTGAAATCCGGCAAAGTGGCCGGAGCCGGCATCGACGTATGGCCGAATGAACCGCTGAAGCCGGAAGAAAATCCATTCCTTGGCATGACGAATGTCGCACTCACCCCGCATCTCGGCGCGTCCACGAAGGAAGCGCAGGCCGGCGTCGCCACTGACGTCGCTGTCGGCGTCGCGCAAGCGCTCCACGGTGAACCGGTCGCTACCGCAGTCAATGCTTCCCCGATCACGAAAGCCACTCTGCATGTCATCCAGCCGTACTTCAACCTCTGCGAACGCATGGGCAACATCGCAATCGATCTCGCAGGCGGCCGCATTTCCACCGTCAATATCGAATACACCGGTGAACTCACAGATACCGAGACCGCACCGCTCACCACGGCTGTCCTGAAGGGTCTCCTCTCACCGGTCCTCCAGCAGACCGTCAACTTCGTCAACGCCCGCGGCATCGCAGAGGAACGCCACATCGATGTCCGTGAAGTGAAAGCGAAAAAAGGTCACTACTATACGAATACCATTTCCCTCACCATCGACACCGACAAGGGTACACACCGCATCACAGGCTCCCTCTTTGACCGCAAGGATGCCAAGATCGTCTCCCTCGACCATTTCCGCGTAGACTTCGAACCGAAGGGCTGCATCATCATCGCTCCGCATGAAGACAAGCCGGGCATGATCGGTCAGGTCGCTTCCGTCCTTGGCAGTGCAGGCATCAATATCAACGGCATGCAGGTCGGCGCTTCCGCAGACAAGGGCACGAATGTGATGGCCGTCGCCGTCGATAAAGATATCCCGACTGCGGTTCTCCCTGCCCTCATGAACATCGATGGCATTCATGATGTGAAGGTCATTCATTGCGAACATTAAGGGGAATGGGTTCAGGTTGAAAGCGGGGATAAGTGACTAGTCACTGATCACTGAAATGCCACCTTCGGGCATCGCCCCATATATATTCGCGGCGAAGCCGCCACCACAACCCTGAACCCTGAACCTTGAACC
>DLZS01000046.1:6045-13166 GCA_003447275.1 Dialister sp.
CCTGAACCTTGAACCTTGAACCCCCAAAAAGGAGACTCTTTCATGATCCGTATCATTCTTCTTCGCCACGGAGAGACTACGTGGAATATCGAAGGCCGCTATCAGGGACAGGAAGACACGCCGCTTTCTCCCCGCGGCATAGAGCAGGGAAAAGCGGCCGCGCTCGCCCTCAAGGACATCCATATCGACCGCGCGATCTCCTCGCCCCTCTCCCGCTCTCACGACACCTGCCGCTTCGCTGCGGACTACCATCACCTTCCCGTCGCCAAAGACCCGCGCCTCACGGAGATCAGTCACGGCCTGTGGGAAGGCATCCACGCTGAAGAAATCGAAGCGCGCTATCCGGAAGAATTTCACCTCTGGCACACCCACCCCGAACAAGTGCAGATGCCCGAGGGGGAAAATCTCGAAGACGTCAGAAAGCGCGCCCGTGAAGCCTTCGATGAATATGCCAGAAGCTATGACGGTGAGACTGTCCTCATCTGCGCGCACGACGCCGTGAACAAAGCGATCCTCTGTGACCTGCTGGGGCTTCCTATGAGCCACTTCTGGCAGATCAAACAGGACAATGCCTGCATCAACGTCATCGAGTGTGAACACGGCATCTGGCGTCTCGTCACCTTGAATGCCACGACCCATCTGGGCTACCTCGTCAGCGGCATCGAGCAGAAGGGGCTGTGACGCGCAAGAGTAAGAACCTTCCCGCGGCACCCGAAATGACATCCGATCAGCGGGCATCGCCCCTTGGCGGAAAAGCCGCCGTCCCCGTCCTGAAACCGCAGCGAAAGCTGCGGTTTTTCTTGACTTTCTCCTGAAATAGTGTAATATGTAGGAAGCATTAAAAAGTGTATACTTATTAGCGAGGCACAAGCGCTCGCAGAAGGAGAGTCACATGGAATTTTTTATCGATACCGCTGATGTGGAAGCCATCCGCAAAGCCAATGATATGGGATTTATTTCCGGCGTCACCACGAATCCGTCTCTGATCGCCAAGGAAGGCAAAGACTTCCACGCCACCATCAAAGAGATCGCCTCCATCGTGGATGGCCCGATCTCCGCAGAAGTCCTCGCCGATGATGCGGAAGGCATGATCGCAGAAGGGAAAGTCCTCGCTGCCCTTGACCCGCATGTCGTCGTCAAGATCCCGATGACCGCAGAAGGCATGAAAGCGGTGAAGGGTCTCGCAAAGGCCGGTATCCGTACCAATGTCACCCTGATCTTCTCTGCCAACCAGGCTCTGCTCGCTGCGCGTGCCGGTGCTTCCTTCGTTTCCCCCTTCGTCGGCCGCATCGATGACATCGGATGGGACGGCGTCGAACTGATCCAGACCATCTCCGAGATCTTCGAGCTTCACGGCATCGAGACGAAGATCATCGCTGCCTCCATCAGAAAGCCGCAGCACATCACACAGTGCGCTCTCGCCGGTGCTGACATTGCGACCGTCCCCTTCCAGGTCCTCATGGATGCGATGAAGCACCCGCTCACCGACAATGGCATTGCCCGCTTCAAGGCTGACTGGGCTGCCGCCAACATGAAATAATTGAGAATTTCGGTTATAATAAAAGGAGCTGCCCATGCGCAGCTCCTTTTTCATGTTTAATTATTATTTTAGGGTTTAGGGTTTTGGGGGTTGTCCCCGATGTCATCCTAAGCGGAGTGAAATGTCGTATGTTTGAAACACTTCAAACGGAACCGTGCGTTCTAAGTCGAAGGAACTCTCGTCTCTCATTTCCCGCACAGATTCTTCGACTCATACCCCAACTACGTTTCAATACCGCCTGTTTCACATTCATCGTTTCCCACCGCTCAGAATGACGATTGGCCTCTTGAACCCGCCAACCTGAACCCTGAACCCCTTCATTATCCTATGTCTATCAATCTTTCTCATCTCAAAAAGCTGATCGCGACAATGATCCCGATCCTGATCGCCCAAGTCTCCACCGTCGGCATGAACTTCATGGACTCGACCATGTCCGGTCACGTCAGTGCAAACGATCTGGCCGGCGTCTCCATCGGCGCCAGTCTCTTCCTTCCCATCCAGACGACCGCGATGGGACTTCTCACCGCTGCGACACCGATGGCTGCACAGCTCATGGGGAAGAAAGAAAAGGAGAGCATCCCGATGATCATCCGCACGGGACTCTACCTCGCACTCCTTCTCTCTTTCCTTTTCGCCCTTCTCTACTACCTCCTCATCGATACAGTCCTCGAAGGGCTTTCCCTTGCCCCCGCAGTTTCCTCCATCGCAAAAGACTACATGCTCGCACTTGTGGGCGCATTCCTTTTTGAAATGCTCGCGATGCCGCTGCGCTCACTGACCGACACGGTGGGAGCGACGACGATCTCCATGCGTCTCTTCCTCCTCGCCCTCCCGGTGAACGGCCTTCTGAACTACGCCTTTATCTTTGGGAAATGGGGGGCTCCCGCCCTAGGCGGTGTCGGAGCCGGCATTGCGACGCTTCTTACCTACGTCTTTCTTGTCCTGCTCTTTCTTGCTGTCATCCTGTCTCAGAAGCCATTCATGGGCCGTGCGCTCTTTTCCTCACCGGAAAGCCGCCTCTTCGTCTGGAAAGAGTACATGGCGCTCGGCATCCCGAATGCGCTCGGTGTCTTCATGGAAACGAGCCTCTTCGGCTTCATCATCGTATTCATCACGAAATTCGGTACAGAAACCATCGCGGCGCATCAGGCGGCGCTCAATTTCTCCGGTATCATCTACATGATCCCCATGAGCTGCTCCATGGCAATGACCATCCTCGTCGGCTACGAGGTCGGAGCGCGCCGCTATGACCTTGCCCGCGAATACTCCAGACTTGGGCTCCTCACCACACTCACCGGCGCAGCCATCACCATCACCGCGACGCTCCTTTTCCGGAAGGAGATCATTTCTCTCTACAGCACGGATCCTGCCGTCATTGCGCTTGGCAGCCTCTTTCTTGTCTACTGCGCCGGATGGCAGCTCTTCGATGACATCGCCGCTCCCATTCAGGGGATCCTGCGCGGCTATAAGGACGCGAAAGTCCCCTTCTTCCTCATGCTCATCGCCTACTGGTTCGTTTGCTTCCCCTCCGGCCTTTTCTTCGACTACGTCCTCTCCCACGGTCCTGAGTCCTACTGGCAGTGTATCGACCTTGGCGTCGGCACCTCGGCCCTGCTCCTCATGGGACGGCTGTGGTGGATAGAGAGGAAAGTGACTAGGGATTAGGGATTAGGGATTAGGACTCTGCGCTTGAATCAGTGTTTCCCTAGTCCTGTCCCCTCCTTTGGTGCTACAATAGTATCAAAGGAGGTCTTTTTATGAAACGAATTTCTCTTTTACTCATGTCCCTCATCCTCTGCCTCAGCGTCCTTGTTCCTGCGAAGGCGGCCGATCCGGCTGTGAATCGAAGTCTGGGATACTTCGAGAATACGCGCACCGTGCTCCTGCTCCCGGCGCGATACAGAAGCGGTGAGAAAGCCGCCGCCTACGTGAACCGCGAAATGGAAAGGATCTTCCGCTATCCGTATTACCGCCCCCTGGATCCGAGCACGTACGAGGCTGACCTCTACTCGACCTCCCAGCTGAAGGAGCTCGCTGAAAAAGCAAATGCAGACATCGTCGTCATGCCTGTCATCACGGAGTGGCGGCAGGTCGTCTATCACCGCTCCTTATTCTGCGACGCTGATGACATCGTAGAGACACGCGCCGTCTTCGATATCTATTCCTATAAGAAAGGGGAGCCGTCCGTCCGCGATGACCGCGCGACCTACTGGAACAGCGAAGAGGAGGGCACCGTCAGGAATCGCTATATCTTCGATGACCTCATGCAGGATATCCTGAAGACCTTCCCCTACCGCCGCGTACCGACGGATATCGCAAGAAATCTCACCGGTGATCCCGATCGGACCCCGCTCGCAGAGATGGGAAGATAGATCGCACTCCGATGGAGCCAAGATGAACCCATGGGACGCTAAGCCTATGGCCCAACAAAAACAGGAGCCTCGAAAAAGCGCTCCTCGTATTTATATAAAATTTGCTAAACACTCAAAATTTATTAATCGTTTTAGGGTTGACAATTTCTGATATAAAAACTGGAATGATTGGTTTAAACAAAAAATCATACACTTTAGTAAATGGAAGTCGGAAACTCTTGAATTTATGAGAGTTTCCGACTTCAAATGCTGAAACTTTTGAACTTATGAGAAAGTTTTGGTACAATAGAATCAAAAATGCAGGAGGTGCCTGATGACTAAATTGATAAATCGCCCTCAATATCTGAACCAGGTAATACAGAGCAAGGATGGTTTCTGGAAAAATTTCCCTACCGAGTAAAATTTTACACTAAGAAAGGAGTGATTAAGTATGAAAAAAGAAATAGCAATAGCCATGTTGGCATGCCTGCTTTCATTGAGTTCTTCTGCAGGAGCCATAGATACGACTGCTAACCATACCGGTACAGTGAAGTTGTCAGAATTTTCAGATAGCAAAAACACTGTACCTAAAAACGAAAATGATTTTGGGTTTATGGACTTCTATTATGGTGAACCAGTAGAAGAGATTCAGGGAAAATACACTATAAAACACTTATGGGATGAAGAATGGGAGTTACGTAATCTGGCGCCGCGGGGCTGCCTGGGACTCACAAAGCCTGCCTATATCACATTACGATTTAAAGATAAAAAATTAAGAAGTATGGATGTGTATGTATCAGGCGATAAGCGAAATATTTCCCAATTCCTGATTAAAGAATATGGAACACCGGTCATTCATAATAAAGTTCCCGGTAAAATGGAGAATTACGCATGGAAACGAAATCAAATTGCCATACTGTATCAGCATGATGATAATGATGAAGCCGTACTCCTGAATTTTATGCCTGCCAATTTAGTAACGGTTTCCTATAGATAAAGACATGTATTATTTACACATAAAAAAGGGGCTGTGAAGAAATGAATCTTCATTTCTTCACAGCCCCTTTTTTTCATACTTCAAAATATTTTTTCATATAATCCACGAAGATCTTGACAGGCGTAGACTGGAGCATGGCCTGCTTGAAGATGAGGTGGCTCGGGCGCAGGATCGGGCGCTTCTGGCGGTCGTAGATCATTTCACGATTGACATTCGGCGTACACTTCGGGAGAAGGTCTGCCGGGATGAGCGACTGTCCAAGACCATGATTCACGATCTCTACGCAGGTGAGACAGTCAGAAACGGTCAGAAGGAAATGCGGAGATTCCGAGAAATTCTGACGCCACCAACGGCTTCTCAGCTCATCCAGCGACGGGTCACTGCGATAGCGGATGGACGGCTGGTTCGGCAGGGTATCGTAGTCGATCTTCTGTGCAGAGATGAGATAGAGCGGTGCATCCTCGAGAAGGATGTCCGCATCCGGCCATTCCTGATTGCCGCGAACGATGGCCAGATGGATATCCTCCTTCTTGACCAGCTTCGTCAGGCGGTCGCTCGTATCCGTCGTGAGCGAGATCTCGATGTCATTGTACTCATCGACGAAGCCCTTCAGAATGGCCGGCATGTGCGACTGCGCGAAGGACTGGCTCGCACCGATGCGCAGCACGCCGGAAATGGTATTCGGCTCATGTGTCACGAAGTTCTTCATGTCCTGATACTGCTGCAGTTCTTTTTCGGCAAAGGAGAAGAGGCGATTTCCCGCATCGGTGAAATGGACGCCCTTATTGGTGCGAATGAAAAGCGGACAGCCGATCTCTTTTTCCATCTGGCTCAAGCGATACGTCAAAGACGGCTGGGTCATAAACAGCCGCTTGGCGACCTTATTGATGCTGCGTTCTTCTCGAAGATAGATCAGAATCTTCCAATCCGTGTTATTCATGGCACTACCCCTTGCGCGGCACGCGCGCCTACTTGATATAAAATAATTTTATTACAGTATATCACGTTGGACGTGTGATTGCTATAGGGGAATGGGATCGAAAGAGAGGTAAACAGTTCGGGGTGAGCCCGTGGGGCGTATCACCAGTCACTCGGCACTAGTATTGCGTTTGCTAAACAACTGACATTTAAGTCAACTTCCAAATCAAGTTAGAAGTGAGGAATTAGGAGTGAGGAGTGAAGGTACGGCGCATAAAATGAGGAAGCGCCGCGGAGTTTTATATTAAGGAGGAGGTATTGGGGCACTCTATGAATGGTGTGCCCCTTCCAGCACTTCTAACTTCTAACTAAGTCCAGAAATTAACAAATCGCTATACGAGTCCCTAGTCACTAGCCACTAGCTACAGCCCCTATATCAATTCCCGAGGAAGGCTCGCAAGGAGTCTGTCCCTTTCTTTATACTCCGGCAGATAGGTCTCCATCCGTGCATAGAAGTCGGGGCCGTGACCGGCTGCGAAGAGGTGGCAGAGCTCATGGACGACGACAGCCTCGATGCATTCCTTTGGCTTTGTGACAAGGTCGAGGGCGAAGGAGAAGCGTCCCGTCACTCTCCGGCAGGAACCCCAGCGGCTTTTCATGACGCGGATCGTGACCCCGGTGATCCGACTCTCCGGGATCGCCATGCGCTTCGTCCATATTTCAAGCTGCTTTTCGATCTCCCCAAGAAGGAGATGCTTCATGCCTGCCTTGAATACCTTCTCACGCTCCCTCTGTTTTGTCCGAAGGACCAGCTGCAGCCCTCTTTCTGTCGAGACGACGGCATCCTCGTGCATCCCGAGGCAGACCTGCAAGGGATACGCCCTTCCAAAGACATGGTGGATCTCTCCTGTGACATATTGAAATTTGATTTTCTCCGGCACCAGCGCCATGTACTTCGTAAGCCATGCGGTCTTTCCCGCGACGAAGTCACGGATCTCCCGCTCCGAGACCCTCCGCGGCGCCGTCACCTCGACAGCTCCTCCCTCCCGCACGCGAAGATAGATGCGTCGGATGGGTTTTCGGATCACCCGCACCTCATAGCCCGTCGCAGGGTCGATGAATGTTGTCATGATCACCTCGCATAGAAAAAGCCAGGAGAAAGTCCCTGGCTTTTTAAGAGTTAAGGAAACGCTGATTAAATCGCAGAATCAGATTTCACAAGAATTTTTATACATAACTTCGTCATAGCCTTCCTTAAATAGCTCGCTATTCGCGTCAGGTTATTCCTCGCTATGTATAAAAATTCAAGAGTAAA
>DLZS01000046.1:13391-27082 GCA_003447275.1 Dialister sp.
AACGATTTAATCAGTGTTTCCTTAGGAGTGAAGGTGCGACGCATAAAATAAAGAAAGCGTCGCAAATATGCATAAAACATCACGATTTCCATTCCCCTGAATTCTACTCGCGGCGCTTCAATTATATTTTGCGCCGCTCCACCACTCCTCACTCCTCATTCCTAACTCCTCACTAAACCTTCGTGCTTTCTCCGAGAATATGATCCTCTGTCTCGAAGAGAGCCTTGGCGAAATCATCCGGATGGAAACGGTCGAGATCGTCCTCGCGTTCACCGAGACCGATCCACTTGATCGGCACATGCAGCTCTTCATGGACAGAGAGGACCACGCCGCCTTTCGCCGTGCCATCGAGCTTGGTCAGGACGACCCCGGTCAGCGGCACGATCTCTCCGAAATTTTTCGCCTGGCTGATGGCATTCTGCCCCGTGGTCGCATCCAGGACGAGGAGCGTCTGATGCGGCGCATCAGGGATGACCTTCTTGATGACGCGGGAGATCTTGGCAAGCTCTTCCATCAGATTCACCTTTGTCTGCAAACGGCCGGCGGTATCGATAAGGACGACATCGACGCCGCGCGCCTTGGCTGCTGAGACAGCATCGAAGGCCACCGCCGCCGGATCCGCGCCTTCCGCATGCTTCACGATGTCTGCGCCGGTGCGCTCCGCCCAGATGGTGAGCTGCTCAGAAGCCGCCGCACGGAAGGTATCTGCAGCCGCGAGAAGGACCTTCTTGCCTTCCTTGTGAAGCTTGCCGGAGAGCTTGCCGATGGTCGTGGTCTTGCCCACGCCATTCACGCCGACGACGAGGATGACTTCCGGATGGTGCGTATTCTCCTGATCGATGGTATCATCCTTCAAAAGCTCCTTCACGGTCTTTTCCATGAAGGGCATGACTTCATTCGTATTGTGGATCGTGCCCTCGGTGACACCGCGGCGGATCTGTCGCATCAGGTAGTCCGTGGTGCGCACGCCGATGTCTCCGGAGAGCAGGACCATTTCCAGATCTTCCAGGAAATCATCGTCGATCTCCGCATAACCGATGACGACGCTCTCGATATTGCGGATGAGGCTCTCTTTCGTGCGGGTGAGTCCCCGTTTGATCTTATCAAAAAATCCCATGTCTCTTTCCTCCTAAAGAATGTATATGTTTATTGTATATAAATAGGCGTGAAGTGTCTACAGAAAAAGATGTAAGCTGTTGGGTTCAGGTTTCGCCCTTGGGGCGGGGCGTCCATGGATTGAGGATGAAAGCTCCTCTCGCCAGTCAGGAGCGAGGAGTGAGGAGTGAGGAGTGTTGGTGCGGCGCATAAAAATATGGAAGCACCGCGGAGTATAAATCATGGCGATGCCCGAAGGTCGGCGGATAGCAGGTTTCCCGTTTGGATTTTCCAAACATCGACCGCTGAGCCGCGAATGACAAAGATTTCTCGCTTACGCTCGAAATGACGATACGAGAGTCTCCCAGTCTCCTATTCACCAGTCACTAGTCACTAGTCACTTGAGACTCCTAATCCCTAGCTACTAATCCCTAGCTACTAATCCCTAGCTACTAGCTGCTAGTCACTCCACATAATCCTTCATTTTCACGGTGATGAGGCTCGAGACGCCCTTCTCTGCCATGGTGACGCCCTGCAGTGTGTCGGCAAATTCCATCGTCTTTTTTCTGTGTGAGATGACGATGAACTGTGTTTTCTTTTTATACTCGCCGATCATGCGGCTGTAGCGTTCGACATTCGCATCGTCCAAGGCTGCATCGATCTCATCGACGAAGCAGAAGGGCGCGGGGCGATACGCCATGAAGGAGATCAGAAGAGCGATGACCGTCAGAGCTCTTTCGCCGCCGGACATGAGAGAAAGCGGCTGACGCTTCTTGCCGGGAAGCTGCAGGTACATCTCGACACCGCCCTCCAAAGGATGTGCCTCATCGGTGAGTTCGAGACGCGCCTTGCCGCCGCGGAACATGAGCTGCATGATGCGGCCAAATTCTTCATTGATCTTACGGAAGGCCTCGGTGAACCGGCTCTCCATCGTCCGGTCGATATCGCTGATGATGGTCTCAAGCCCCTTCCTCGCTTCTGCGAGATCGGCCACCTGCCCCTCATAGAATTTCCTTCGTGCGAGCTGACGGGCGTACTCCTCCTCACCCTCCGGATTCACACTGCCCAGCTCAGCCATGCGGCGGGCAAGGTCCTTTCCCTGCCGCTCCATATCCTCCATAGAGCCGGAAAGTCGGAGCGCTTCCGCCTGCTGACGGGTCATGTGCCACGCCTCGAACTTGCGCAGCACGTCCTCCTCCTCAGCTTTGAACTGCGCGATCCTCACGGCAAGCTCTGCTCTGTCCCGCTCGATCTTCGCTGAAGCGGCCTGCGCTTTCTTCCACGCCTCATCTGCCTCGCGCTGACGGATGGCAAATCCATCTGCATCGTCAGACAGGCTTTCCTGATGGGTGCGGGTCTTCTGCCAGTGCGCCTCTGCATCTCTGAAAGCAGCCTTCAAAGAAATAAGCTCTTTCTCAAGCGTCTGCCGTTCTGCTTCATTGTCACGCTCAGCTTTTTCAAGAGCGGCTCTGTCTGCTGCCAGCTCTTCTTTAGCGCGGCTGCGTTCCTCGAGCATGCGTTTTCCGAAGCTCACGCTCTCTTCCGCCTTGGTCAGGGCGACGTGGGATGCGAGAAGGGCTTCCTGCTTCTCCTCCAAGGCCTTCTTCAGGCGCTCACGCTCTTCATTGCCTGCCGCTGTCGGAAGATCAGGGAAGGCAGACAGTGCCTCCTCCAAGCCTTCCGCCTGCGACCTTGTCTCCGAGAGCCGGTCTCTCTCCTCTTCGAGCTGCTTCTTGGCCAGAGAAAGGCGGCTCCGTCTTTCGGTCATCGATCGCTCCGCCCCTTCACGGCGCGCCGAGAGGGTGGCCAGAGCGACCTTGAGCGCCTGCCATTCTTCCCGTTCACGGCTGACCTCTTCTGCGAGCGCATCGCAGTGAGCCTCCTGCTCCTTCCTCCGCGTACGGCAGAGTGCGAGAGCCTTCTCGCCCTCTGTTTCACGCGCATAGAGATCTGCGATCTCTTTTCTGCGGCCGAAATACGTATTCTCCTTTTTCTTCATCGAGCCGCCCGTCATGGAGCCGCCTGCATTGACAAGCTGCCCGTCCCGCGTCACGATGCGCAGACGGTAGCCATACTTTTTGGCGACCCGCCGCGCCGCGTCCAGGTCTTCTGCGATGAGAGTGCGCCCGAGAAGAGTATCGAGGAGATCCTGATACATCGGCTGGCAGGAGAAAAGGCGAGAGGCGATGCCGCAGATCCCAGGCTCCTTCGATGCCATCACTTCCGTCCCGTTGTTGTAGCGCGGATGCATGGACTCCAAAGGATAGAAGGTCGTGCGGCCTAAATGCTTCTCTGAAAGCCAGCGGATGATCTCTCCCGCTGCCTTCGTCGTATCCGTCACGATATAGGAGATCTGTCCGCCGAGCGCTGCTTCCGCGGCCTCCGTATATTCGTCCGGCACACGGATGAGCTCTCCGAGCGCCCCATGGATGGCCTCACCGAAACGGTCTGCCTGCTCCATGATCGTCTTCGTCACACGGGAAAAGCTCGCGTATTCCTTTTCCGCCCGTTCCAGATACGCCTTCTGCGAACGGATTGACGAAAGCAGCGACTCCTGCTTCCGTTCTTCACCACCCAGACGAAAACGCAGCTCCTCCGCCTCTCGCAGCGCTTCGCTGTGCTGCTTGCCCTTCTCCGAAAGAGCGGTGAGGCGCTCCGTCTTCTCCTTCTCTTCACGAAGAAGCTCGGACAGCTCGCGCGAGGCTGCTTCTTCCTCCTCGGCGAGGGATGCCTCCTCCTTCTCATGCTGATCGATCTCCGCCAGTAAACGCTCGATGTCTTCTCTTGCATGTACAAGCTGCTGGCTCACCTTCTCCTTTTCCTTCTCCTTTTCCTGCGAAAGAGCCAGCGCCCTCACATAGGCGGTCTCTGCCTCTGCCAGCGCTTTTGAGAGAGACTCCTTCTCCTCCGCTTTCGCGGAAACATCTTCCTTTGCCGCCTGCAGGGACGCCTCCGCACACGAGAGCTCCTCCTTCGCACCAGCGATCTCTTCTGCGATCTCCTTCTCTGCTTCCGTCTGATCCTCTGCGGATACGGTGAGCTCCTCCCATTTCTCCTTCGCATGGGAGAGCGCCTCTTCCTTCACGCGGTAATCGCCGCGCAGCCGCTCCATCTCCCGCTGGGCATCCGCCATCGCATCCCCCGCTTCGCGCAGCTTCTCCTGATGCGCGAGACGGTCCTTTTCCAGCGTTTCCTTAGCCAGGCTCGCCTGCGAGAGCTTCGTCTGCCACAGAGAGCCTTCATCCTGGAGCTTCAGCGCTTCATTTTCATAGCGTGCCGTCATACGTCCGGAGGATGTCAGCTTCAGGAGCCCCATCGTCGCATCGATCGCCCGCTTCTCCTGCGTAAGGCTCTTGTACCTTCTTGCTCTCTCTGCCCCTTCCTTCAAAGGCACGAGCTGCTCATCGAGAAGCGCCATCATATCCTTCACGCGCTCCATATTCTCCGCCGTCTTCTCGAGCTTTCGGAGTCCTTCCGTCTTCCGCATGCGGTACAGGCTGATTCCTGCCACATCCTCGAAGATCACGCGCCGTTCATCCGCATGTGCCGTCAGCACCTGATCCACCCGGTTCTGTCCGATGATCGCCATCGAGCCCTTACCGAGCCCTGTCGGTGCCAGAAGCTCCTGAATATCCTTCAGGCGGCAGCTTCGCTTATTCAGGTAGAAATCACTATCCCCATTTCTAAGGAGCCTTCGCGTGATCGAGACCTCTACAGTATCAAGCGGCAGCTCGCATCCGCTGTTATCAAGGACGAGCGTGACCTCCGCCCCATTCTTTTCCCGGCGCGTCTCTGAGCCGGAAAAGATCATATCCTCTGCCTTCTGCCCACGGATCTGGCGCACATTCTGCTCCCCCAGCACCCAGCGGACCGCATCGGAAATATTGCTCTTCCCGCATCCATTCGGCCCCACGATGACCGTCATGCCGTCAGAAAAATCGATCGTAGTCTTATCTGCGAAGGACTTGAAGCCCTGCAGTGTCAATCGGAGTAGTTTCATGAGTTCTCCTTCTTTGCATAATATCGTCCTTATTATAACATAGAGAAAAGGTTCGGGGTTCACCCATGGAGCGTGCCGTCCCTTAATTACGACCGGAAAAGGTTCATCGGGTTCTATAGGTTCAAAGGAGAAGGTGCGGCGCATAACAATCAACAGTATCCTGCCCTCTTCCTCTTGCATTTCATCGCGGCACGCTCCATAATAAGGCAAATGAGGCATTACCCCGTTCAACGACTTGCGGCGCTTCTATATGTATGCGCCCCACTCCTGTCAGACTTTCCCTGATAGAGCCTCAATATCCCTGTTTCCTAAGGAGCCTTCATGACAAAAGATCTCGATTTTACCCAAGGCAGCATCTCGAAAAAGATACTGCTTTTTTCTCTGCCCCTCATGGCCGGCAATATCTTTCAGCAGCTCTACAATGTCGTCGATACACTGATCGTCGGACGATTCCTCGGCGAAGCACCTCTCGCCGCAGTCGGGAGTGCCTACACGCTCATGATCTTCCTCACCTCCATCCTGATCGGCCTCACGATGGGGAGCGGCGTCTACTTCTCCATCTGCCACGGACAAAAGAACACCGCACGCATGAAGCAGTCCATTTATATTTCCTTCCTTTCCATCGGCGCGCTCTCGCTCTTCCTGAATGCCATCTCCTATATATTTCTGGAAGAGATCATCCGCTTCATGCAGATCCCCGCAGACGTCGCTTCTTACTTCCGTGACTATCTCCTATGGATCTTCTCCGGCATCATCGCCGTCTTCCTCTACAACTACTTTGCCGCCCTCCTGCGCGCCGTGGGAAACTCACTCATCCCGCTCGTCTTCCTCATCGTCTCCGCCCTCCTGAATATCGCGCTCGACCTTCTCTTCATCCTGGTCTTCCAGCGAGGCGTCGCCGGCGCGGCCGAGGCGACCGTCATCGCTGAGTACGCTTCCGGTCTCGGCATCCTTTGCTACTGCCTTTTCTATAGGAAGGATCTTCTGGTAGAAAAGAAATACCGCCGCTGGGACCCATCCATCTTCCGCGAGATCTCCCGTCTCTCGCTTCTGACCAGCCTCCAGCAGTCCATCATGAATTTCGGTATCCTTCTCGTGCAGGGCCTTGTGAACAGCTTCGGCACCATCGTCATGGCTGCCTTTGCTGCCGGCGTCAAGATCGACACCCTGGCCTACTCCCCCCTCATGGACTTCGGGAATGCCTTCTCGACAGCCATCGCGCAGAACTATGGCGCCGGAGATCAAAAGCGCATCAGAGAGTGCGTCATCGCCTCAGCGAAAATGGTCGTCTCTTTCGCTCTCCTCACGAGCATCGTCATCTATGCCTTCGCTCCTGAGCTGATGGCCTTCTTCGTCCCGAGGGCAGCGACAGAAACCATCGCGATCGGCGCAGGCTACCTCCGTATCGAAGGGGCCTGCTACATCGGCATCGGCATCCTCTCCATGCTGTATGCCTACTATCGCGCCATCAAAGAACCCGGTATGAGCGTCATCCTGACCATTCTCTCCCTCGGAAGCCGCGTCATCCTTGCCTATGCCCTCTCCGCCCTCCCCCTCTTCGGCGTCACCGGCATCTGGCTCTCCATCCCTATCGGCTGGGCGATCGCAGATGTGTATGGGGTGTGGAAAGGGGTGCGGGGAAGATAACAGGCCCCGTCCGTATCTTCTGCCCGCCGGCCTACCCATGCCTTCCCGATACGTTTCCCCGTCCCCCTTTCCCTCTAGCTATTTCCTATTCGCCTATAGTATAATAGAAAATATTTTGACGTAAGAGAATGGGGGAGCGCAGGAATGAAGAAATACGTGGTCATGATCCTGATCGCGATCGTGCTGATCATTGGCGGCGGTACATTTGCCTATTTCCACTTTGCCAATGGCGGACCATGGCAGGGGACATGGTGGGGCGTGCAGGACGCCGGCGTAAACTGGTCCGGCGATCACATACGAAATCTTGAGACCGTCACCTTCACACAGAATGACGACAAGACCATCACCGTAGACCATAAGGTCCAGCAGGGCAGCCGTGAAGTACCGGGCAGCCTCACCGGCACCGGCCGCATCGATGGCGGCCGTCTGGTCATCACACCGAAAAACGGCGGCAAGGAGCTGGCTCTCTCCTACAGCGCGGTCTCCAGATCCATTGATACCCCTTTCACGAATGCGGACAAGAGTACCGTCACACTGAAGTCACTCGCTCCGGAAAACAACGAGGAGATGGAATCCATACGAAGCGAGATCGTCCAGATCTCTCAAAAGCCGGAAAATAAAATCGATACGACTTTATCGAAAGCAAAAAGCTGAAAAGAAAAGCGTGCATGTCGTTCTCTGACAAACGACATGCACGCTTTTTATGTTGCCGGGTGCTACTTCCCATGGGATCGCGGCGATGGCAGCGGCTTTCCGCCGATCTATGCCCCGATATCCGAAGGTCGTATTTCGACGTTTCATGAAATGGCAGGGGCTGCTCCCTACTCCTTGCTCTTCGCTTCGATCGCCGCCGTCTCTGCTTCTTCTGCCATGGCCTCCTTGGCTTCCTTGAGCGCCGCCTCTCTCACGGCCTCCTGCTTTTCCTTTTTCTTGGTGAAATGGGAGATGACCTCCGGGACCATGTTCAGCACCTTATCGATGGTGCCATTCGGTCCTGCATTCTTGATAGAGAAGAGCTCGACGCGTTCCCCCTTCATAATGAGGACAGCGGTCGGTGTCACCTTGCCGCCGCCGGCGCCCCCTACGGCATTCGTGCCCTGACTGCCGGTGCCGAAGCCGAAGGAAATATCCACAAAGGGCACGATGGTCACATCGCCCAGATAGATGGGCTGTCCCACCACGGACTCGGTGGTGATCATCTTCTTGAAATCTTCAAAGATCTGCTTTCTAACTTCATCATCCATGGTTCTTTTCCTCTTTTCTGAAATGCCAGAACTCTCTGGCGGGTCTCGACAGGAGAAGCCTGCCGGCTATATAGATCATAGTCAAAGGAATGATCCGCCCCTTTGCCTCCCCCGACAGGGTATTCACGGGCTGTAGATAATTCCATCGGATCTCTTTTGTCTCTTGGGCAAGGAACGCCATCGCCATACCGCAGGCAATGCCCGTCGTCATGGGATCGCCTGTCCCAAAGTCTCCCCGAATGCGGCACCTGCGTGGAAAGCTGTGCGACAGGAGCTTTCCTGCCGCATGGAGGATACGCTCCGCGAGCCCATTTCTCATGGCGAAACGGATATCTCGCCAAAGGGAGGCCCCCTTCTTCTCCTCTGCCTCACTCTCTGCTTGCCCCTCAGCAGCATCCGGCAGCCTCTCATGCACTTCTGCCTTCTCTTCTGCCTGCGAGAGCGCTTCTTCCATCCAGTCCGTTGGAGGCTCTTCTGTCATTTCCATTGGAGGCTCTTCTGCCATTTCCACTTGAGGCGAGGGCTCTTCCCTGGCAGGCGGAAGCTCGATCTCCTTCCTCCAAAGCCCCAAAAGCACGGAGACCGACAGGGTGAGCCTCCAGCGCACGAGCGTCACGGTATAACGGATGGGGATCAGGAGAAGTATAAGAACAGCGGCGAGGAGAAAGGCAAGCATGCCTATGATCATAGGCCGTAGAGGCGCGCCAGGCTCTGGGCTGCCTCCTTCACCTCCCGCACCAGGTACGACGGAGAAAGCACCTTGACGAGCGGTGCCTTCTTCAGAGCCCATGCTTTCATGGCGGCTTGGGGGAGCGTCACTTCCATGGTCACCTTATCCGGGCTCGCAGAAATGAGACGGGCCCTCTTGCCGAAATCCGTCTGAATGTCTGTCAGAAGGCGCACATCTGCCTCGAAGGTGATCTCTACGGGATTTCCTGTATAAATATCCCGCTCTGCCACCAGAAGCTCATCGAGCTTCGCAGAGGCATCTGCGCCTGCGAGGCTTTTCTGTCCCCGCGCCGGCGCAGAAAGGAGCATGATGTCCGCCATACGGTCTACGAAAAAATAGGAAATATCCTCCCGTCCTTCCACATTGCAGAGAAAACAGTATCGATCATCCGATGCGATCACCTGAAAAGGATGTACGATATAGCAGCGCGCCTCTCCTGACGGACTCACACCGTGATGCCGTTTGCCGTCCACTTCATAGTGGTCATAGTAAAAGGAGATCTGCCTCTTTTCGCAAAGTGCCTGCGAGAGCAGGACGAGCGTCTCCTTCACGTCCGGGAGATTCTGCGGAAGCGGCAGATTCCGTATACCTTCCTTCCCGTCCTCAAAAGAACGGCACTGCAGGCGCTTTAGCTTCTCTGCGAGCTGGCGGATCTGTCCCGCCGGAAGATGCGAGAAATAGAGGAGATCGATCACCGTCTTCAGATCCTGTGGCGAGAGCACATGATCCCAGTACCAGTCAAGCGAAAGCGGCGCTTCCTTCCCATTCACCATGCGCGGCACCTCGCGGCACATCACAGGCAGCCCCGCCTCCTTCAGGCGGAGCAGATTTCTGGATATAGACTTGCGGCTCACGACCATCCCATACTTGCTCTCCATAAGACGAAGAATGTCCTGCTGAGACAAAGGGTGATCCTTGTCCGACTCGCGCAAAAGGACCTGCACGATGCGGATGATAGAGAGCTTGCTGCCCGTCTCACTGCTTGCCATTGGATCACCTCCTTAGAAAAATGAGGGATGCGGATACGAGGAAGCTGCCGGTGACACATCCCCGCTCACTTTCTCGAGAATACCCAGTCACTCACCGCCGAGCCGAAATTCGCGAGCGCAGCGAGAGCCGGTGCGAAAGGCGCTGCGTGGATCAGCCGATGCACGAGCCCCGCGATGGCGACGCCGCCCAAAAGATCCGTCGGATAATGCACACCGGCGAAAATACGGGAAAATGCAAGAAGCCCGGCAAAAGCCGCCAACAGCTGCGCCCCCGGCATGTGCATGCGAAGAAGCTCCATGACGACGATGGCCCCATTCATTGTGTGATTGCTGGGAAACGATGCATTGGCCTTATGCCCGGTGAAATTCCAGATGCGCCAGTCGCATACAAAAGGCCTTTTCCGTCTCCACACCCTGCCGATGGCAAAGGAAAGAAGAGATGCGGCCACGACCCCCGCGAAGGACAGCACGCAGCAGAGCCTGCGCTCTTTCCGGGTTTCCCCGGGTGCCAGCCAGAGAAGAAGCCCGTAAATCACAAAAGCCCAGTGCCCATAGCGGGTGACGAGATCCATGAACAGACTCGCCTTGCGTGAGATGGAGGTGGCTTCATTCACCTTCCTTACGATATAAAGATCCGGATTCATCCGCTTCCTCCTTTGCTGCTTGTTGCTTCTCATTTTAGCATAAGGAAAGGGATTTGACAAAAGCAGGGAGCGCCCACGAGGCAAATAAAAAAGAGCCGCGTGGCCCTTTTTATTTGTCCTGCTTTTTTTCTTCCGCTTCCTTCTTCTTTTTCTCTACTGTTTCCAAGTAGCCGCTTCGCCGAAGCACCATGGATAAAATGGCAACCAGCGAGCCCAGAAGGATGAAAATATTTATCGTCGTGAATCCCTCGCCCCAGCCGATACGAAAGATCGCATAAGCAAGCACAACAAAAAGCAGTGAATCTTGAAATTTGCCAAACATAGCGTTCCCTCCCGTCTTTTCTCCTACAATAACGGAAAGTGGTGCCCCCGTCAAGTAAAAACTTCTCATGTGCATGACCAGTGACTAGTGGCTGGTGACCAGTGACTGGTGACTGGTGACTGGTGACTAAATGCCACCTTCATTCCTCATTCGGGCAGAGCTTCACTCGCAATCCATGGACGACCTAACCCAAAAAGCAGTCCCTCACGGGACTGCTTTTCATCAGCATGTATGGCATTCATCATAGAGCCCTTCTTTTTTCAAGAGCTCGATGACTGTCTCACCGATATGCGCGACCGTTTCTGCGACAGGGATCCCTACCGCATTCAGCGCTGTGATCTTTTCTACCGCAGTTCCTTTGCCGCCGGAAATGATGGCACCGGCATGGCCCATGCGCTTTCCTGGAGGTGCCATGCGGCCGGCGATGAAGGCAGCGACCGGCTTCTTCATATGTTCATGGATCCATTTCGCAGCCTGCTCTTCCGCCGTACCACCGATTTCACCAATCATGAGGACCGCCTTGGTATCCGGGTCGTCGTTGAAAAGCTCAAGTGCATCGATGAAGTCCGTGCCTTTGATCGGGTCGCCCCCGATGCCGATCGCGCTTGTCTGCCCGATGCCTGCATTGGTCAGCTGGAAGGTCGCTTCGTAAGTCAGCGTGCCGGAGCGGGAAACCACACCGACATGGCCTTTTTTATAAATCTGTCCAGGGATGATGCCGATATTCGCTTCATCGACAGAGATGAGGCCCGGGCAGTTCGGTCCGATGAGGCGGGTCTTCTTGCCCACCATGTAGCGGTGCACCTTGACCATGTCTTCGACCGGGATATGTTCCGTGATGCAGACGACGAGCTCCAAGCCCACTTCGACTGCTTCCAGGATGGCATCTGCCGCAAAGGCCGCCGGTACGAAAATGACCGAGGTAGTGGCTTTGGTGACAGCGACGGCATCTCTCACGGTATTGAAAACCGGCACGCCGCAGCAGACTTCACCGGCTCTTCCCGGTGCTGTGCCGCCGACGATATTTGTGCCGTACTTCTGCATCTGTTCGGTATGGAAACGGGCTGCCTTGCCCGTGATGCCCTGCACAATGACTTTGGTATCTTTATGAATTAAAACGCTCATGAGTACATCCTCCTAGATGATGTTGCTTGTTGCTATTTCGAATTAGTAGCCAGGAGTCTATAGTGACTAGTGACTGGTGACTTGAATGCAGCCTTCGGGCATCGCCCTATATATATTCGCGGCGTTTCTATATTTTTATGCGCCGTACCACCATTTCGCATTTCGCATTTCTCATTTCTCATTCAAACAATGCTTTCAAACGGAATCAAAGGGTGGAATGCCCTACGGGCTCCCCTGAACCCGTCAACCTGAACCCATTAACCTTTTTATTTCTTCTCTCTCGTTTCTTTTGCAAGACGAATGGCGAGTTTCGCCCCTTCATCCATGGAAGAAGCCGGGTACAGATTCTTGATATCCGCTTTGGCCAGGATCTCGCGTCCGCGCTCTACATTACGTCCTTCAAGACGGACTACGACCGGGATCGGGAATTCCTCTTTGCCGCCGGAAAGAAGCGCAGCTGCTTCGACAATGCCCGTCGCGATGACGTCGCACTTATTGATGCCGCCGAAAATATTGATCAGAATGCCGTCGACCTGATCGTCTTCGAGCATGATTTTGAAGGCTGCCACGATCTTTTCCGGTGTGGAATCGCCGCCGACATCAAGGAAGTTGGCCGGTTCACCGCCGTTTTCCTTGATGATATCGACAGTCGCCATCGCAAGACCTGCCCCGTTGACCATGCAGGCTACGTCGCCGCCGAGATTGACATAGTTCAGTCCCTCCGCTGCTGCTTCTCTTTCCTTCTGGTCTTCTTCCGTGATGTCGCGCAGCGCTACGATCTCCGGATGACGGGAGAGCGTGCTGTCATCAAAATTCAGCTTCGCATCGAGCGCCATGACGTCGCCTTCTTCGGTAACGACCAGCGGATTCACTTCCGCCAGCGAGCAGTCCTTGTCCACAAAGACATTGTAGAGGTACTTCATGAAGGTCGCTGCTTTTCTGATGGTCGGCTTTTCGAAATGGAGCGCATACGCCATACGCTGTGCCTGGAAATCAGCCAGACCAATGACCGGATCGATGTACTCTTTGATGATCTTTTCCGGATTTTCTGCCGCCACGTCTTCGATGGACATGCCGCCGGACTCCGAGCCCATCATGACGACGCATTCCGCCTGTCGATCCACGACGAAGGAGAGATAGTACTCTTTCTTGATATGGCAGCCGGCTTCAATCAGAAGACGGTTCACCTTCTTGCCCTGCGGGCCGGTCTGGCGGGTGACGAGCACCTTGCCCAGAAGCTCCTTCGCATATTTTCTGACTTCATCCAGAGAACGGGCGAGCTTGACACCGCCCGCTTCTCCGCGGCCGCCCGCGTGGATCTGTGCCTTTACGACCACGACCGGCGTGTCGAGGCGCTTCGCATTTTCCAGCGCATCTTCGACCGTGAATGCCGGGTAGCCTTCCGGGACATGGATGCCATACTCACGCATAATCTGCTTACTCTGGTATTCATGGATATTCATACTGCATTCTCCCTTCCATGAGAAGATCATCCCCTCATGAAAAAAATGAAAGCGCTTGGCGCTTTCGCTGTCATTTTCTCTTTTGGCTATCTTTTTGCAGCCTTTTCTTGAAATCATGTACAAATTACAAAAATAATTGTACCACTATCAAACATTTTTGAAAAGAAGTATGCATAATTGGACACGAGAAAAGACAAGCTATGCATTTCACTCATAGTCTTGCGAAAAACGCCTTGACAAGAGGGGAGAAATGGCATCATAGTAGAGCAGACACATAGGGAAACGCTGATTAAATCGCAGAGTCAGATTCCACAAGAAATTTTATGCATAGCTTCGTCATAACCTTCCTTAAATAGCTCACTATTCGCGTCAGGTTATTCCTCGCCATGTATAAAATTTCAAGAGTAAAATCTGACAACGATTTAATCAGTG
>DLZS01000049.1:0-3712 GCA_003447275.1 Dialister sp.
CGGCGAAGCCGCCACCTGAACCCTGAACCCTGAACCCTGAACCCTGAACCCTGAACCCTGAACCCTGAACCCTGAACCCTGAACCCCGAACCCCGAACCCTGAACCCTGAACCCCATACCTTGAACCTTCCACCCCATTGCTTTATAATAAAGGAAGCAATTTCATATCATTGGCAACGAAGTCCATGGCAAAGTAGTTTTGCTGTGGACTTTTTTGAAGCGAAGGCTTCAGGAGGGAAAACTATGTACAGTATGGCAGCACCCCATGCGAAGGGGAAAAGCGCAGAGGATAATATTTTTGCCGCAAACAACCGCGCGATCGCGCTGGCGGAGAAGATCGGCACAGAGAATGTGGTGAATGCGACCGTCGGATCCATTCTGGATGAAGATGGCAGTCTGGTCGTGCTGGATGTGGTGAAAGAGGCTCTCTCCGCCCTCACGCCGAAGGAAATGTGCGCGTATGCACCGATCCAGGGATATCGCGCTTTTCTGGATGCCTGCATCGACCAGTGCTTTGGCAAGTCGCGTCCGGAGGGTTACATCGATGCCTGCTCGACCCCCGGCGGCACGGGCGTGCTGCATCATGTGGTGCATAACTACTCGGAGGTCGGAGACGAGGTCCTCATCTCTGACTGGCACTGGGGCGCCTATGACAGCCTCATCGATGACAACAACCGCAAGGTGCGCACCTTCTCTCTTCTGACAGAGGACGGTCATTTCCATGCGGCAGATTTCAAGGACAAGGTGGAAGATATCCTCTCTCGTCAGGACAATATCGTCATCATCCTGAATGGCATCGCGAACAATCCGACGGGCTATTGCCTCTCGGATGAGGAATGGCAGGCAGCCATTGATGTATTGAAAGAAGCGGTCAAGGATGAAACGAAGAAGGCGATCCTCATTCCGGATGTGGCATACCTTGACTACAGCGGCGAGAAGGAGGAA
The DNA here is from genome assembly GCA_003447275.1 of Dialister sp. Classification (GTDB taxonomy): domain Bacteria; phylum Bacillota; class Negativicutes; order Veillonellales; family Dialisteraceae; genus Dialister. Next base: position 946 of record DLZS01000049.1, read on the forward strand.
TGCAGAAGATTCTTCCGTCTCTTCGGCGGCCTCCCGAAGAATATTCTGACGGTCTGTGCCTACACCCTGTCCAAAGGCTTCACCATGTATGGCCAGCGCATGGGCGCGATGATCGGGATCTCCTCCGATAAGGATGTCATCAAAGAATTCGTAGACATCAACCAGTACGCTAGCCGTGCGACCTGGTCGAACTGCAACAGTGCAGCGCAGAATGCGATGATCCGCATCTGCCGCGACGATGAAAAGATCAAAGCGCTCGACGCAGAGCGCGCCAAGTATTTCCGCCTCATTCAGGACAGAGCGGCGATCTTCATGAAGGAAGCAAGAGAGGAAGGCGTGAAATTCGTCCCCTACATCTCCGGCTTCTTCATCACCATCCCGGTCACCAAGTCCCAGGCGGTCTGCGACTATCTGGAAAAGGAGCATGTCTTCATGGTACCGCTGAAGAAAGGCATCCGCCTCGCCGTCTGCTCCGTCTCCAAACCTAAGATGGCCGGTCTTGCCCACAAGCTCGCCATCGCGATCAAAGAAGCAGGCGCAGAGCAGTGACTAGTGACTAGTGACTGGGGACTAGGTGTTAGACGTCAGACATCTGACTTCTGTAGTCTAATGTCTCCAAGTCTCAAGCGGACATCGCCCTCTTTATACTCCGCGGCGCTTCATTATTTTTTGTGCCGCACCACAAGTTTGAAAGCAGGGATTGGGAATTGAGTTTGAGATTAGTACCGCTTCCCACGTATCGTCATCCCGAGCGAAGCCCTCGATCTTTCTTGCACACCGGTAAGAAGTCAGTGCGAGATAGCAGAAAGACGCAGAACAAAAACGTCGGTGATGAAATGGCGCATACATGCTGATTTCCGTACTGCAATAGAGATCTCTCGGCTACGCTCGAGATGACGACGACGCGAAGCGCCATCAAAATTCCGCGGCGCTTCCATATTGTTATGCGCCGCACCACCATTTCTCATTTCTCATTTCTCATTTCTAATTTCTAATTCAAGCAGAGCTTTCATCCATAATCCAGAGGCAGCACGCCCCACGGGCTAACCTTGAACCCAACAACAAAAAAGCCGAGATGAGCAAACCTCATCTCGGCTTTTTGCATACGATTTATTCTTCTGCCAGCACGTCCTTCATGATGGCGATCGCTTTCTTCAGCTGCTCCATAGGGATATTGAGCGCTGGGAGGAGGCGGATCTTTTCTTTCGCCGTGAGGACGACGACGCCTTTGGCGAGGAGTTTTTCTACGATCGGTCCGACCGGCGCGACCGGTTCGATGCCGAGCATGAGGCCCATGCCGGCGACGGATTTCACGCCTTTGGCGCCTTCCATTTCCTTTTTGATATAGTCGCCCTTTTCCTTGACGGAGGCAAGGAGAGCGTTATCGATCTCCTGCAGGATGGAGACCGCACCGGCGCAGGCGATCGGGTTGCCGCCGAAGGTGGAGCCGTGGGTACCGTAGGTGAAGACGTCCTGCGTCTTTTCGCCGAACATCGTCGCGCCGATCGGCAGACCGCCGCCGAGGCCCTTGGCGGTGGAGACGATATCAGGCTGTACGTCGAAATTCATGTAGCCGTAGAGCTTGCCCGTGCGGCCATTGCCGGTCTGGACTTCATCGACGATGAGGAGGATGTCATGCTCCTTGGCATACTTGTTCACGCCTTCGAAGAAATCCTTGTCGAGGGGATGCACGCCGCCCTCGCCCTGAATGGACTCCATCATGACGGCGCAGACATTCGGATTCTTTTCACAGAGGTCGATGAAGGCAGGAAGGTCATTCGCCGGGGTATAGAGGAAGCCTTCGGTCAGCGGGAAGAAATTCTGATGGAAAACGTCCTGCCCGGTCGCAGCGAGCGTCGTGACGGTGCGGCCGTGGAAGCCATTGATGAGGGTCACGATGACGTTGCGATCCTTGCCGTACTTGTCGATGGAGTACTTGCGCGCACCTTTGATGGCACATTCATTGGCTTCTGCGCCGGAGTTCGAGAAGAAGACCTTCTTCATGCCGGTCTTTTCGCAAAGCAATTCGGCAAGCTCTGCATCGGGCTTCGTATAGTACAGGTTCGAGATATGGTTTAGCGTGTGGAGCTGTTTTTCCACAGCGGCCATCCATGGTTCGTGGGCAATGCCGAAGATGTCGACACCGATCCCGCTGCCAAGGTCAATGTATTCCTTGCCGTCCTCGTCGGTGAGGATCGATCCCTTGCCGCTCACAAAGCAGACAGGGTAACGGTGGTAGGCATGTGCGATGTATTTCTGATCTTTTTCGATGGTATTCATATATAGGCTCCTTTGAGGAATGGTTCAATGGGTTCATGAGGTTCTGAAGGTGCAATGGGGGTGGTGCGGCGCATGAACATATGGAAGCGTCGTAAATTTTAGATGAGCGGTACTCCCGTATCGTCATAAGGGCCGAAGTGGAGGAATCTTTTTCGTTTGCGGTTAATTATGACTGTTAGAGGAAGGGAAATGGGAAATACCGTACTATAGGAAAGCTGGGGAAACGCTGATTAAATCGCAGAGTCAGATTTCATATGGATTTTTATACATAGCTTCGTCATTATCCTCCTTAAATAGCTCGCTATTCGCGTCGGATGATTCCTTGCTCTGTATAAAAATCCAAGAATGAAATCTGACAACGATTTAATCAGTGTTTCCCTGGAAATACGGCGTTTCATGGATAGGGATATCGAGAGAGTTTTTCAAAGGAATACAACATTTCTAATCCCTAATCCCTAATCCCTAGCCACCAGCCACCAGTCACCAG
>DLZS01000049.1:3963-5225 GCA_003447275.1 Dialister sp.
AGCCACCAGCCACCAGTCACCAGTCACTACTCTACAAACATGGTTCCAAGGCCTTCGTTTGTGAGAAGCTCGATCAAAAGGGCGTGGGGGACTTCGCCATTGATGATGAAGACCTTCTTCACGCCATCCTTGATGGCATCGGTGCAGGCATCGACTTTCGGGATCATGCCGCCATTGATGGTGCCGTCCTTTTTGAGGGCTTCTGTCTCTACGACAGTCAGCTTGTGGAGGAGGCTGTCTTTATCCTTCGGGTCTTTCATGACGCCGTCGATGTTGCTCATGAAGACGAGACATTCGGCATTCAGCGCCGCGGCGATCTTGGTAGCGGCCGTGTCTGCATTGATGTTGTGCGGCTGTCCCTGGCTGTCGACACCGACGGAGGAGATGACGGGGATGAATCCGGCGGAGAGTGCGCTGTCGATCACGGCTGTGTCGATATGGTCGATCTCTCCCACGAGTCCCAGCTTCTCGTCCTTAGTATGGACCTGGATCATATTGCCGTCGATGCCGCAGAGGCCGATGGCTTTGCCGCCCAGGGCGGTCAGGTAGGCGACGAGGCCTTTATTGACTTTCCCGGCGAGGACCATCTGCACGACGTCCATGGTATCTTTATCTGTGACACGAAGACCATTCTCGAAATGCGACTCGATCTTCAAAGCGTCCAGCATGGCATTGATGTCCGGACCGCCGCCATGGACGAGGATGACATTCACACCGATGAGATGGAGAAGAAGGATGTCCTGCATGACGTTTTTCTTCAGGACGGGGTCTGTCATGGCATTTCCGCCGTACTTGGCGACGACGTATTTGCCTGTATATTCTTTGATGTAGGGGACGGCCTGTGTCAGGATCTCCGCCCGAATGGCGTTGTCTGTAATCATAGGAAGATGCTCCTTTGTATAGGTTCCGTGTTAGGAAAACGCTGATTAAATCTGACAACGATTGAATCAGCGTTTCCCTAGCTGCGGGTTCACACTTTGATCTTGTCTATAGGTTCTGCTTGCATGAAAGACCGCTGCTGTCCATCTGATGACATCGAATGCCCGGAGGGTGTAAGGGTTAAGGGTTTGGGGACATCCGGTACATTCGGTGCCAGCAGATGGACAGCAGAAGGGGGGAGTGAAATGAGAAATGGCAGTGTCGGCTTCGCACGCAGACTTTGTGAGAAGTGAGAAGTCAGAAGTCAGAGGTTAGGAGTCAGGGGGCAGAAGTCTAATGTCTAATGTCTAATCCCTAATGTCTAATCCCTAATCCCTAATCCC
>DLZS01000049.1:5447-12983 GCA_003447275.1 Dialister sp.
GTCACCAGTCACCAGTCACCAGCATTTAGTCCACCACGAGCCCTGTTTCCGGAGGAAGACCCAGCATGATGTTCATGCACTCGATGGCAGCACCGGAGGCGCCTTTGCCGAGGTTATCAAACATGGATACGACCTCAATGCGCTCATCGTTGCCGGTAATGTAGAGGGTCATGGAGTCTTTGCCCGCATTTTCATTGGCGGCGAGGAAGAGCGCATTGGTTTCCTCGGTCGAGAGCGGGGAGACTTTGATGAATTTCGAGTCCTTGTATTGTTTTTCAAAAATGGAATGGAAGTCTTCCAGTGTGATGTCGCCGGGAAGACCGCAGGGGAGCTGGAGGAATCCAGTGTGGAAACCGACAGTGACTTCCATGCCGGCGTAGTAATCCGCGACGATGGGCGAGAAGAGCGGTGTCTCGCAGAGCTTGCAGACCTTCATGATCTCCGGAAGATGCTTGTGCTTCTGGGAGAGGCCGTACTGGCGGGGAGAGGCGAGCGGAAGCGTCTTTTCCTCTTCGTATTCCTTGATCATTTTTTTGCCGCCGCCGCTGTAGCCGGTGAGGGATACGATGTGGAGCGGGTAATTGATCGGAAGGATGCCTGCGTGGACGAGTGGATACAGGATGGAGATCGCGCCGCTGGCGTGGCAGCCGGGGACGGCGACCTTCTCTGCTTTGCTGATGGCTTTGTACTGCTCGGAAGAGAGTTCAGGGAAGCCGTAGACCCAGTCTTCCTTGGTACGGTGGGCCGTGGAGGTGTCAAGGATGCGGATGCCGGTGCCTTCGGTGGCTTTCACGATCTCGCGGGAGGCATCATCGGGGAGACAAAGGAACATGAGATCTGCATTCTTGGCATATTCCACGATGGTTGGGATATCTTTTCTTTTTTCATCGGGGAGAGAGAGAAGCTCGATGTCGCTTCGGGAAATCAAACGATCGTGCAGTCTCAGGCCCGTGGTCCCCGATTCACCAACAATGAATACTTTCGGCAGTTTTTGCGTAGTCATAATGATTTCCTCCTCTCTTACTTTTCGATGGGATAGTCAGCAAAGGTAGCGACCATGACGGCTTTGATGGTGGGCAGGCGGTTCGCTGCTTCCTCAAAGGCGAGTGAGAATGGGGCTTCGAAAACGTCGTCGGTGACTTCGATGCCGTCCAAGCCGAAACGCTCGTAGATGTCTTTTCCGACCTTGGTTTCTGTATTGTGGAAAGCAGGCAGGCAGTGGCAGAAGACGGTGTTCGGATTTCCTGTGTTCTTGATCATGTCCATGGTGATGCGGTATGGCATAAAGAGCTTGATGCGCTCGCCCCAAAGTTCATAGGGGTCGCCCATCGTGACCCATACGCCGGTATAGATGACATCAAGGCCCTTGACGCCTTCTACCGGATCGTCGGTGAAGGTGAAGGTCGCGCCTGTCTTCTTTGCGATCTCCTTGCACTTGGCGGTGAAGTCATCCTCAGGGAAGAACTGGGCAGGTCCGATGATGCGGAAGTCCATGCCGGCAAGTGCGGCGCCTGCCATCAGGGCGTGTGCCATGTTTGACTGGCCGTGTCCGACATAGGCATAGGAGATCTGGTTCAGCGGCTTTTTGAAGTGCTCCTTCAGGGTGAGGAAATTCGCCAGTGTCTGTGTCGGGTGGTCATAGTCGGTGAGGCCGTTCCAGACGGGGACACCGGCTTTTTCGGAGAGCTCGCAGGCAGCGCTCTGGGCGAATCCGCGGAATTCGATGGCATCAAACATGGAGCCGAGCACGCGGGCGGTGTCAGCGATGGATTCTTTCTTGCCGATCTGGCTTCCGGTCGGGCCAAGGTAGGTGGTGTAGGCTCCCTGGTCACGGGCAGCGACTTCGAATGCGCAGCGTGTGCGGGTGGAGTCTTTCTCAAAAATAAGGGCAAAATTTTTGCCCTTTAATGTCTGGGCTTCTTTGCCTTCTTTTTTATCTTTTTTCAGCTGGGCTGCGAGGTCCAGATAGTAGGCGAATTGCTCGGGCGTATAGTCGAGCATCGTGAGGAAGGATTGATGTAAGACTGGATTCATGGTGGGATCTCCTATGGGGGGTAATGGGTTCAGGGTTTAGGGTTCGGGGTTAGTCCGTGGGGCGTGCCGTCCCCTTGATTGGGGATGAAAGCTTTGCTCGCCAGTTAGGAGTGAGGAGTTAGGAGTGCTGGTGCGGCGCATAAAAATATGGAAGCACCGCAGAGTATAGATAGTGGCAATGCCCGAAAGTGGCATTTAGTCACCAGTCACTAGTCACTCGAGGCTCCTAATCCCTAGCTACTAATCCCTCATTCCCGCTTTCAAATTTCGCGTGGTTTATGTGATTTACTGATTCAAAGCCTCGATCGCTGCTGCGGCTTCCATCGTGACGCCTAAGGGGAGGATCGATTCATCAATGGCGAAGCTGGCATTGTGAAGGGCCGGTGTGCCCGGTTTGCCGGTACCGAGCCACAGGAAGGCGCCGGGGAATTTTTCCAGATAGGAGGAGAAGTCTTCCGCGCACATGGACGGGTACTGCGGCTGGGTCAGGTGCTCTTCACCGACGTAGGTCTTTCCGATCTCCTGCAGGAACTGGATCTTTTCCGGTGTATTGATGGTGGCGCTGTGGCCGCGGACGTAGTTCAGCTCCGAGTGTGTGCCGAACATCACATCGAGCCCCTTCAGGATCTCACCGAGGCGCGCTTCCATCTTGTCGCGCAGCGCCGGTGTGTAGGTACGGACGGTGCCTTCGAGGTAGGCATCTTCGACGCCGACATTGTAGCGTGTGCCTGCATTCATAAGGCCGATGGTGCAGACGACGTTTTCCATCGGGTTCATCTCTCGGGAGATCAGGGACTGCACGTCGATGATGAAGTGTGCGGCAGCGACCAGTGCGTCGGTGCCGTTGTGCGGCTGTGCTGCATGGGTGGATTTCCCTTTTACATGGACGTAGAAACGATCCGAAGCAGCCATGAGATTGCCCGGCTTCAAGCCGATGACGCCGACGGGGAGCTCCGGCCATACGTGAAGGCCATAGATCTCAGAGACATCATCGAGCTTGCCGCTTGCTGCGATGTGACGGCCGCCTCCGATCGCTGCCTCTTCTTCGGCTGGCTGGAAGACCAGCTTGACTGTCCCCTTGAGCTGGGACTTCATCTGGTTCAATACGGCAGCCGCTCCGAGGAGGATCGCCATGTGGCTGTCATGGCCGCAGGCGTGCATCTTGCCTTTGTTCTTCGAGGCGAAGGGAAGTCCTGTCTGCTCGGTGACGGGCAGCGCATCCATGTCCGCACGGAGAGCGACGGTCTTGCCGGGCTGGTCGCCTTTGATCGTGCCAAGGACGGCGGTGCCGAAGAAGCCTGTCTCGAATGGGATGCCGAGCTTTTTGAGTTGTTCCTGAATGTAGAGGGATGTCTCTTTTTCTTCACCGGAGATTTCCGGGTAGGTATGAAAATGGCGGCGCCATGTCACGACCTGTGGTGTGATCTCATTGACTTTTTCTTTGATTTCTTTTTCAAACATGAGTGATTCTCCTTTGAGGAAGAAAGCTGGTTTATGCATATTATACAATCCTATTCATTTTCAAAAGGTGGGAATTTCTTGCAAATATTGGGTAAAACAAGCCTTCTTTGTAAATGGTTTTGAATTGAATTGTGATAATTATACAACTAAGAGAATAAACATGCAATAGGAATTTAGAATATTTTTTGGTACCGATCTGGGAGCCGGCAGCGGTTGGATAGTCCTTGCTGAGATGCTTTATAGCCTCCGATGCGGATGCGCTAAAGCACCACGTCTCACTTGAAAGGATGAGCTTTCTAAAGGAAGAGGCAGCGCGGTGCGGTGAACGTCATAGCGCTTTTCCATTTCCTTTCTGCAGGATATAGACGAAGTATGATATAATAAAGCCGCTATGCAGGCACCGAGAGAACGGACAATCGAACGAAACAGTCATGGGAGAGACGCTTGCAGCGTTCTCTTTTTTTATGCCCGGCCAGATGCCGGAAGATGCGAAATGCATGAGGGAATGGATTTCCCCAGAGCCTGCTATATACATACATATAATATACAGTCGAAAGGGCGAAGGACGCCCGGCGTACCCATGAGCGCACAAGGAGGAACTATGTACGACACATTCACCGAACTCGGCGTGAAGCCGGAAATTTTGAAAGCCGTAGAGGATATGGGCTTTGAAGAACCGACCCCCATCCAGAAAGCCGCTATCCCTACCGCGCTCACCGGGAAAGACCTGATCGGACAGGCGCAGACCGGCACCGGCAAGACCGCTGCTTTTGGCATTCCGATCCTGGAGCGGATCAACATTTCCGAGAAGGGACCGCAGGCCGTCGTCCTCTCGCCGACCCGTGAGCTTGCCATCCAGTCTGCGGAAGAGATCAACCATCTGGCCCAGTACATGCCGATCCATGCACTGCCGATCTACGGCGGACAGGATATCGAGCGCCAGTTCAAAGCGCTCAGAAAGCACCCGAATATCATCGTCGCGACCCCGGGCCGTCTGATGGACCACATGAAGCGCGGCACCATCGATCTGTCTCATGTGCAGATCCTCGTGCTGGACGAAGGCGATGAAATGGTCGATATGGGATTCATCGATGACATCCGCACCATTCTGGCCGGCATTCCGGAAGAACGCCAGACCATGTTCTTCTCCGCGACCATGCCTGCCCCGATCCGCGAGCTGGCGGAAACCTTCCTGAAGGAACCGGAGATCGTGAAGATCAAAGCAGCGACTGTCACCATCGATCTTATCGAGCAGGAATACATCGAACTGCCCGACCGTCAGAAATTTGATGCGCTCTGCCGTCTGCTCGACATGCAGGATCCGGAGCTTGCGATCGTCTTCGTCCGCACGAAGCGCCGCTGCGATGAAGTGACCGAAGCCCTGAAGAAGAGAGGCTATATGGCCGAAGGACTTCACGGAGACCTTTCGCAGCAGAAACGAGACACCGTAGTCCGTCAGTTCAAGGAAAGCACCATCGATATCCTGGTAGCGACCGACGTCGCTGCCCGTGGTCTTGATATTTCCGGCGTCACCCACGTCTACAACTTCGACATGCCGCAGGATCCGGAGATCTACGTCCACCGTGTAGGCCGTACCGGCCGTGCGGGACAGACGGGACTTGCGACGACCTTCGTCATTTCCAGAGAAATGGGCCAGCTTCGTGACATCGAGCGCGTCATCCGCCGCCGCATCAAGAGACGTGCAGTCCCGACTCTCTCTCAGGTCATCGAAGGAAATCAGAAGGCAGCCATCGAAAGTCTCTCGGATACCGCACAGGCAGGGGGGCTCGAAGACTATAGAGAAAGCGCCGAAGATCTTCTGAATGATGTCGACTCCATCTCTCTCGTCGCTGCAGCGATCAAGCTCCTCACCAAGCAGCCGGACGTCACCCCGGTCAATATCACCGAAGAGCTCCCGAATTTCCGCAGAAGAAGAGGCAATGGCCCGCGCCGCCGCTTCGATGGCGGAGACCGCCCGAGAAGACGCTTCCACGGGGAAGGTCGCGATGGGGCAGAAGGCCGTGATGGCCGCCGCTTCGACGGACGCCGCCGCCGTTTCGATAATAACAAAAACGGCCGCCGCGATAACCGCGGGAAGGATAATAAGGGCGCCCATGAATCGAATTTCAAGCCGTACTTCAGAGAAAGCAACTAAGATAATAGCGTGGATCAAAAAGCCCCCTCTAAGGGGGCTTTTGTGATGGAGAAGAGCTCCTCTTTTTCATGCCGCTTGCGGATCCATTCCGTATTCAAACTTTCTATTGACATTTCCTCTAAGAGTAGTAAAATCAGATATACAATAAAAGAATGAAAGGCAGAGAACGAGAGAAACAGCGCCGAATGGTATAGAGAGCTGACGGATGGTGAAAGTCAGTGCAGAAGACGCTTCAGCTCACTCGGGAGTCTCAGGGATGATAAGTCTCTGACGCCGCCGGCGTTACAGGCAGGAAAGGCAAAGAACAGGACAGGATCGATCGTGAGGAAGTCTCAGAGAGCTGCTGGATGGTGAAAAGCAGTACCGGTCATGATGGATGATCATCCCCTGTGAGCCCCTTTTTCGAACGGAGTAGGGAAAGGCGCAGATCCGCGTTAGGGATGAATTGAGTATAATGTAGGGTGGTACCGCGCATGTCGCCCCTACTTCCGAAAGGAAGTGGGGGCGTTTTTTATTTGGTGAATTTTTGCCTACGCCCCTTTCCGATCGCGAAGTCCTGATCTCTGGGATTTCATTCTTTTATCATCAGGCAATACAGAAGACACCGTCTTCTTATTTTGAAAGGAGAGATTGCTATGGCAATTCGTTTTTCTGATGTACTCGAACACATGGGTCCTTCCGACCTTGGTCCCCTCCTGGCTTTGACCGCGCAGCCGGATATCATTTCCTTCGCAGGCGGTCTGCCGGCTCCGAAGACCTTCCCGCTGAAGGAACTCACCGAAGTCGCTGTCAAGGTCCGTGAAGAAGATGGCGCCGGCGCTATGCAGTACGGCCCGTCCCTCGGCTTCCTCGGCCTGCGTGAAGCCATCGCTGATCGCATGAACAAAATGTACATGCCGATGGGAATGGAAAAGGTCGAAGCCAAGAACATCATGGTCGTCACCGGCTCCCAGCAGGGCCTTGACATCGTCGGCCGTGTGTTCCTGAACAAAGACGACGTCGTTCTCTGCGAAAGCCCGACCTACCTCGGCGCTATCGGTGCTTTCAATTTCGAACAGCCAAGATACATCGAAGTCCCGACCGATGATGACGGCATCATTCCGGAAGAACTGGAAAAATATCTGGAATCCACCCCGAATGTCAAATTCATCTACGTCATCCCGAACTACCAGAACCCGACCGGCCGCTGCATGTCCCTCGAACGCCGCAAGAAAATGATGGAAATCGTTACCAAGTATGAGATCCCGGTCTTCGAAGACAACCCCTACGGCGATCTGCGCTTCGAAGGCGAAGAGATCGCTCCGCTCATCACCATGGATCCGAAACACCTCGTCATGTACTCCGGCACCTTCTCCAAGACACTGGCTCCCGGCATGAGACTCGCATGGATGGTCTGCAATGATGAGATCCTCGCAAAGATGGATCTTGTCAAAGGCTCCACCGACCTTGCTACTCCATCCGTCACCCAGCGTGAAGTCGCTATGTACATGAAGAACTATGACTTCGAAGGCCACGTCCAGGACAACTGCAAGCTGTATGGACATCGCCGTGATGTCATGTGCAATGCCATCAAAGAATACTTCCCGAAGGATGTCAAATGCACCTATCCGCATGGCGGCCTCTTCCTGTGGGTCGAACTGCCGGAAGGCTGCAACTCCCGCGACCTCTTCAAGTACGCACTGGAAAGAAAAGTTGCTTACGTACCGGGCGATGCCTTCTTCCCGGAATCCGGCAAGAAGAACTTCTTCCGCCTGAACTTCTCCTACAATGATGACGATGTCACCGTAGAAGGCGTAAAGAGACTCGCTGATGCGCTCAAAGCGTACCTCGCTGATCAGAAATGATCGAGAAACGCTGATCTGAAGGGGCTGTGAAGAAATGAGGAT
>DLZS01000048.1:0-3208 GCA_003447275.1 Dialister sp.
CTGCTTTAGGGGGATCATATCAGTATCTGTGTCGTGCGTTTTTATTTGGCAGAAATGACAATTTTTTTATCTCCGAAAACACTATATAGACAGAAGGAGGTGAAGAGAGGTGAATGACATGTTTGAACGGCTGACGGATGGATTTCCCATGAAGCTGATGGGTGGGATCCTTTTCCTGACCCTTGAGAAACAGCTGGCGATGCTCCTGCTTTTTGGTATCCTGATCTTCCTCGATTGTTTCACGCGCTGGATCGCGATCAGTCATGCGCATCTGGTATCCTGCGGCAGACAGCCGACCTTTCTGGAGGCGGTCTGTGGCATCCGGGAGGCGCGCAGGCGGCGCCTGATCTCCAGTGAGATCATGAAGAAGCGGGGGACGGAGAAGCTCATCCTTTACAACCTCTGCGTGGCAGCGGGGATCGTGAGCGATGCGCTCCTTCAGGAAGCGGGGGCCTCCACGGACGGTATGGCAGGGATCGTGGTCAGTTACCTTGCCGCGACGGAAGCACTTTCCGTCATTGAGAACCTGTCGGATGCCGGCGTCTCATCCATGACAGAACTTTTGAAAAAGCTGAGGGGAAGATAGGGACTAGTGACTGGTGGCTGGTGATTGTGGACTGGTATTGCATTTCCCTGATCCCTAATCCCTAGTCACTATTAGTATCAAAAAGGAGAACTTATGTACAACACAGGCATCGATGTATCGGAACACAATGGGGGGATTGACTGGGAGGAGATTCGCCGGGCGGGGATCGCCTTCGCCATCATCCGTCTCGGCTGGGGACGAGGGCATCTGGACCGTCTCTTTTATGAGCATATCAATGGCGCACTCGCCGCCGGGCTGCCGGTCGGAGTCTACTACTACAGCTACGCGGATACGCCAAAGGCGGCGGAGGATGAGGCGTGGTTCACTGTGCATGTCCTCGCAGACTGCGGACTTTCCCCGGAAAAGCTGCCGCTTGGTGTCTGGTATGACATGGAAGATGCGGACGGCTGGAAGGCGGCGCGGGGGCTCGTGGAGCCTTCGCGCATCACGGCGATGTGCGGTGCGTATGTGGATTTTCTGAAGAGTGCGGGCTATTTTGTCGGGGTCTATGCGAGCTATGACTGGCTGACGCGGATGATCTCTCCGGAGAGAGCTTCCAGCTGGCCCTTTTGGTGCGCGCAGTGGGGAAGGACCTGCGACTTTCCCGAAGCCTTCCTCTGGCAGTATACCGATCAGCTGGATATCGGAGGGCATCGGCTGGATGGGGATAGGATCTTGGGACTCGGGACTAGCCCGCAGGGCATATCGCCGGTTGATTTCGTTTGAAAATTTCGCTTGAATGAGAAATGGTGGTACAGCGCATAAAATATGGAAGCACCGCAGAGTATGGATGGTTGCGATGCCCGAAGATGGCATTTCAGTCACCAGTCACTCGAGGTTCCTAGTCACTAGTCCCCAGTCACTTTTAATCCGTATTTCCTTACATTTTTCCTCTCACTCGCACACCACATCCCACAGATCCTTGAAGCGGATGATGCCGTCTTCTGTACGAAGTCTCCGATAGACGGGAGCGATTTCGACGATGGTGGTATGGGTGCAGGCGTAGCCATTTTCTGTAAAATAGGTGATGGCGACGGTGTCGCCCTTCTCAAGCTCGAGCAGGGCGTCGTTCAGGGCGCGGGCGCGGTCTTCGGTGATCTCTCTTCGGGCGGCTCGCCGGATCTGGGCGGCCGTCACTTGTTCGGCGTAGCCGCGCAGGCCATTGAACGGCATGAACTGTGCGGCTCTTTTTCTATCAGGCATGGTGACCTCCTATCAGTGTATTTCTGAGGCGCAGCGTCGCCTTGGGCATATAGTCGATCCCACGAAGCATGGCATTTTTGCCATGCTTTTTTTTGATCTCGATCATGACCTTCTCGATGGCGCGCTCCTTCGCCTCGGCTTTGGCATCGCCCCAAAGGCTCGTCTCCTCATAGCCTTCGTCGGCGGGCGCGAGACGGCCCAGACTGAGGTTTAGTGAGCGGATGGGGATATCCCGGCGGACTTTCGCCTCATAGAGCGCAGAGAACGCATGCTGGAGGCGGCTGGGGATGTCAGTCCAGCTGGGCAGGCGGCGGCTTCCGCCAGAGGAGGCGCGCTCTTCTACTGCGTAGCCGATGCGAAGGCTGATCTCCCTTGCGACCAACCCTTTTTCCAGAAGCTCCTGGATCAGAGTTTCTGCCATTTCATGGAGAAGGATGCGGGCGTCTTCGCTGGTGTAGTTCTCGAAGAGGATCTGTCCGGCAGAGATCGAGCGGGATCTCGGTAAATAGGTGCGGATATCGGACAGCGTGCAGGGCTCACGGCCCCAGGCATGGTCGATGAGTGTGGCGGCATTTTTGCCGAAGAGACGATAGAGCGTCGCCTCAGGGATGCGCGTGATGCCATATAGGTCGTAGACGCCGATCTTGGCAAGACGGCGCGCGGTGCCGCCTGCGATCTGCCAGATGTCGGTGATGGGACGGTGATGCCACATGATTTCCCGAAAGGCTGTCTCATCCAGGACGCCGATGTGTGAGGGGACATGCTTAGCAAGGATATCCATTGCGATCTTGGCGAGGAAGAGATTCGTCCCCACGCCGGCGGTCGCGCAGATGCCGGTCCTTTGATAGACCTGATTCATGAGGGAGATCGCCATTTCCGTGGGCGTCTTGGCATACATGGCAAGGTAGGGCGTGACATCCATGAAGCACTCATCGATGGAGTAGGGGAAGATGTCCTCCGGTGCGAGAAATTTCAGGTAGATCTTGTAAATCTCGGTAGAAACGTCCATGTAGTGCTGCATCCGCGGCGGTGCGATGAGGTAGGGGATACCGCTCGGGATTTCGAAGAGGCGGCAGCGATTCCGGACGCCGAGTGCTTTCAGCGCGGGGCTGACAGCGAGGCAGAGTGCGCCCATCCCCCGCGCCTGATCGGCCACGACCAGATTCGCCGTGAAGGGATCCAGCCCCCGGTCCACGCACTCGACAGAGGCGTAGTAGCTCTTGAGGTCGATGCAGAGGTAGCTTTGATTCATTTCGTCCTCCTTCCTGCTATAAGGATACGCGATAATCTGTTCGCAGACTAGAGAACGCCAGATTAAGAATGAGGGCGATCAAAAAAAGGGGCGGTGAAATAACGATCCTCTCATTTTCGCGTTCCATCTGCCGCGGGGGGGCTTGCAGCTCTCATAGGAGTGACCGG
>DLZS01000133.1:0-5400 GCA_003447275.1 Dialister sp.
ATATATATTGCAGCGAAGCTGCCACCACAACCCTGAACCCTGAACCTTTTTTATTGCTTTCCCTTTACAACGTATGGTATAATAGTATCGCAAGTTATGTGTATAGAATTTCCTGGTGAGTGAGCTGCGGCTCACTTTTTCTTATATATGGAACAGTTTCGTGAACGGACGCATGCGCATCGGGGAAGGGACATATTTTTTATCGCGCTGACGCTGCGATCTATGGAGTCCTTGCTCTTTCAGAAGCACTTCGGCGTTCACGTTTGATTGATTTCAAGGAGGCTTATCATGGCACATAAAGCAATCGAAGAAGCCGTAGAAGCTTTGCTGGAACCGATCCTGGATGCGGACGGCATCGAACTTGTCGATGTCGAGTATGTCCGTGAAAGGAATTGGATCCTTCGCATTTTCATTGATAAGGAAGGCGGCGTGGATCTCGCAGACTGCCAGAGCATCAGTGAGAAGGCCGGCGAGATCCTGGATGAGAAGGATATCATTCCGGATAACTACATGCTGGAAGTCTCTTCTCCGGGACTCGATCGTGTATTGAAGAAGGATAAGGATTTCCGCCGCTATGCGGGAAGCGATGTGGACGTGAAGCTGTTTGCTCCGCTCGAAGAGGCAGGCGGCGGCAAAGCGTTCACCGCGCATCTGGAAGGGCTCACCGAGGAGGGTGATCTGGCGCTGACGCTCGATGGCGGTAAGGAAATCGCATTGCATAGAGATAAAATTTCACAGGTAAGACTTCATTTTTCGTTTTAATCGAGGAGGAATAGTTCATCGTGGACGGCAAGGTATTATTGGAAGCAGTAGAAGCCCTGGTCAAGATCAAAAAAGTTGACAGAAATATGGTATTTGATGCACTGGAAATGGTGCTTCTGACCGCTTATAAAAAGGAAAGCGGCAGCAATGCCAAGGCTTCGGTTTCTCTCAACCGTGAAACCGGCGAATATAAAATTTATGAAGAAAAGACCGTCGTGGACGAGATCCATGAAGACTCTGAAAATGCGATCAATGAGATCACGGTGGAAGAGGCAAAGAAGATCGACCGCAGCTATGAAGCAGGTGACATGCTCCGCATCGATGTGACACCGAAGAATTTCGGCCGTGTCGCAGCGCAGGCTGCCAAGCAGGTCATGATCCAGAAGCTGCGTGAAGCCGAGAGAGGCTCCATCTATGACGAATTCTCCGGCCGTGAAGGCGATGTGATCACCGGCGTAGTAAAATGGAATGAATCCCGCACCATTTTTGTCGACCTCGGCCGCGTGGAAGGGATCCTGCCTTTCGCAGAACAGATCGAAGGCGAAGAATTCCAGCCGAACGATAAGATCAAGTGCTATGTCCTCGAAGTCAGAAAGACCACGAAGGGACCGGAGATCATCCTCTCGAGGACCCATCCGGGCCTCTTGAAGAGACTTTTCGAGCTGGAAGTACCGGAAATTTACAGCGGCACCGTGGAGATCAAGAGTGTCGTCCGTGAAGCGGGCTCCCGCTCCAAGATCGCCGTATATGCGATGGATCCGGCTGTCGATCCGGTCGGTGCGTGCGTCGGGCCGAAGGGACAGCGTGTACAGAATATCGTGAACGAGCTGCATGATGAAAAGATCGATATCGTCCGCTGGGACGAAGATCCGGCGATCTACATCGCCAATGCCCTCTCCCCGGCAAAGGTCGTTTCCGTTTCCGTATGGGAAGAAGAGAAATCCTCCTATGTCATCGTACCAGACTACCAGCTGTCGCTTGCCATCGGCAAAGCAGGCCAGAATGCCCGCCTGGCTGCCAAGCTGACGAACTGGAAGATCGATATCAAGAGTGAAACGCAGGCGAATGAGGAGGGCTTCGGTGAGACCGACAGCGCCGATCTCGATGACGACATTCTGGGAGATATCGAAAGCGATATGGGGGAGGAAGCTAAGGAATGAAAGTAAAAAAGATCCCCATGCGCATGTGCGTAGGCTGCAAGGAGCTGAAGCCGAAGAAGGAGCTGCTCCGTATCGTGGCTCTGCCGACGGGGCTCATCGAGCTCGACCGTACGGGCAAGAAATCCGGCCGCGGCGTCTACGTGTGTGACGATATCGAGTGCTTTACCAAGGCCTACGAGTCCCATGGTCTTGAGAGATCCCTGAAGCGTCCGGTATCCAAGGATGTATACGATGCGCTGAAGGAACAGATCGAGAATGGATGAGCCGGTATACCGCATGCTTGGCCTTTGTATGAAGGCAGGTCGTCTGCTTTCGGGAAATGAACAGGTGGCAGAAGGGCTGAAAAATGTGAAAGCTCCGAAAGGGGCCCTTCTCATTATCACGGAAGACAGCTCCCCAAGAACAAAGGATGAGTACAGAAATGCTGCAGAAAGAGCGCATATCTCCTACAGACTGTTTGGAGAAAAGGAAAGGCTGGGCAGCGCCCTCGGCAAAGGGGTGCGCACAGCGGCGCTCATCACAGACAAAGGCTTCAGCCGCGCGATCGCTGAAAAGATCGACAAGGCGCTGGCTGAAAGATAGCTGCCAGGGGCAGATGGAAATGGGGCTTAGAGCCGCTCGTCGACAGAGAGCGGCCGCCGCATAGGAGTCCCATTTCTGCGATAATAAACCATGAATCAAATTGACATACACTTGGGAGGCTGCTTATGCAGAAAAAGAAGTACAGAGTTTATGAACTTGCCAAAGAATTTGGCAAGACAGATAAAGAGGTCATTGAAATTTTGAAAGCCGGTCATGTCGATGTGACGAACCGTCTCTCCGGCGTGGATGACAATGGCAAGTCCATCCTCGCGCGTCACGTTGCTGCGGAAAAGAAGAAAGCGGCAAAGCGCCCGGTGATGCGTACCGTCCGTTTTGATCAGGCAGGCCAGCCGAATGGCAAGAAGGGCAATGCCCGCCAGTCCTCCTACTCTTCCTATTCCACGGAAGAAGCAGCGCCGGCAGAGGCTCCGAAACCGGCTCCGAAACCGGCTCCGAAAACAGAAGCTCCGCAGAAGGAAGCGCCGAAGGCAGAGCCGATCAAAGCGGCAGAACGCCCGTCCCGTCCGGCGAGAGAGGCATCCCGTCAGGATGGGCGCCGTGACGGAAGAAGAGAAGGCCAGAGACGCGATGGAAGAAGCGAAGGCAGAAATGACAGAAACGGTGAACGTCGTGACGGGGGAAGCCGCTCTCAGGGAAGAGACGGTCAGAGAAACGATCGTTTCAGCCGCAACGGCGACCGCCCGCAGGGAGGAAGAAATGGACAGAGCGGCGGCAATGGAAGAAATGACCGTTTCAAGAATGACAGAAACGGTGACCGCCCGAAGACCGATCGTCCGGCTCGTCCGCAGCGCCCGGCAGCTGCTGCCAAGGCTCCGGTAGAAGAGACCGCGCAGAAGCCGGTCACCAGAAGAGCGGAAAAACCGGCCAAGAAGAAGACGAAGAAGGACTGGGAAAGAAGCCGCAGAGAGAAGGAAGGCGGTTCCCTCATGGCCCGTTCTTTGAGCCAGAGCAAGAAGAAGAAACACACGAATGAAAAGAAAGTGGCTGCGTACCCGACGGAAGTCGAGCTGCCGCTGAGCGTTACCGTCAAGGAGCTGGCTGAGCTTTTCGGACGTGAAGTCAGCGAGATCATCAAAGCACTCATGATGGACGGCGTCATGGCGACCATCAACCAGAACCTGGACCGCGACACCATCGAGATCCTGGCAGAAGAATTCGGCATCACCCTGATCGAAGCAGAAGCTCCGGCGGATCCGACCGAGTACATCCCTGCAGAGGATGATCCGCGCTTCCTGAAGCCAAGACCGGCTGTCGTCACCATCATGGGCCACGTCGACCATGGCAAGACCACCTTGCTCGATGCCCTTCGTCAGACGAATGTCGCGCTCCACGAAGCCGGTGGCATCACCCAGCGCATCGGTGCATATCAGATCCGTTATAAAAATCACAAGATCACCTTCCTCGATACCCCGGGCCATGAAGCCTTTACCGCGATGCGTTCCCGCGGCGCGCAGCTGACCGATATCGCTGTCCTCATCGTAGCAGCCGATGACGGCGTCATGCCGCAGACCATCGAAGCGATCCATCACGCGAAGAATGCCGGTGTACCGATCATGGTCGCGATCAACAAGATCGATAAACCGGGCGCCAACCCAGACCGTATCAAGGAAGAGCTCGCCAAAGAAGGCCTGCTCGCCGAAGACTGGGGCGGCGATGTCATCATGACACCGATCTCCGCGAAGAAAAAGATCGGGCTCGATGATCTTTTGGAAAACATCCTCCTCGTTGCGGAAATGCAGGAACTCAAGGCCAATCCGAACCGCGAAGCATACGGCGTCGTCGTCGAAGCCCAGCTGGATAAAGGCAGAGGCCCGGTCATGAGCGTCCTTGTCCAGAACGGTACCCTCCATATCGGTGACGGCATCCTGGCCGGCAAGAGCTGGGGCCGCGTCCGCGCGATGAACAATGAAAACGGCCGCAAGATGAAGAGTGCGGAACCGTCTGTCCCGGTCGAGATCCTCGGCATGGACAGCGTGCCGGAAGCCGGCGACCACTTCTTCGTCATGGATGAAAAGAAGGCCAGAAATATCGCTGAGATCCGCGCATCCCGTGCGAAGGAAGAGGAACAGAGAAGTGTCCAGAAGGTCACCCTTGACAACATCTTCGAAAAGATCAAGGAAGGCGAAATGAAGGAACTCGACGTCATCATCAAAGCGGATGTCCAGGGCTCCGTCGAAGCGCTCGTACAGTCCCTGCAGGCCATCAAGAGCGAAGAGGTCCGCATCTCCATCGTTCACTCTGCCGTCGGCGCGATCAACGAATCCGATGTCATGCTCGCTTCCGCATCCAATGCACTCATCATCGGCTTTAACGTCCGTCCGGATGCCAATGCACGTGCCATGGCGGAAAAGGACGGCGTCGATGTCCGTCTCTACCGTGTCATCTATGACTGCATCGATGATGTTAAGGCGGCGATGGCAGGCATGCTCTCGCCGACCATCCGCGAAGTGGTCCTCGGCCATGCGGAGATCCGTCAGGTCATCCACACACCGAAGGTCATCGTTGCCGGCTCCTACGTGCAGGATGGTAAGATCACCAGCAATTGCCAGCTGCGCCTGATCCGCGACGGCATCGTCATCCATGAAGGCAAGATCGCATCGCTGCGCCGCTTCAAGGATGACGTGAAGGAAGTCGCTGCCGGCTTCGAATGCGGCATCGCCATCGACAGCTATCGTGACGTCAAAGAGGGAGACCAGCTGGAATCCTTCGAACTGAAAGAAGAAGCTGCTGAACTGAAATAATGCATACATCGTTCGCCTTTACAATTTCATAAGGGCGAACGATTTTGTTTTTGGGGTGACTAGGGACTGGTGACTAGGGAGTAGGAGACTGGAAGACCAGAAGACTACAGACTCTCTCGTATCGTCATTGAAAG
>DLZS01000117.1:0-2199 GCA_003447275.1 Dialister sp.
GCGCATAAAAATATAGAAGCGCCGCAGAATTTTGATAGCGCTTTGCGCGTCGTCATCGGAAGCGCAGTCGTCATCTCGAGCGCAGTCGAGAGATCTCTCTTGCAGAACGGTTAGCATGCTAACTGCGACATTTCCATCACCGCTTACTTCTAATCCCTAGCTACCAGCTACTAGTCACCAGTCACTTCTACTCCCTGCTCAAGCGCAAAGCCGATGAAATACTTCTATAAGTATATCACGAAAGTGAAAGCGTGCGGGAAATATGGTAAAATAACAATGATAGTAAGATATTTGATCCGTGTTTCCCTGGATTGTCATATAGAAAGGATGAAACTACTATGCACTTTACCAAATGGCATGGCTGCGGCAATGACTATGTATTTGTGAATGGCTTTGAAGAAAATTTTGATGACGTATATCGCAAAATCGTCGCTATCAGTGACCGCCACTTCGGCGTAGGCTCTGATGGCGTGATTTTCCTCTTGCCTTCGGACAAGGCAGATATTCGTATGCGCATGTTCAACAATGACGCTTCGGAAGGCGAGATGTGCGGGAATGGCATCCGTTGTCTGGCGCGCTGGGCGTATGAACTGGGGCTGGTGAAAGAGAAGCGCTTCTCGGTGGAAACCGGAGCAGGCATCCTCTATCCGGAAATTCTCGAGGACGGGAATGTGCGTGTCGATATGGGAAGGCCGCATCTTCTGGCGGATGAGATCCCTGTCACAGGCTATGGCAAAGAGCCTGTCATCGCACAGCCACTCACCAATGAAGCGAATGGCAAGACCTATACCGTCACCTGCGTTTCCATGGGAAATCCGCACTGTGTCATCTTCGTGGACGATATCAAAGACGTCGACCTCACCGGGGAAGGCCCGCATCTGGAAGTGGATGCCCATTTCCCGAAAAAAACGAATACAGAATTCGTAGAGCAGCTTGGTGAGCACTATTTCCGCATGCGCGTCTGGGAAAGAGGCACAGGGATCACCATGGCCTGCGGCACCGGTACCTGTGCGACGGTCGTCGCAGCGATTCTGAATGGCCGTACCAAAGACTATGCGGATGTCGACCTTGACGGCGGTACGCTCCATATCGAGTGGGATGGAAAACCGGAGAGCCACGTCTTCATGACCGGCCCGGCCGTCAAAGTCTTTGAGGGAGATTATTTCGGATAAGAAGGATGCGTGACCACGCATCCGATGTAAGGGAAACGCTGATTCCATCGCGGGATCCGTGTTTCCTTTACTATTTCATAAGGAGAACTATGATGAACAGCATGACTGGTTTTGGCCGAGGAATCGGCGAAAGCGAGATCGGCTGCGTGACCGCAGAGATCAAAGCGGTGAACAGCCGGTTTTTGGAAATCAATATCAGAAGTGACCATTTTTCCGGCAGCTTGGAGGAAATCGCCCGCGGGGCGGCCAAGAAAATACTTTCGCGTGGAAAATTGAATATTTTTCTGACTTTTACGCCGGCTGCTTTGGCGAGTGCGACGCACGTCGAAGTGGATGAAGGGCTGCTCTCTGCCTATCTTTCTGCGCTTTCCGATATCAGCGGAAGAAAAGGCGTGAAGAAGGGGAAAGTGCATGTCTCTGACCTGCTCTCTCTGCCGGAACCGTTTCTCACCGTCAGAAAAGAGGATGTGTCGGAGGAAGAGATGGCACCGCTTGTGAAAGCGGCGATGGAGGGGGCGCTTGGCTCGCTCATCGAAATGCGGCAGCGTGAGGGTCATAACCTGAAAGTCGACCTGAAACAGCGTCTGGCATTCCTGCGGGAAAAGCTCGCCTTCCTGCTCTCCCGTCAGGATCTCGCAGCCAAAGCCTATGAAGAACGCCTGCGCCAGCGCATGGAGAAGATCCTGGAACAGATGAACTTCGAGGTCGATGAAGGCCGTATTCTGGAAGAAGTCGCTCTTTTCTCTGAAAAAACGGACTACACGGAAGAAGTTGTCCGTTTGGCAAGCCATCTGGATCAGTTCGATGCCATGCTCGAGAGCGAAGAGCCCATCGGACGAAAGCTCGATTTCCTTCTGCAAGAAATCAATCGCGAAGCCAATACGACGGCTTCTAAGGCGAGCGATCCGGAAGTCATTGATACCGTCATTCAGGTCAAAACCGAGCTGGAAAAGATTCGCGAGCAGGTACAGAATATTGAGTGACTGGGAACTAGTGACTGGTGACTAGTGACTAGGGATTAGTGACT
>DLZS01000117.1:2547-11796 GCA_003447275.1 Dialister sp.
GCTTTTTTCTTGCTTTTTATCTATTGTTTACCATTTCCGGATTCATATCATGATGCAGGAGACGGAAGCGGGCAAAGTCTTTCCATTCGGTATCCGGTGTGCCGTAGTTGCAGTACGGGTCGATGGAGAGTCCGCCGCGGGGGAGGAATTTGCCCCATACTTCGATATAGCGGGGACGGAGAAGCTCGATGAGGTCACTCATGATGATATTCACGCAGTCCTCATGGAAATCGCCGTGATTGCGGAAGCTGAAAAGATAGAGCTTCAGGGACTTGCTTTCCACCATGTACTGATCGGGAATATAGGAAATATAAATGGTCGCAAAGTCCGGCTGCCCCGTCTTCGGGCAGAGGCTGGTGAATTCCGGGCAGTTGAACTTGATGAAATAGTCACGATCCGCGTGCTTATTAGGGATGCGTTCCAAAAGCTCGGGATTGTAGTCATAGGTGTACTTGGTATTCTGGCTTCCCAGCTGCTTCAGCTGGTCCAAGCCTTCGCGTGTTTCTGTCATAGGTGAAGTCCTTTACTATAAAAAAGGGGAAATGCGTATAGTATGTTGGCAGGTTCAGAGGGTTAGCCCGTGGGGCGTTTCGGCCCTTGCCTCTGAATGAAAGCTCTGTTCGAATGAGGAATTAGGAATGAGGAATGAGGAATGAAGGTGGCGGCTTCGCCGCAAATATATATGGGGCGATGCCCGAAGGTCGTATTCAAATCACCAGTCACCTGTCACCTCTAGTCCCCAATCCCTAGCCACTAGTCCCTAGTCCCCCTTAATCCCTAGCTACTCATGCCTGCTTTCAAATTTTGGGGGATATCTCTTTCCCGTATCGTCATCGGAAGCGTTGCCGAGGGATCTTTCTTGCACTGCGGTCAGTATTACATAGGCATTGAAACGGAAACGACGCCTTGGCTCTACGTATTTCTGCTTTCTCATATCCATCGTTTATCGGTTTGCAAGGAAGATTTCTCGCTACGCTCGAAATGACGATACGGGAGTATGATGTCTTCCAGTCCCTAGTCCCTAGCCACTAGTCACTAGTTCACAGTTTCCCCGCGGCTTCGACGAGCTCATTTCTATGGCTGCTGCCGGGGAACCACTGGATGCGGAAGGGGAGATGGAATGTCTTTTCGAAGTCTTTGACAAGGGAGGCTGTCGCGTGAGCCGGGACATCGAAATTTTCCCGATCTGTATAGACGCGAAGATCCATCGCCGCTTTGTAGGAGGTACAGATGACACGGGTGATGCAGTGCTCCTGACTTTCATCGAGGCCTTCCGCCATGGCAAGGAAGAGGGAGAGGATGCGGACCTGACGCATCTGGGCCGCCGTCAGGATATGTGCCTGCCCATTCGCTTTGAGGTACTTTCCCGAGTAGCCATGGTGAAAAGCGCAGATCAGAGCACACATCACTTGTTCGCTGTGTGTCCAGCCGAAGATGTGTGCGTTCGCCGTCATATAGCAGCTGTGGCGTGCGTGGCTGTAGTAATTGATGAGATTTCCTATATCATGCAGGCGGGCTGCCGCGGCGAGAATATCACGCATGCGCGGGGCGAGCTTATGGACTTTCTGCCACTGGTCGAACATGGCAAGTGCGGTCGCGGTGACATACTTGGTGTGGAAATCATAGGTGATCGGAAGGGTATCGAGATAATTCTGCACCGAGCAACGGAGCATGTCGTGCTGCTTTTCTCCTTTTTTGTCGTAGATGGGGTCATAGTAGTAGAAGAAAAGCCCTTCACGCAGGCCGCAGCCGGAAATCGTGAGATACGATGCTTTCGCTTTCCGCAGGATTTCCTGAATGACGAGCGCACCGGCGATGATGATGTCGGCACGCTCGGAAGAGAGCCCGTTGATTTTCTGCCGCTCCTCATAGGATTTCCCTGTGATCATGCGGACTTCCTCGAAGACATCTTCGACCGGGAAGCGATAGTTGTGGAGCTTCGGCAGCGGATAATTCACCGCGCGCTGGTGGATCTTGGCGAGATTTCGGACAGTACCGCCGATGCCGATGACGGGCAGCGGCTCCTTGGGGAACCACTCGACTTTGGAAAGGACATTCTGGATGAAGCGCTGGATGGTTTCGATTTTATCCTGATTCACATCGCGGGAGGACTGGAACATCTCTGTCAGTGTCACCGCGCCGATCGGGATGCTGATCGAATGGATGCGTTTTTTGTCTTTGACAAGGGAGATCTCTACGCTGGCCCCGCCCAGATCGAAGAGGAGGAAATCCTTCTGATCAATGGTGTGGCTGACGCCGGAAAAGCCGAGCGCAGCCTCCGCCTTGCCGCTGATGATCGTCATGGGGATGCCTGTCGACATGCGGACGCGCTTCAGGAAAGAAGCCCCGTTGATGGCATTTCTGACGGCGGCTGTCGCGACAGCGAGTACCTTTTTGATCTTTTGCACTTCGATGATATGGGAGTAAACCGCAAGGCATTGGAGCGCCCGCTGCTGTGCTTCCTCTGTCAGAAGACGGGAGGAGAGCGTCATCCCCTCCGCCAGACGGATAGATTTCTTTTCCTGATAAATCAGTTTGTAAGCGCCGTGCTCTCCGATCTGCATGATGATGAAACGGATAGAGTTCGAGCCTAAGTCAATGATCGCGATGCGTTCCATGGAGTCTCCTTAAAAGAATTAGGGAAACGCTGATTAAATCGCAGAATCAGATTTCATATGGATTTTTATACATAGTGTCGTCGACATTCTCCTTAAATAGCTCGCTATTCGCGCCCTCTGTCTCCTCGCTCTGTATAAAAATCCAAGAATGAAATCAGATAACGATTTAATCAGTGTTTCTTAAGAAATGGATCAGCGGGGGGCGCGTCCCGCGTTTTCACACATTTCTCTCTATGATCTTATTGTTGTTCTTTTCTATTCTACAACATTCGCGAAATGCTGAAAAGGGGCGCGATGGTCGCGAATTTCCGCTCATTGTGATATACTTTTGTAGAAAAGTGCTTCTATTATGGTTTGATAGAAGGAGGATAAGGAGGATTATATGAATTCCGACACACTCATCTGGCCCGCTGTCTTTTTAGGCATGTACCTGTTTCTGGAATCGCTAGACTGGGGGCTTTCACTCGCTGCTCCCTTTGTCGCAAGAAATCAGGAGGAGAACAAAGCGGTGCTCTCTCTTTTAAAACCGGGCATCGATCTCAATGAAGCCTGGCTGATCTTTGGCCTGTCGCTCGTCGCATCGGCTGTGCCGGCGGCTGCGGGAGGTGCGATGCATGACTCTGTCATGGCCATGCTTTCTGTGGCTGTCGTGGGCGGCGCGCTTCGCATCCTGGCGGCTTTCTTTAGAAATGTTTTCGGAAGTGCGCTGATTTTGAAAGGGATGAGCCTCTATTCCGTTCTGGCTCTCTTCGTGATCGGACTTTCCGGCGGCGCTATGGTGACTGGCGGAAATCTGATGTCCGGGGTGGGGATCGTGCTCTCGCTCTGGCTCATTCTGGCCTGTTTTCAGCTCGCTGCCCTCTACGGCGCGGTGAAGATTGTGAATCCGCTCGGCGAGCGCTGCCGCGCAGCCTTCCTGGTATCGAGCATCCTGCAGCTGGTCTTCTTCCTCGGTATGGCATTCCTGCTGAAAGTGGACATCGCTGATGGTCCGCTTTCTGGTTTCTTCTGGATCGGTCTTGCCGTTTCGTCCGTTTTGAGCATCGTCGCCTTCTTCCTTGCCCGCATGCGCCGCACCATCGTCGCACTGGCAGCGCTTTACATTTCGACCTTCTTCTCCGTCAGCCTGTATGCCGCCGGACTGTTATCCAAGCTGCAGGGCGCATCTACGCCGGAACCCATGGTGATGGCCGTCATCACCGGTTGGACTGTCGCGGTCCTCCTCTGGCGTCTCTATCGGAAGAGAGTGGACTATGAGTGGAAGGATCATATCTGATTTGTGTTCATGACCGTTGGATATAGCTTGTGGGGCGTGCCGCCCCCCCCTGATTGTGGATGAAAGAGGTTCAATGGGGTCTATGGGTTCAGGAGGTTCAGCGGGTGTGGTGCGGCGCATAAAATCAAAAGCGCCGCGGAGTATAAACGGTGGCGATGCCCGTTAAGTGACTAGTCACCAGTCACCAGTCACAAGTTTCTGGCTACTCATTCCTGTTTTCGTTTTCAAACTTCTTGCAGAAACGAGGTGAATCACATGGGTGAATTATATAAGACACAGCATACCATCGATGAAATGCTGGATCGCATGGGAGTGAAGATCGTCCTTGATTCGGAGCATCTTTCCGAAGAAGATCGATTCGAGGCAGAAAAAC
The DNA here is from genome assembly GCA_003447275.1 of Dialister sp. Taxonomy (GTDB): domain Bacteria; phylum Bacillota; class Negativicutes; order Veillonellales; family Dialisteraceae; genus Dialister. The sequence continues at coordinate 6,815 of DLZS01000117.1, forward strand.
AGGGCGCTTCCGTCGTGCTGAAAAAAGTATCCGATAAAGAGAAAGGGAAAGAGTAACTGGCTTACCTTAGACAACAAAAAAGAGGAAATCCGTGATGGATTTCCTCTTTTTGTTTGCTCTCAATGACCGATCACATCCAGAATGGCCAGGATGAGCGTGCCGGGGACGCCGAAAATAGCGACCACGATGCCATGCATCGTATTCCATACCATGTGGGTGATGCCGAGCGTATTCAAAAGCCAGAAGAGCACACCGCCCATGATGATATTTCCGATGATTTTTTTTACAAATTTGGCAAAGAGCAGGAATGCCACGACGACCATGAGGACGCTGGCAATGCCGTACCCGCCAAGTCCGCCTAACGATTCAAGCATATATTTTCTCCAGTAAACCTATGGCTGCAGGCAGAAACAGCCGCCTGCATGCTCATACTTCTTTTCTGTTTTCCACCGCGCCGGCAAGGGTCATGCTGTCAGCGAAGCCTATATCGCCGCCGACAGGGATACCGCGGCCGATGCGGGTGACTTTGATGCCGGAAGGCTTGATGAGGCGGGTGAGGTAGAAAGCTGTGGCCTCGCCTTCCGTATCGGGGTCAGTCGCGAGGATGACTTCCTTCACGGTCTCATCCTTCAAGCGTTCCAGAAGCTCTTTGATCTTCAGGTCTTCCGGACCGATACCATCCAGCGGCGAGAGCGCGCCATGCAGTACGTGATACAGACCGTGATACTCATGACTCTGCTCGAGTGCCATGACATCCTGCGGCTGCTCGACCACAAGGATGACCGAGTGGTCACGTCGCGCATCGCTGCAGATATCACAGGGATCGCTCGTGGAAAGATTGCAACACACCGAGCAGTAGCAGATCTTGCTTCTTGCTTCTTCGATGGCATGAAGAAAATCGCGGACTTCGCTTTCCGGACGCTCCATCATGAAGTAGGCCAGACGGCGGGCGCTCTTGACGCCGATGCCAGGAAGTTTTCTGAACTGCTCAGCGACCAGCTCGAGTTCCTGATTCATTAGAACATGCCGCCAGGAAGCCCCAGGCCGCCCGTCACTTCGCTCATGCCCTTCTGTACCATTTCATCGGCTTTCTTGCTGGCTTCATTGAAAGCGGTGGTGATGAGGTCTTCGAGCATTTCCGGATCTTCCGGATCGATCGCATCTTTTGCGATTTTCAGGGAAACGACCTGCTTGTCTCCATTCAGGGTGAGAGCGATCGCGCCGCCGCCGACAGAGACGTCGACGGTCTGCTGCTTCAGTTCTTCCTGCTTCTTCTGCAGGTCTTCCTGCATTTTACGAGCTTTTTTTAGCATATTCTGCATCTGGGCTTTATTTCCGAACATAATGAGATCCTCCTTTGGGAACCTTACAATAATAATATTGTGCTTTTGAAATAGAAGGGGGCAGACATGGGAATGAATAGGGGATGTATAGAAATGATGGTCATCACCGTTTCCCTAATTCCTGGTATTGCGTTTCCTTAAGTCAACTTCCGAATCAAGTGAGGAGTGAGGAGTTGGGAGTGAAGGTACGGCGCATAAAATGAGGAAGCGCCGCGGAGTTTTATATAAATGATGGACAAACTATTTTATATAATAAGGGGGTATTGGGGCACTCTATGAATGGTGTGCCCCTTCCAACACTTCTCACTTCTAACTTCTCACTAAGTCCAGAAGTTAACAAATCGCTATACTAGTCCCTAGTCACTAATCCCTAGTAACTAGTCCATAGCTACTAGTCACTAGTCTGTAACCTTTTCATATATATCACAGTCAGGCAGGATTTTCAAGGCTTCTTTCAAAGATGGGTCATCCCGATCGGGCGCCTTGAGGTCTTTTTCCTTGACCAGCTGGTAGCCGTCTGCCGGAGCCACCTTCTTTCTCGGAGATGCCTCGCTTATGGGGGACACCGGGGCTTTCTCTTCCTTTGCCTGTTTTCCTGCGGCAAGAAGTGCCAGGGCATCCGCCTCTTCCGTGCCGCCCTTCAGGACGACATGAAGGGTGACGGGAGAGCCGATGATTTTTTGAAAAGCCTCGGCCGCCATCTTCTGATACGACTTGTTGTTTCCGGCAGAGACCAGCCACTGCTGCGGAGAAGAAACGATGGCGCGCTGCGGCGTGAGATAGAGGAGCACCCCTTTCTGATAGCAGGTCAGCATATCGATGCGGCAGATGTCACGGAAATAGCTGAGCACCTTCTGCCAAATGGCAGGGTAGGTCGCAGGGTCGAGCAGATCGGCATGGGACATACTCTCTTCCTTTGGCGCCGCTTCGGTCGCCGTGGCCTTGGCAGGCTGGGAAAGCGTGGGGGACGGCGGATTTCTTTTCTCAGCCGGCTTTGGTTTAGGAGAAGGCGAAAAGGCAGGCTCTTTTTGGGGAAGCGCCTGAGACTCCGGTAAAGGCGGGGGCGGCGGCATCATGGATACCGGCTCGCTCTCCGGCGTGGGGGCGGCGAGCGGGATGGGCGGCTCGAAAGAGGGGGCCGGAGCGGGTGGATCGAAAGAGGGAGCGGCAGCGGGCATCTGCCCGGAGAGTTTTCCTTTTTTCAGAGCATCGATCTCTTTTTCCAGCTGGCTGACTCGTTCTGCCAGACTATCTACGGCAGCGGAGCCTTTCAGACGGCAGAGATGAAGAAGCCCCATCTCCGCACTCATACGAGGCGACGAGCTTCTTCGCGTCTCGGTCAGTGACTGGTGGAGATAGTCGAAAAGACTATCCAGATAGGCTTCTGAAATTTTGGCAGCATCATTTTTCAAAAGGCCGATATTCTTTCCATAGGCAGAAAGCTCCGGCGCATTTGGCTCGATGCGGCAGATCATCAGATTTCTGAAATGCTCCAAAAGGTCACGAAGAATGGCTGCCGGCTCTTTGCCGCTTTGCAGAATGCGGTAGAAGAGGGTCAGCGTTTCACCGCTCTCTCCATTGAAAATATGATGCGACAAGGCAATGATCTGGTCTTTTCCGGTCAGTCCGAGAAGGTCGTAGACCTCCGCCGCATCGAGCGTTGCTGCTTCGGTCGCAGAGGAGCACTGGTCAAGGAGCGAGAGCGCATCTCTGAGACCGCCGTCGGCACGGACAGCGATGAGATCAGCGGCATCTTCTGTGAGCGGCATGCCGCTTTCTTTGGCGATATAGAGCAGGTGCTGCTTGATGTCTTCCACGGAAATGCGGTGAAATTCATAGCGCTGGCAGCGGGAGAGAATGGTGAGCGGGATTTTCTCCGGCTCGGTGGTGGCCAGAATGAAAAGCACGTGGCTCGGCGGCTCCTCCAGCGTTTTCAGGAGGGCATTGAAGGCTTCCTTCGTCAGCATGTGTACTTCATCGATGATGTACACTTTCTTGCGGCAGGCGGCGGGAAGTGTCCTGACAGACTCTTTCAGGGCACGGATTTCTTCGATGCCCCTGTTTGATGCGGCATCGATTTCATAGACATCAAGACTCGCGCCCGCATTGATTTCCCGGCAGATTTCGCAGCTGTTGCAGGGATTGCCTTCTTCCAGATGTTCACAGTTCACGGCTTTGGCGAGAATTTTGGCCATACTGGTCTTTCCCGTGCCGCGTGGGCCGGAGAAAAGATAGGCGTGCGCCAGCCGATCCTGCTCGATGGCACGTTGGAGCGGGATGGAAATATGCTTCTGCCCGACCACTTCACTGAAAGTGCGGGGACGCCATTTTCTATAAAGTGCGAGATAGGCCATAAGATCGGATGCCTCCTCAAGATAAAGATAGAAATAGGTAAAAGGAAAAAGATGCCGGGATGAACGAGGCCGTTTGTGCAACAAAAAAGACTTATACAATCGTGATTTATGACAGCCTCCAGGATGCACCGTGGCACATGGAAAGAGCCACTTATTGCTGCTTCCTCTCGGACCTGACAAGATTCATGGGATCCCATTGCACGGGACCCGGAGACTGCCATAAATCACGACTGCATAAGTCGATGGGGATATTATACTATACCGATGCCCATTTGTAAAATAAAAAATAAAAATGGTTCAGGATCGGGCCATAGAACGTGTCGTCCATGGATTGCGATGGAACACTCTGCTCGAATTAGGAATTAGGAGTGAAGGTGGCGGCTCCGCCGCAAATCTATATTTTGCAGCGAAGCTGCCACCACCAACCTGAACCCATCACCCTGAACCTTGCACCCTTCTCTTTCCCCCTTACTTTGTCTCTGCGCCTTCTGCCGGGCTCGGGTAGAAATAAACGATGCGATCCGGGGTGAAGACATTGCTGGCGAGCTTCTTCGCGAGGATCGGGGTCATCGCTTCTTCGAAGGCAACGACTTCGATCGGCTTCAGTACTGTATCTTCGACAAGAACGAAAATCATCGGATCGACAACCGGTGCATTTTCCGGCACTTCTTCGCGATCGAGCGGAATGCTGAAAATGAGGCGTACTGTCGCTACATACGAGTCTCTATAATCAAAAATCGTGCCTCTGAAATTGTTTTCCCAAAGGGTACGCATCATTTCGATGCGATAAGGATCCTGCTTTTCTAAATCTTCCATGGTTGACCTCCTGGTATGTTTTCTTTGAAACATTCTGTATCGGCTCTCATTGTACCCCATGAGGATTGGGGAAAGCAAGGGGAGGATAGGATGCTGCGGTATAAAAGAAAAAGGCACATCTGATGTTTTTTTCAGTAAACCGTGTATATTAAACCGTGTATATTTTAAAAATTCTACGATGGTATGTTATGGAGAGAGGGAAATCCTCCCGGGAGCCAAAAGCCCTTCACCGCATTCCTTCGTGCACACACCTATAGAAAAGGAGAGCGGAGAGGGCGGTCGGCGGATCTGATTTCCCTCCTCCCGCCCGAAGGCGTGCTAGCCGCCGGAGAGCGTAAGAAATACAAATCACATAAAGACGCAGCAGGTCAAAATGATCTCATGCAGGATTCGCCTCCACGACAAACCCTAGAGCGAAGTTTAGCCGTACTTGTACGACATGAACCGTGAAATGCGCTGGTGCCAGATT
>DLZS01000008.1:0-5117 GCA_003447275.1 Dialister sp.
TAACGATTTCCTTAACTTAATAGCCTTCCCCGCGTGGGGAAGGTGGCGAACATAGCGAGCCGGATAGGGTTCTAGCGGGATAAAACCACACGGAGCATGAATCGAAGGATCTGGAAACAAATTGCCCGCAACGGCTTTGCGAGGAGATTCTTCGACTCACTCCTCTACTTTTCTGGCGAAGATTATGTCACATAGACTGTTATCGACCGCTCAGGATGACGGCTCGGGGAATACCGCGAAGCATCACCCCATCCCCTCTTTTTCTCCGCTGAAATTCAGATAGGTGTCGAGGAGCATGGTATAGATGTCTGTCGGGCTTTTCTCTTTCCACTCGTGAAAGGTATCCCTGTGATAGATGAGCCATGGGAAGGAGATGAGGGTGGTTTCCGAATGGGCGAAAACGTTCTCCAGTGTCTTGTGATAGGCTTTTTCGGAAATGGAAGCACCAGCTGCATTTTCGTAGGATACATGCGGACGGCCGGCGTCATCGTAGAAGGTGTGCGTCGTGGCGATGGTTTTCGCATGGAGCGTCCCGTCCTGCAGGGAGAGAGCGAGATTCGCCGTCCCATATTCTGCGCCGTCACGGTATTCATCTGTGAAGGAGTACCACTGTATGCCATCGATGCCGTTCACGCTCATCGGTACGTAGTTCGTCATCATGATGTCGGCTTCGGAGCTTGTATCGGGCCATGATCTCCCGCACGGGATGAGTGCATCTTTCGCTTCATTCACTTCGTAGATCTTTGTATATGTATGAAGCCCGGTACCGCCCTCCTCTGCGACAAGGATCTCCAGGCGACCATTCCCGTCAAGATCGCTGCACATATAGCCGACGGTGTCCATACCTGGTTCTGAGAGATCCCAGATATCACGGGCATCCGTGATGAGATGGATCTGCTCTTCTGCATCCTTGACTATCATAGCGGCCTGTGTGGGATGCGCACATGGCAGGGATGCGAGAGCGAGCAGGATCAGGCATTGGCAGGTATGTTTCCACATGGGGATCGTCTCCTTTTTCTTTCGTAATGGTGTCTGTCAAGTGATTCGTGATTTCTCCGACATGCCTCTGCTTGTCAGAAGTGTCTTTCTCCCCCGCCATGGCTACTGTCTGCTGCGGAGCCTCCGCTATCCGAGTCTCTGTCTTTTTCTTTCGGCGTGCGGATACGATTCATGAAGAGGAAGGTGTAAGGTACGTCCTTGTAGGTGGTGAAGCGGCAGACGGGTATCATCGCGTAAGGACGTTGTTTCCTTCTACCCTTACTATATCAAAAGGTTATGAAAAAATCACGTTCATTTTAAGGGGATATCTGAGGCAGAAGGCAGCCTTCTCCATGCAAAAAGATCCCGCCTGCCTACAAGCAGACGGGACCCTTTCAAAACAGATATTTTTTCAAGAAATACACGATGACGCCGGCGAGGAAGATCACAGCGCCCCATACCAGGAAGAACCAAGCAACTGCAAGCACGATCGCGAGGAATGCTATGATACCTGCGATGTAGAGGGCCTTTTTCCACCACGGGATGGCCTTCACATCGATGAATTCAATATGGATCCCGCCCTGCGGCGCTTCCTTTCGATATTCTCCCCCCTGTTCATTCAGGGTGAGTCCATGGTAGTCCTTCACATCCTCTTCGGACATGCGTCTGGGCTCTTCATGGACTTCCGTGTAGTCTGATTTCTTATCTTCACTCATAAGGATGCAAGTTTTTTATTCAAAAGCTCATTGATGACCTTCGGATTCGCCTTGCCCTTCGTGGCTTTCATGATCTGACCCACGAGAGCGCCGACGGCTTTCTTCTTGCCGGCTTTGAAGTCCTCTACGGCTTTCGGGTTTTCAGAAACGACTTTATCAACCAGTTCCTGCAGGGCGCCGGTATCCGAGATCTGTACGAGACCCTGGGCTTTGACGATGTCTTCTGCCTTGCCGCCTTCCTTCCACATGGTGGCGAAGACTTTCTTCGCGATCTTGCCGGAGATTGTGCCTTTGGAGATCAGGGCGAGGAGGCCTGCGAGGTCTTCTGCCTTGACAGGAGCCGCGGAGATCTCGATGCCATCGGAAGAGAGCTGGCTGGCAAATTCGCCCATCAGCCAGTTGACAGCAGCCTTCGGTTCTGCGCCACAAGCGACACAGGCTTCGAAGTAGTCAGCGGTGGCTTTGTCATTCGTCATGAAGACAGCGTCAGCATCCGAGATACCGAAGTCTTTCATATAGCGCGCTTTTCTGGCATCCGGCAGTTCCGGCAGAGATTTTCTGATCTCTTCGATGTATTCATCAGAGACGGTGAAGGGGACGAGGTCCGGTTCCGGGAAGTAGCGGTAATCATTCGCTTCTTCCTTGGTACGCATGGACTTGGTGACGCCTTCTTTTTCGTCCCATGTTCTTGTTTCCTGGACGACTTTGCCGCCTTCTTCGAGAAGCTCAGCCTGACGCATCGCTTCATACTCGATCGCACGTTCTACGCCCTTGAAGGAGTTGATGTTTTTGATCTCTGTCTTGGTGCCGAGCTCTTTCTGGCCGACAGGACGGACGGAGACATTCGCATCGCAGCGCAGGCTCCCCTCTTCCATGCGGCAGTCGGAAATGCCGACGTACTGCAGGATCGCACGCATCTTTTCCATGTAAGCGACAGCTTCTTTGGCCGAGCGCATATCCGGATCGGATACGATTTCCAGAAGCGGCGTGCCGGTACGGTTGTAGTCGACCAAGGAGTAATCGGAATCAGTGATGGACGTGCCGTGATGGACGAGCTTCCCGGCATCTTCTTCCATATGGGCGCGTGTGATGCGCAGGCGCTTCACTTCGCCGTCGACTTCGACATCGAGGTAGCCGTGTTCGCAGATCGGCAGGTCAAACTGCGAAGTCTGGAAGTTCTTCGGAAGGTCAGGGTAGTAATAGTTTTTGCGGTCGAATTTGCTGAAGCGGGAGATCTCACAGTTCAGTGCGAGGCCGGCACGGACAGCGTATTCGAGGACTTTCTTATTCAGGACCGGCAGCACGCCCGGCAGGCCGAGGCAGACAGGGCATACATTGGTATTTGGATCTGCGCCGAAGGATGTTTTGCAGCTGCAGAAGATTTTGGTGGTGGTCTGAAGCTCGGTATGGACTTCGAGGCCGATGACTACTTCATATTTCATTCCTTGATCTCTCCTTTTGGCGCGGTTTTGGTGAATTCAGGATGAGCCTGTTCGAAGGTATAGGCTGCCTGCAGGATGGTTTCTTCGGCGAGCGTCTTGCCGATGAGCTGCATGCCGAGCGGCATGCCGTCTTTGAAACCGACCGGAATGGAAATGGACGGTGCGCCGATGAGGTTCACCGGTACGGTGCAGATATCTTCCATGTAGAGGGACAGCGGATCGGAGAAGGCGCCGAATTTGAACGAGGTGCCGGAAGCCGACGGTGCTGCGATGACATCGCAGAGCTTGAAGGCTTCGTCGAATTCCTGCTTCAGGAGGGTGCGGACTTTGAGCGCTTTCAGATAGTACGCATCGTAGTACCCGGCAGAGAGGACGTAGTTCCCGAGCATGATGCGGCGCTTCACTTCTTCGCCGAAGCCCTGGCTTCTGGTCTTGATGTACATATCGATGATATCTTCCCCCGGCGCACGGAAACCGTAGCTGACGCCGTCATAGCGGGCGAGGTTCGAGCTGGCTTCTGCCGGAGCGATGATGTAGTAGACAGAGACACCGCTATTGATATGCGGGATGGAGACGGGGACGATCTCTGCGCCTTCCTTGCGGTAGAAATCAAGAGCCGCATCGATCGCTGCCTTGGTCTCTTCCTTGATGCCTTCGCCGAAGAATTCCTTCGGTACGCCGATCTTCATGCCCTTGACATCGCGGACGAGGGCTTTCTTGTAGTCCTTCTTTTCCTGCGGGATGGACGTGGAGTCACGCGGATCATGGCCTGCGATCGCATTGAGGACGATCGCTGCATCGGTGACGTCTTTGACGAGCGGCCCGATCTGGTCAAGGGAGGATGCGAAAGCCAGAAGGCCGTAACGGGAAACAAGGCCATAGGTCGGTTTCAGACCGACGATGCCATTGAAGGACGCCGGCTGACGGATAGATCCGCCCGTGTCCGAGCCGAGGGACCAGATGGCTTCATTCGCTGCGACAGCTGCCGCAGAGCCACCGGAGGAGCCGCCCGGTACATAGTCCGTATTCCACGGATTGCGGGAAGGTCCGAAGGCGGAGCGCTCGGTCGAAGAGCCCATGGCGAATTCATCCATATTCGTCTTGCCCAGAGAAATATAGTCTTCCCCTTTCAGCTTTTCGATGACAGTCGCATCATACGGGGATACCCAGTGTTCAAGCATGCGGGAGGCCGCGGTGCAGGTCTCGCCTTTGATGCACATATTATCTTTGATCGCGCCCGGGATACCGGCAAGATCGGAGATCTCTTCTCCGGCGGCGATCTTTGCATCGACCTTTGCTGCGACAGAGAGCGCACTCTCATCAGAGGTAGAAAGGTAAGCATGGATGTCCCCTTCTACGCTGTCACGATGCGCGATGATTTTCTTTGTGAGTTCGACAGCGGAGATTTCCTTTTTCACCAGCTGTTCATGGAGATCATGAATCGTGTATTTCACTCGGCTGCCTCCTTAAATAATCTTCGGCACTTTGAAATAGCCGTCTTCCTTTTCCGGCGCATTCATGAGTGCTTCTTCATTCGTAAAAGACTGATGCGGGACGTCTTCGCGCATGACATTGTACTGCTCGACGGCATGCACGGTCGGCGCTACATCAGTCGTATCATACTGGTTCAGTTCTTCCATGTAGGTGAGGATGCTGTTCATGGAGTCTCTCATCTTTTCCAGGTCTTCGTCCGCAAAGGACAGACGGGAAAGAAGAGAGATCTTCTGAGCTTCTTCTGTCGTGATTTTCATAGATACACTTCCTTACTCAAATTGATGGATAATAGAGAATCCTTATCAGATTATAACACAAATGAAGCGAGCTTTGCAGAGAGAATCGGGCGTCTTGTGACTAGGGATCGGGTTGTCTCACATAGAGAGTAAGAGACGATAGACTAAAAGACAGTAAGACTTTAGACGTTAGGCGTTAGGCGTTAGACGTTAAATGTCAGATGTCAGACATCTCCCAGTCTCCTAGTCTC
>DLZS01000085.1:0-6913 GCA_003447275.1 Dialister sp.
TCTACATTGACAGGGGCTGATCAATCCGGCTGAGCGTTTTTCTTAGGAAACACTGATTAAATCGTTGTTCGATTTTACTCTTGTATTTTCATGCAGTGCAAGGAATAATCCGACGCGAATAGCTAGCTATTTAAGGAGGGTTATGACGAAGCGTTGCATGAAAATACATGTGAAATCGAATTCTGCGATTTAATCAGCGTTTCCTTTATACGATCTGGAAGAGGAAGAATTTCAAATAATAGGTCTCCGGCACCGTCATAAGGATCGGATGATCGGGAGCCTGCTGGCGGAACTCGATCTGCCGGAGCGTGACGCCGGCATCGCGCGCTGCTTCCTTCACCATCTTCACGAAGAGCTCCTCACCCATGAAATGTGAGCAGGAGCAGGTCGCCAGATATCCGCCGCGCGGCAGGATCTTCATCGCACGGTAGTTGATCTCCTTGTAGCCGCGGAAGGCTTCATGGACTGTCTTTCCTGACTTGGTGAAGGCAGGCGGATCGAGGACGATGTAGTCATAGCTGTGGTCCTTTTTCTTATCGAGCTCGGTCAGAAAATCAAAGACATCTGCCTCTACGGCCTCGACGGCAAGGCCATTCTGCTTCGCATTGTGCGCCGTCATTTCGACGGCTTCTTTAGAAATATCGAGCGCCGTCACGCTCGCCGCACCGCCCTTGGCGATATTCAGTGCGAAAGCGCCCGTATGGGTGAAGCAGTCCAAGACACGACGACCCTTTCCGATCTGCGCCGCAGCGAGGCGATTGAATTTCTGGTCAAGGAAGAAACCCGTCTTCTGCCCGTTCTCCACGTCAACCGTATACCGGATGCCGTTCTCCACGATATCCACCAGTGTCTTCTCTGCCGCCGGATCCAGCAGCGAAGAGCGATAGAAGCCCTTGTACTGCTGCATCCCCTCCAGCTCACGGATCTTGACATCATTTCTTTCATAGACGTAGGAGACCGCGAGCTGCCGCTCCCGCAGCACCTCGATGAGGCCGTCCAAGAATTCCTTCTTATGCCGCTCCATCCCCAGTGAGAGCACCTGCACGGAAAGCACATCGCCGAAACGGTCCACCGTAAGCCCCGGCAGCTGGTCCGCTTCCCCGAAAACCAGGCGGCAGCAATCATAGTCTTCCTTTCGCATCACCTGCAGGCGGTAATCCACCGCATACGCTGCGCGGCGCTTCCAGAAGGCTGCGTTGAAGGTATCATTCGCATTCGTCGAAAAAATGCGGACGGTGATCTTCGAGTGCGGATTGTAGAAACCGCTTCCCACGAATTTCCCCTTCTTCGACTCCACACGCACGACATCGCCGGCTTCGATGCCTTCGTCCGCGTGCTCGATCTCCGTCCCGTAGATCCACGGGTGACCGCCCTTCGCCGCCAGCTCGGCGCGCTTACTGATGATGACTTTCTTCAGATGTTCCATAGTCTTCTCCATTTCTGTAACTTTTCTTTTGATTGTAGCATAAGGACGGGAACAGGTTCAACGGTCTCTATGGACGATGCAGGTATCTCACGCTTCTCCCCTTGGAAAAGCCACCGCCCTTTCTTATTTTCGCCCCATCCCGCACGCAAAAAGATCCCCGCCATCGGTCAAATCGATGGTGGGGATCCTTCATTTCTTATTTTTCAAGCGCGATACGAAATTACATCATTCCGCCCATACCGCCCTGCGGCATCGGAGGCATAGCCGGTTTTTCTTCCGGCAGTTCACCGACGATAGCTTCGGTGGTGAGAACCAGAGCTGCGATGGAAGCTGCATTCTGCAGTGCGCTTCTGGTGACCTTTGCCGGATCGACGATGCCGGCTTTCAGCATATCTTCGTACTTGTCTTCTGCTGCATTGTAGCCGATGCCCTGGCCAGCTTCTTTGACCTTTTCAGCTACGATAGCGCCTTCGAGGCCGGCATTGTCAGCGATCTGACGAACCGGAGCTTCGATGGCATGACGAACGAGGTTCACACCGGTCTTGACATCGCCTTCTGCTTCGATGGTATCCAGTTTATCCTGGATATCGAGCAGAGTGGTGCCGCCGCCAGCGACGATACCTTCTTCGACAGCTGCGCGGGTCGCATTCAGAGCATCTTCGATACGGAGTCTCTTATCCTTCATTTCTACTTCGGTAGCAGCACCGACTTCGATGACAGCAATGCCGCCGGACATCTTTGCCAGACGTTCCTGCAGTTTGTCTTTGTCGAACTGGGAAGTCGCTTCTTTGTACTGTTCGCGGATCTGAGCCACTCTGGCTGCGATCTGGTCTTTATCACCTGCGCCGCCGACGATGGTGGTGTTGTCTTTGGTGATGCGGATCTGGTGAGCGGTGCCGAGATCATCTAAGGTAGCGCTGTTCAGGGTGCGTCCCATTTCTTCAGAGATCACGGTGCCGCCGGTCAGGATAGCGATATCCTGCAGCATAGCTTTTCTGCGGTCGCCGAATCCCGGTGCTTTGACAGCTGCACATTTCAGGGTGCCGCGGAGTCTGTTCACTACGAGAGTAGCCAGTGCTTCGCCTTCGACGTCTTCAGCGATGATGACGAGTTCCTTGCCGCTTCTAGCCACCTGTTCGAGGAGCTGGAGCATATCCTGGAGCATATTGATCTTCTTGTCGGTGATAAGGATCAGCGGATTGTCGATGACACATTCCATTTTGTCCGGATCGGTGACCATGTATGGGGAAAGGTAGCCGCGGTCGAACTGCATGCCTTCTACGACCTTCAGGCTGGTGCCCATAGTCTTGGAGTCTTCGACCGTGATAACGCCGTCATTGCCGACCTTTTCCATCGCATCAGCGATGAGACCGCCGATGGTCTTATCGGCAGAGGAGATGGAAGCGACCTGTGCGATCGCTTCTTTGGTCTGTACCGGTACAGCTTTTTTCTTGATCTCTTCGACAAGGACCTTGACGGCTTCTTCGATGCCCTTCTTCAGGACCATCGGGTTTGCGCCGGCAGCTACGTTTCTCATGCCTTCATGGATCATGGACTGTGCAAGAAGGGTAGCGGTGGTGGTGCCGTCGCCTGCTACATCATTGGTCTTGGTAGCGACTTCTTTGACCAGCTGCGCGCCCATGTTTTCAAATGGATCCTTCAGCTCGATCTCACGAGCGATGGAGACGCCATCATTGACGATGTTCGGAGCGCCGAATCTCTTGTCGAGTACAACGTTGCGACCTTTCGGTCCCAGAGTAATTTTTACTGCATTTGCCAGCTGATCGACACCTCTTAAAAGAGCTGCGCGGGCTTCTTCATTATAAAGAACTTTCTTTGCCATGGTATGTCACTCCTAGTTTTTGCTATAAAACAATCGATGAAAGATCTTGGGCCGGGGATTCACCTACGCTCATCCCTACTCCCCAGATACTTTTTATTACAGGATCCCCAGTACGTCTCTTTCGGAGAGAAGCAGGAATTTCTGGCCATTTTCTTCGATATCCACGCCGGAATATTTAGCAAAGAGGACTCTGTCGCCCACTTTGACTTCGAACGGTACGCGAGTGCCGTCATCGAGCATTTTGCCGGAGCCGATAGCAATGACTTCGCCTTTCTGAGATTTTTTCTGTGCTGTATCTGGCAGCAGGATGCCACCTTTGGTCTGCGTTTCTTCGGTATCTACTTTAACAAGAACACGATCTGCTAATGGTTTTAACATTTCTATTCCTCCTTTGGACTATTAGCACTCACTCATCTCGAGTGCTAACTTACTTTTATATAATACATAACTTTAGTCAGAAATGCAAGGGGGAAAATGAGAAATTTATTATGAAGGAAAGTCGACCCCGAGGCATATGCCTGACAGGCTCTCCGCCGCTATTTCCTATCCCCGTTTGGCAGTGCTGTTAAAAAAAGACACACACCAAAAAGAGCCGCCCATCAAGGCAGCTCTTCTCCGATTCTCCTATTATCTTTCCTGCTGTACACCTTCACCGATGATACGCACATCGAGCGGGACGTGGACATGATATTTCTCCATGATGCGCTTCTGGACTTCATGCAGCACATCCAGAATCTCCTGGCAGGAAGCATGTCCGTTGTTTACGACAAAGTCCGGATGCTTGGTGGAGACCTGTGCATCGCCGATAGAGAAGCCGATGAGACCGCAGTCTTTGATCATCGGTCCGACATGGTATCCCGGCGGACGGAGGTACATGGTGCCGGCACTTCTCTTTTCGAGCGGCTGCTTGGTGCGACGAGAGATCTGGTGTTCTGTCATTTCTCTCTTGATCTCTTCCGGATTGCCGGGAGAAAGATGCAGCTTTACGCCGACGATGATATCCCCATTGTGCATGAATACGCTGTCGCTGTCGCCATAGTGCAGGTCATCCCAGCCGTAGGTCTTTTTTTCTTTGCCGTCTCTGGTGATGGCATAGACCTCTTCTACGACTCTCTTCATCTGACTGCCATAGCCATTGGCATTCATGAAAACCGCACCGCAGACCGTACCGGGGATACCGACAGCCCACTCGAAGCCCTTCAAGCTGTTCTTTTCCGCAAAGCGAGCGACAGTGCCCGTGCCTGTGCCACCGCTGGCAGTGATCCATTCGCCTTCGCAGGTCATTTCCTGCTTCATACGGTTCATGCAAATGGTGATTCCACGGATCCCCTTATCGCTGACGAGCGTATTCGAGCCGCCGCCGATCACCGTGACAGCGATGCCTTCTTCATCCGCCTTCCGGAGGATCTTAATAAGCTGTTCTTCTGTCTGCGGAGTGACAAAAACGTCAGCAGGGCCGCCGATGCCATAGGTCGTATGGCGGCTCATCGGTTCATTGATCTTGAGGTCTCTCTCTGTGAGGATCCCGTCGAAAAATACTTTCCAGTCTGTCATTTCTTATCTAATTCCAATACATCCATACCCTGCGCCATTGCATCCGAGACGATCTTCTGCAAATCCGCAGCCACCTGATTCCAACGAATAAATGCTTGGAGATATTCCTGGGCATTGCTGTTGTTGCTGACAAGGACCGCCAGTTCCTGCAGATGCTGATAGGTCTTTTCATCGTCCTTCTGCCCTGCAAGCTTGGCATAGTCTGCCTGCATCTGTGCCATAATATATTCCTTCACCATCTTTTTGGCATCGGCATCGTTCTTCACTTTATCTGCGGCAGCGGTGAGACGCTTCATCTCATCGCTTTCCTTGATGGCTTTGGCCAGATCATAAGCTGCGTCATACGTATTCATGACTGCTTCCTCCTTTGAATAAACGTCCACTCTTCTTCAAGAGATGGTGGAAACCCGTCTGCCGGAGTGCTTCCATGGCGACGATCGCGACCGCATTCGACAGATTGAGAGACCGTGCTTCTTCGATCATGGGGATGCGGATGCAGTCCTCTTCATGTTCCAGAAGAAGCTCTTCAGGAAGACCCTTCGTCTCTTTCCCAAATACAAGGACATCATCCTCCGTATACGAAATATCCGAATACGTCTTGATCGCCTTGGTGGTATTGTAGTAGAAATGATGACCCGCAAGCATGCGCTTCACGGAGTCAAAGTCCGGATGAACATGGACCTCCAGAAGATCCCAGTAGTCGAGCCCCGCCCGCTTCAGGTGCTTGTCATCGATGGAAAAGCCCAATGGCTCCACCAGGTGCAGCACCAGATGCTCTGCTGCGCAGAGTCGGGAAATGTTCCCCGTATTTCCCGGAATTTCCGGTTCTACCAGTACGATATGCATAGGTTTAGATTCCTTTATACGTAATTTCCCCTTAGGAAAACACTGATTCAATCGCAGAATCAGCGTTTCCTTAGATATCAGAATGAGTCAGAAGTAACTTCCATACCGATCCCGATACCGGTCGGTCTGTTCTTTGGCCGGGTACACCTTGAAGGTCTTCGGCTTGTGGCCCCGGTAGGAGATCTGATAGATCGGACCCACATCCATCCCTGTCACCGTGATGCGGTAAATGTTGTCGTGAAATCCATCTGATCTCTGCAGCACTGGAAATCCGATGACCGCCACGCCTTCATTGAGTACAAAGGGCGGCTCATAGGTATCCGATGTGAAATTCTTGGGCGCTGTCTCGTCCTCTGTCAAAGGCTCCTTCATTTCCAGCTCGATCGTCATGTCATCGACCACGAAGACATGGCGGATATCATTCGCTCCTGCTATCTGGCACATTCCCAGCGTCACAAGGAGCGCGGCAGTGATCGTTCGTATTCTCATAGCTGTTTCCTTTCGTGAGAAAACCCTCTTCTGCACTATTCCTTATTTTAACACATTCATAAACGATTGCGAAATACTATAAATGAAAAGATCTATGAGTTTTTGTTTGAATCAGCTGCCATGCATCCGCCCTTTAGCCCCACTAAAAAAGCTGCAGCCAGGGCTGCAGCTTTTTTGCTGAACTTATTTTCTTTCTTTGATACGAGCAGCTTTGCCGGAGAGTCCGCGCAGATAGAAGAGCTTTGCACGACGAACGATGCCGCGGCGTCTTACTTCGATCTTTTCCAGACGTGGAGAATGAACGAGGAAGGTTCTTTCTACGCCGACGCCGTAGGAAATACGACGAACGGTGAAGGTTTCACGCAGACCTGCGTTCTTTCTTGCAATAACGACGCCTTCATACATCTGAATACGTTCGTTCTTGCCTTCTACGACCTTTACATGAACTCTGACGGTGTCCCCCGGACGGAATTCAGGAATGTCGTTTCTGAGCTGTTCTTTTTCCAGTGTTTCGATAATGTTCACGATCTTTTCCTCCTATCACACAGGACATTCATGCCGATCGCATTTGGCAGAGGACTGTCCAGACTAACAGTAGCATTGTATCACAGCTTTCTTTCGATTGCAATGATTTTCGCCACGCATTTGGATATTTTAGCATAAAAAGAGAAGGGGTGCAATGCCTGTCTTTCTCCCGGTAAGTGTCAAGTTTTCCTCGGTAATTCATTTGATTGTCGATAATTACTATCTCCGTG
>DLZS01000087.1:0-8143 GCA_003447275.1 Dialister sp.
TCATTTCTTCACAGCCTCTTTTTACTGTATGATTTTTAATTCTTCCAGCAAATGAATATCGATGGGGGTATATGCATCCGGGTGACTTCTGAGGTAGTGCTGCTCTTCTTCGACCGCAGGGTAGAAATTCACCAGCTCTTTCATCTCTGTCCTGACCTTCGGGCGCACCTTCCCTTCTCCTTCGAATTCATTGACAACAAGGGCATTGTCCGTCATCTGATGAGCGACGCCGCGATTCTGCAGGAAAACGAGGAAGTAGCTGATCTGCGGCACATCCTCCTTACTCGTGTAGTAGATCCCGCTTCGGTACTGCGGGCCGACATATTTTCCCTGAATGCCATCAGTGTAAGGATTGATGATGGTGAAGAATACGTTAAGGAGCATACCGATGTCGATTTTCTTCGGATTGTACGTGACCTTCACGCACTCCACAGCCTCTGCGCTCCCATCGGCGACCTGCTCCTTCGTCGGAGCTTCGATACGGCTATTCGCATAGCCCGCCTTAGTATCTACGACACCGTAGATCCTCGAAAACACTTCCTGCAGCCCATGGAAGGATCCACCGGCCAGGTATAGATCTTTGGTAAACAATTAGGAATTCTCCTTTGTATGTTGCTTGTAAAATAGGCAAAATCAGATAAAGGATCCAGTCTATGAGAAACAGAATCGCACCTTGAACGGGATCTCCGTCACCGGTCTACCGGTCACTTGCGATCCCTTACCCACCGGATGCTCTCTACTTTTCCGTTTCCTCCAAATGCTTGATGGATGCGCGATCCATATCGAAGGAGTGGATAAGCTCCGTAACGGCCTGACTTGGGGAGACGACGCCCGCAAGGACAGCCGCTTTAACGGATGGCAGACGGCTCTTGATGAGCGGATCCTCAAAGAAGAGATTATGCAGATGTTCATCGATCATGCTGTTCACCCAGTCAAGGATCTGGCGCTGTCTGCGGTTTTCAAAGATGCCGGATTTCTTTGTGACCTTTTCAAATTCACGCATGACGGCCCAGAGCTCCAAAAGACCTGTTTTCTTGATCGCAGAGCACCGGTAAGCATGGGTTTTCCAGCCTTCGGTAGCCGGACGGATGAATTCGCACATTCTTTCATACTCGCCCTGCGCGACCTTGGCACGCTCGAGGTTATCCCCATCCGCTTTGTTGACGACGATGGCATCGGCAAGCTCCATGATGCCTTTCTTGATGCCCTGGAGGTCATCGCCGGCCCCTGTCAGTACGACGAGCATGAAGAAATCGACCATGGAACGAACCGTGGTCTCCGACTGGCCGACACCGACGGTCTCGACAAGGATGACATCACAGCCGGCAGCTTCACAGAGGAGCATAGTCTCACGGGATTTTCTCGCGACGCCGCCCAAAGTGCCTTTGGATGGAGATGGTCGAATGAAGCAGTTTGGTTCACGAGACAGGTTCTGCATACGGGTCTTATCCCCGAGGATAGAGCCGCCGGTGATGGATGAGGTCGGGTCGACGGCAAGGACGGCGACTTTGTAGCCCTGATGGCAGAGCATCTGGCCGAAGGACTCGATGAAGGTCGATTTGCCGGCTCCCGGTACACCGGTGATACCGATACGAAGAGCTTTGCCCGTTTTAGGAAGAAGTCCCTGCAGTACGCGCTGCGCTTTGTCGAAATCTTTCGGCGCATTGCTTTCGATCAGCGTGATGGCCTTGGACAGCGTCACACGATCCCCTTTAGCCACACCGTCGATGTACTGCTCGACGGTCATTTTCTTACGAAGCGGCACTTTTCGAAGCGGAGCATCTGGGTATTCCTTCGCCCCGGTGATGCTGTTTGCCGTGGTATCTATCCCACGCATGACAGAGCAGGCGAATTCAGGATTTTTTTCTTCCGGTACCCAGCTGGGTCTTAAATCATCATTGTTTTCAGGCATTTGTCATACCCTCCCTTTCCTGGCTTCTCCCCCTGTAGATGGATCATGAAAAGGAGGACTGCCAAATGAAAATATGATGTGTATCAAGCGTGATTCATTGGTAGTGATAGTGACCGGACGCGGTGACTATCCATCACCATTTCCAGTCCTCTGTTTTCCGGACTATCAATCGATTCGGATTGCAAGCCCTGCTAGGGAGCCGAGGTCGCCCTCGGCTCCGCGCAGGACAAGAAATCAGATTTCTTTAAAACGCTTCTGTCACTATTCCAGCTGCGAAATGGTCATTGGTTCAGGGTTCGGGGTTCAGGTTAGGGTATCACCATTTCCAGTAACCCCCTGAATCTTGAACCCTTTGCCGATACGCATTGAATGACAGTGTCAGAAAACGTTAGGCGACCTTATTCTGCCTTAGCTTCTTCCTTAGCACGGTCTACGAGCATCTGGAGCAGCTTGATGCAGCATTTCGGAATGTTGGTGCCTGGTCCGAAGATAGCAACTGCACCATGATCGTACAGGAATTCGTAATCCTGTGGCGGGATAACGCCGCCGATAGCTACGAGGATATCTTCACGGCCGAGTTTCTTCAGATCTTCGACAATAGCCGGGAGCAGGGTCTTATGACCTGCTGCCAGGGAAGAGAAGCCGACCATATGAACGTCGTTGTCGACGGCATCCTGTGCCGCTTCTTCCGGAGTCTGGAAGAGCGGGCCTACGTCGACGTCCCAGCCCATATCTGCGAAGGAGGTAGCAAGGACTTTCTGGCCTCTGTCGTGACCATCCTGGCCCATCTTCGCGAGGAAGATACGCGGGCGGCGGCCTTCGAGAGCTTCGAATTCGTTAGCCAGTTTCTTTGCTTCGTCCAGTTCGGAGGTGTCATCGAATTCATTGGAGTATACGCCGGAAATGGTGTGGATGACTGCATTGAAGCGGCCGGATACCTTTTCAACAGCGTCAGAGATTTCGCCAAGGGATGCACGGTCATGTGCTGCCTGGACAGCAGCTTCCAGAAGGTTGCCGTTGTCACGGGATTCTGCACACTTGGTGATGGCTTCCAGATCGCGGCGGACAGCTTCCGGATCGCGGATGCTTCTGAGTTTTTCCAGACGTTTGATCTGTGCGTTACGTACAGCGGTGTTATCGATGGAGAGAACGTTCAGCGGATCTTCCTTCGCCAGTCTGTACTTGTTCAGGCCGACAATGGTTTCACGGCCGGAGTCGATATCTGCCTGACGACGAGCGGCGCATTCTTCGATACGCATCTTCGGAAGGCCGGTGGAGATAGCCTTGGACATGCCGCCCAGTGCTTCGACTTCCTGAATGTGTGCCCATGCACGTTTGATGATCTCGTTGGTGAGGTATTCCACATAGTAGGAGCCGCCCCATGGATCGATGATCTTGCAGACTTTGGTTTCATCCTGGATGTAAAGCTGGGTGTTACGAGCCAGACGAGCAGAGAAGTCGGTCGGCAGAGCGATTGCTTCGTCGAGTGCGTTGGTATGCAGGGACTGGGTGTGACCGAGAGCTGCAGACATAGCTTCCATACAGGTACGGCCGATGTTGTTGAATGGATCCTGTTCGGTGAGGGACCAGCCGGAGGTCTGGGAGTGGGTACGAAGTGCCATGGATTTCGGATTCTTTGCGCCGAAGCCTTTGAGGATCTTTGCCCAGAGGACACGAGCTGCACGCATCTTTGCGACTTCCATGAAGTAGTTCTTGCCCTGATCCCAGAAGAAGGACAGACGCTTTGCGAAAGCATCGACCGGCAGACCTGCTTTTTCGCCGCAGCGGATGTATTCCATGCCGTCTGCCAGCGTGTAACCGATTTCCAGATCGCAGGTAGCACCGCATTCCTGAATGTGGTAGCCGGAAATGGAAATGGAGTTGAACTTCGGCATGTACTTGGTGGTGTATTCGAAAATATCACCAATGATACGCATGGACATAGCCGGTGGGTAAATGTAGGTGTTACGTACCATGAATTCCTTCAGGATATCGTTCTGAATGGTACCTGCAAGGATCTTCTTGTCGACGCCCTGTTCGATGCCGGCGGAAATGAAGAATGCCAGAATCGGAAGAACAGCGCCGTTCATGGTCATAGATACGGACATCTGGTCCAGCGGGATGCCGTCGAAGAGGATGTTCATATCAAGCATGGAGCATACGGATACGCCGGCTTTACCTACGTCGCCGATAACGCGCGGGTTATCCGCATCGTAGCCGCGGTGGGTCGGAAGGTCGAATGCAATGGACAGACCCTTCTGACCTGCTGCCAGGTTTCTCTTATAGAATGCGTTGGATTCTTCTGCCGTGGAGAAGCCTGCGTACTGACGAACGGTCCATGGACGGAAAACGTACATGGTGGAGTATGGTCCACGAAGGAATGGCGGGATACCACTCATGAAGTCCAGGTGATTGCAGTCATCATAGACATCTTTGGTATAGAAGGGAGCGACCGGGATCTTTTCCATGGTCGGTTCATAGAGTGCATCAAAGCCTTTGCCGGTCTTGGCTTCCAGCTTTTCCTTCCACTCATCATAGGAGCAGTGTGGATGTTCCCCCAGAGACAGCTGTGTGAAATCAGGATTTGTGTTTGCCATTATTCAATCATTCCTTTCTTTTTCTGCAGCATGCGGAGAATTTCGTAGCAGTTTGCTTTGACGCTGATGAAATCATCTACGCCCGCCTTGCGGTAGGTCTCTTCCAGATCCTTTGGAGCTGCGCCTGCGAGGAAGAGGGTGCCGTCGCCGAGGACTTCTTTCAGTCTCGGAGCCAGAGCCGGTACATCTTCCGGATAGGTCGCATCCGTGGAGCAGATGACAGCGACATCATATGGCGTGCCTTTGTCATCAGCGCCAGCTTTCAGCGCTTCTACGCACTTATCCCAGCGGGAGCCCGGTTTGTCTTCGTCATCCTGGAAACCATTATTGAGATGGACATTGAATTCGCCGACCTGCAGGAAGGAGGTGGAGAAGTCTGCTCTGGCTTTATGCTGCGGGATCTTGCCCATGTTTGCGAGGAAGATCTCGACATTCTTGCCAGTCTTTTCTTTATATGCTTCGGTATCAAAGCGGAGCGCTTCGAAGCGTTCAGTCCAGCGGTGTGCATCGATCTTTTCGATAGCAACGGAGCCTTCTGCATTACCAGCGACTTCATTGATCTCGCCAATGGTCGCACCGGCAGCAGCAGCAGCGGCCGCTTTGTCGACGACTTCACCTTCACCAGCGGATTTCAGTTCTGCCAGTGCCTGGCTTCTGAAGGCAAGATCAAGGTCTGCACGATATGCTTTGGCTGCATCGCCAAGTTCCTGCTTAATGGCTTTCGTATCTTCCGGACGAGCTTCGAGGAGCACTTCGCCCATCAGCGGGTACATGTTATTGCCGACCGCACGGTCTTTTCTAAGATCCAGTGCTTTGAAGCGCTTTTCAAGGACGGCTCTGATCTCCTTCTGCGGATAGCCTTCTTTGATCGCTTTGGTCATGCCCCCCAGAGATTCGATCTTCTGGAATTCAGCCCAAATCTTTTCTGCCATCTCTTTGGTGAGTTTTTCAATCGCCCAGGAGCCGCCAGCTGCATCGATCGGGCGCAGCATGCCGAATTCTTCCTGCAGCATGATCTGCAGGTTTCTAGCGATACGGCGGGAGAATTCATCACCTTTTCTGACGGTATCATCATAAGGTGCATTTTCGTAGGTATCTACACCGCCAACGACAGCAGAGAATGCTTCGGTGGTGTTGCGGAGCATGTTCACGCCCACATCGAAAATGGTCTTTGTGAAGAATGCCGGTTTTGCATGGATCTTCATCGAACGATCTTCTTCTTCAGCACCGAAAGCCTTCATGATGTTCGACCATACCTGACGAGCTGCACGAAGCTTTGCAATTTCAATGAAGAACGTAGCGCCTACATTGAAGCCGAAGTAGAAGGACTGTGCGATATCATGGATCGAAATGCCTCTCTTCAGCATTTCACGGACATACTCTACAGCGACGCCGAAGGTATATGCGATTTCCTGTACGGCCTGTGCGCCGCCCAGAGAGAATACATCGGAAGTGATGAATACGGTCGCTACGCTCGGTGCATTCTTGCGAGCCCAGCGGATGGTCTCTGCCATCTGGTCGTATGCTTTTTCAAGGCTTTCCTTATTCTTGCCATCAGTCAGCAGCTGTGTCAACGGGCTTCCACCGATCACGCCATGAAGCGCGGACACATCTTTTCCCTGTGCTTTGACTGCGGCAGCCACCATAGCAAGCGGTGCCAGTGCAGATTCGCCGGTATACATCATGAATGGATACTTTGCAAGATCCAGACCGTCCAGAAGGTTATGCACATCTTCGAGAGTGGTCAGAGAAACGCCGGTTTCACCTGGTTTTTCAGCATCAGTCACATCGATGCCATGCAGAGTGGATGCATCAAGGCGTACATTGTATACCGTGGAACCACGATCGATTTCGTGTTTCAGGAGCTCATTATTTTCCTTTGGAAGTGCTTCATCACAAGACTGTGCAATGCCCCATGGTTCTTCTTTGTAACCATTGACTTTCTGACCGCGCATGAAGTCCCCCATCCCCGGATAGTCATCGGTCGGCAGGATCGCTTCCTGTGCGTCCGGACCTGTGCGCAGGGTATAAATTGGGCTAAAAGTGATACCTTCATACGTCTTGGTATACATCAGCTTATCAAACGGCTTGCCCTTCAGAAGAGCGTTGCACGCATCAACCCATTCCTCGTAGGTTGGTGGTGTGAATTCATCAAATGTGACCTGTGGGAAATCGGTTTTGCCTTCCGACTGTTTCAGAATCGCTTCCAATTCCTTATCGGTAAGCTGTCTTTCCTGATTTTCCGCGGATGTTGCTTTTGTTACTTCATCCATGAAATAGTTCCTCCTTTAATAATTTATGGCCGCCCACTGACTTACCAGCGCAAATCAAGAGAACGCCCCTTTAGACAATTTCAATCAGACAGAAAGTTCACCTCCTTCAGGTTCACGTCTTGGTCCTACCATAAAAAAACGACTGACCCAGTGGGGGCAGCCGGAAAATAATGAGACCAGGACCGATCTCAATCCCCTCCCCATCTCTCGCAGGTTGACGGAAATACTGATCTTCTCACAAGCCCTGATCTTAGACAGAATCAAATCATGTCTTGGATAGATCCCTACTTCCTTCGCGGTGATTCATTGGCAGATAGTTCTCCTGGCTCGGACTCCTCATCTCTTCACGCCTTCCCAGACTTTCGCCCAGTGACTTATCTGTGAGAGACTCCTCCTTACAGTGGCGGGACCGCTCCGGCTTAGACCGGATTCTCTTTTATGCTTTCGCATCTGCCAGCCATATGAAATTGTCTAAATGACTACAGTCTCAGTATAATTCATATTCTTCTCAGTGTCAATCAATGTTTTTCTCTGTCTTATACATTTCTTGCTAATATTGCATCTGAAATCACAAATTATGCATTGAACAGCAGCCATGATTTATATTATAATAGATTTGAATGTAAAGTTTATTTCATTATCATTATTTTTATTCTCATACAAGGAGCTTACCATGGCACTCGATCCGAAAACCAAAGAAACCGTCAGAGAAGAAGCCCTTCGGCTTTCTAAAGAATTTGCTGAACTTGATGGCAGACGCCCGCGTGTTCTCCTCATAGAAATGGAAAATGATCTCGAAAGCGATCGTGAAGAACGAAAACTGTCAGCCAATGCATTGGCTGACTCCGGCTGGGACGTCGACGTCAGCCCCTCCCAGCAGCCGGAGGATGCTGCCAAAGGGGCAGCAGACAATGACGTTCACTTCGTCTTCTACACCACGACCGGTGACGCCAGAGGTAAGAATGCTGTCGCCCTCTCGCGTGCTCTCGCTCTTTATGGTCGTGATGACATCCTGATCGCCGTTCATCAGGTGCCGCCCGAAGAAAAGGAGTCTCTCTTCCGCTACGGCATCCTCTGTGCCTTCCCCAAGGACTATGATTACCTCCAGGCTTCCCTCACCATGCTCCGAATCCTCATCGCAAGAGAAAAGCAGGAAATGGAAGAGGATGATGCCTACTAAGGCGTGACAGAAAGCGGCCGCAAAAGAACCGAGATCAGCCGAGAGGACGTATCCACCTTTATCATGAATGGGATCATTCACTTCCCCCCTGTCGGTAATGCTATTAAGTTAAGGAAATCGTTAGCTACGTAACGTCTTGCTTCCCCCTTCGGGGGAAGTGCCGAAGGCAATAGGGGCATGC
>DLZS01000087.1:8388-23619 GCA_003447275.1 Dialister sp.
CGGGGAGCTCCCCCGATGGGGAGCTAGGAACGTTCTGCCGCTTAACTTAATAGCCATTACCCCCTGTCGGTGGTGCTATTTCATATCCGCTATCAAGCCTAGGCTTTTCGGCGCTGACACTACAACCAAATACAAAAAGCAACTGTGATCCGCTTACGGCGGAAACCCGGGATCGAAAACGGAGTGCCTGATTCTCTTATCCACTCCGTTTTATTGCAACAAAAAAGCAGCGCATACGCGCTGCTTTTTCATATCGGCTATTAGCCAACGGTGAAGAGAACGTCGCCGCCCTGTACGGACTGGCCTTCGGATACCGGCATGCCGGTGATCTTGCCATCGCATGGAGCCATGATCGGGTTGCCCATTTTCATAGCTTCGAGAACGAGGACTTCGTCGCCGGAAGCAACTGCATCGCCAACATGTTTGTTGATGCGGATAACTTTGCCCGGCATCGGAGCTTCAACGGATTCGCCTGCGCCTGCAGGAGCTGCTGCCGGAGCTGGAGCTGGAGCCGGTGCTGGAGCCGGTGCCGGTGCCGGTGCTGCTGCTACCGGAGCCGGTGCTGGAGCTGCTGCCGGAGCTGCTGCTACCGGAGCCGGAGCTGCTGCTGCAGCGCCGCCATCTTTAACTACTACATCGTAATCCTGGCCGTTAACTGTTACAGTAAATTTTCTCATTGTCTTTCCTCCTAAATGATTGTACTTTCAACTTTCAATTAGAACTGCTGAGTGCCGGAAACACCTGCAAGACGAGATGCAGAGGTCCAGCCACTTCTAGCTGCCGGGCGGATGGAGACGATTTCGCCGCCACCCATAGCAACGATTGCAGCAGCGATTGCTGCTACAACTGCACCATTGTCAGCTGCTTTCGGAGCTGCTGCTCTAGCTGGAGCTGCCTTCTTCGGAGCTGCTGCCGGTGCCGGTGCTGCGGACTGATTGAGAGATGAACGTACCTGCCAGATCATGATCAGCGCTACTACTGCTACGATAGCAGCAAATACCGCGATATACATAACTGTGTTGTTATCCATCTGTACCCATCCTTTCAATTAGAGTTTTTCTTGCAGCAAATATTACAGCGGAATGTTGCCGTGTTTCTTTGCTGGATGTACTTCGTGCTTGGAAGCAAGCATCTTCAGTGCATTGATGATTGTCGGACGAGTGTTTCTCGGATCGATAACTGCGTCTACATAGCCACGTTCAGCAGCTTTGTATGGAGTAGCGAATTCTTCGACGTATTCAGCTGTACGCTGTTCTTTGTTCGGGTCTTTCTTGAAGATGATGTTTGCAGCGCCTGCAGGTCCCATAACAGCGATTTCAGCGGTTGGCCAAGCGAATACCTGGTCAGCGCCCTGTTCACGGGAGCACATAGCGATGTAGGAACCACCGTAAGCTTTACGGAGGATCATGGTGATCTTCGGAACGGTTGCTTCGCAGTAAGCGAACAGCATCTTAGCGCCGTGACGAATTACGCCGGCATATTCCTGCTGTTTGCCTGGCAGGAAGCCTGGTACATCGACAATGTTTACAACCGGGATGTTGAAGCAGTCGCAGAAACGGATGAAACGAGCGGATTTATCAGATGCATTGTAATCAAGGCAGCCTGCCATGAATGCTGGCTGGTTTGCAATGATACCAACGGTCTGTCCGTCGAAACGTGCGAAGCAGGTAATGATATTCTTAGCGAATTCTTTAGCTACATCGTAGTATTCACCGTTATCTACAACGGATTTGATAACGTCATACATGTTGTATGGAGCGTTGGAGTTTTCTGGCATGATGGTATCGAGAGCCGGATCGGTTCTGGTCGGATCATCACCGGTTTCAACGATAGGAGCATCTTCCATGTTGTTGCTCGGCAGGAAGGAGAGCAGGTAACGAATCTGTTTAATGCAGTCTTCGTCGTTGTCGCAAGCGAACTGAGCTACACCGGAAGTACGGTTGTGGGTCATAGCGCCGCCGAGTGCTTCAGCGGTGATCTTTTCGCCGGTAACGGATTCAACAACTGCCGGGCCGGTCAGGAACATCTGGGATGTTTTCTTGACCATGTAAATGAAGTCGGTCAGAGCTGGGGAGTATACAGCGCCGCCTGCAGATGGTCCCATGATAGCAGAGATCTGCGGAATAACGCCGGATGCAATGGTGTTGCACCAGAAGATCTTGCCGTAGCCAGAGAGTGCATCGACAGCTTCCTGAATACGAGCTCCGCCGGAATCGTTCAGGCCTACGCAAGGAGCACCGACTTTGAGAGCCAGTTCATTTACGTGAACGATCTTAGCAGCGTGCATTTCGCCAAGGGAGCCGCCTTCAACGGTGAAGTCCTGTGCGAATGCGAATACGAGTCTGCCGTCAACGGTACCGTAACCGGTAACAACGCCTTCGCCCGGGAGATCTTTCTTTTCCTGACCGAAGTTGTGGCAGCGGGATTTTACAAGGGCATTGACTTCTACGAAAGTGCCTTCATCAAACAGAAGAGCCAGTCTTTCACGAGCAGTCAGTTTGCCTTTTGCATGCTGTTTTTCAACTTTCTTTTCTCCACCCATAGCCTCTACATGAGCGAGGTTTTTGTGAAGAAGTTCAATTCTTTCTGCAACAGTTGCCATTCTTACACCTCCAAAAATTTTAGGGACCCCCGTGAGGGGGATGCCTTACCCCGGTGGGCAAGGCATTTGCCATCGTTCAATTAAGCCTTGAAGGATGGGCCGCCTGGGCGTTCTGTCAGTTCAAGCAGAAGGCCTGTAGCCTTTGGATGCAGGAAAGCGATGTGACAGCCGCCAGCACCGATACGATATTTCTTATCGATGAGCGGAACTTCTTTAGCCTGCAGGTCAGCAAGGCAAGCTTCGATGTCGTCGACACGAAGTGCTACATGCTGGAAACCATTCTTGCCGCCGTTTGCTTTTTCGATGAAACGAGCAATCGGGCCGTCCGGGGTGGTGGAACCCAGGAATTCGAGTTCGCATGCTTCGGTCTGAGCAGACGGTTTGAAGAAGCTGGTGGTTACATGCTGTTCTTCGACGGTTTCATCCGGAAGGGATGGATCCAGTCCAAGGATGTCTTTCATCTGCTGTTTAATAGCCTGAAGGTCTTTAACAGCAACGCCTACATGGTCCACACAAATTACTTTGAATGCCATAATAAACTCCTCCTTTAAAATTACTTGAATATTTTGCCTACAATGGAATCAACGACCGTGAACGGATCTGTCTTCCGTTCAAAGACTTGTTCCACGCAGTCACTAAATTCACCCGTCGAGGAAATATTTTCCTCAATATGACGGGAAATGCGATCGTGAATCATTTCGAGCATCTCGCTTCTAGCCCGTTCACGTCTTCTTTCTTCAAGGAGACCGGACTCTTCGAGGTACTTTCTATGTTCGCCCAGAGCTGCTACTACTTCCGCTACACCCTGATCTTTGTTCGCGATCGTTCTCTCAATCGGAGGACGCCAGTTCTGAGCTTCGCCCAGATCAAGCATCATTTCGATTTCGACGTTCAAACGATCTGCGCCATCGCGATCACATTTGTTGATGCAGAATACATCACCAATTTCAAGGATACCTGCTTTGATAGCCTGAATATCGTCGCCTAGTCCAGGTACGAGCACAACAAGTGTCGTATCCGCATTTTTAACGATATCAACTTCTGATTGTCCTACGCCTACTGTTTCGATGAGAATGACATCGAGACCGAAAGCATCCATCAGTTTGACCGCATCTGCAGTCTTGCGGGAAAGTCCGCCGAGGCTGCCGCGCGTACCCATACTACGGATATAAACACCCTTATCCAAGGTCAGGTCGTTCATTCTGATACGGTCACCAAGGATGGCGCCGCCGGAGAATGGACTCGTAGGATCGATGGCTACGATACCTACAGTTTTGCCCTGCTTACGGAACTGCTTAATGAGGGCATCTGACAGTGTGCTCTTACCCGCACCAGGCGCACCAGTAATACCGATGACCTGTGCACGACCGGTATGGTGATAGATTTCTTTCATGACATCTTCAAATCCATCCCGTTCGTCTTCAACGATGGTAATTGCTCTCGCTAAGGCACGTCTGGATCCATTCCAAAAATCCTTCATAGAAAATTCCATGGATGCACCGCCTTTTCGAAGAGTAAATAATATAGTTGCAATGGGACTGAGTATCCCCCCAGCCCCATGCAAGCTACATTTCAACTAATAAACTGTCAAGCTAGTCAGTCTAAAAGTCGATTATTTTACGTTTTCTTTAATGAAGTCGATAACTTCTTTGGTTGGTGTGCCAGGAGTGAAGATAGCTTTTACGCCAGCTTCTTTCAGGCCTGGGATATCGGATTCCGGAATTACGCCGCCGCCAACTACGAGAACGTCGCCCATTCCTTTAGCCTTCAGTGCTTCAACAACTTCCGGGAAGAGGGTGTTGTGAGCGCCGGAGAGCAGGGACAGAGCTACAACATTAACGTCTTCTGCGTCTGCTGCTTCAACGATCTGTTCAACGGTCTGGCGAAGACCGGTGTAAATAACTTCCATGCCTGCATCACGAAGTGCACGAGCAATAACTTTTGCGCCACGATCATGTCCATCAAGACCCGGTTTAGCTACCAGTACTCTGATACGTTTGTCTGCCATTGTAAATTACCTCCAGAAATATTTGAGTAATGTAATTATCTTTGCTTCAGGCTGCCCTTAGATTAGAGGGTGTTGTGCGGTTTGTATTCGCCGTAAACTTTACGCAGAACGCCGCAGATTTCGCCTTCGGTGCAGTATGCACGTACGCAGTCGAGGATGACTGGCATGAGGTTGACATGGTCTGGGCCTTCAGCCGGAGTCTGAGCTGCTTTTTCAAGTTTAGCCAGTTCTTCAGCAACTTTAGCCTGGTCACGGTTTGCTTTATCCTGAGCGAGCTGAGCTTTCTTCTTTTCGCCAACGGATGCGTCAATCTTCAGCAGGCCGGTAACCGGTGGTTCTTCCATGGTGAATTTGTTGACGCCAACGATGGTTCTTTCGCCGGATTCAACAGACATCTGCCAAGCGTAAGCAGCGTCCTGAATTTCTTTCTGGATGTAGCCTTTATCAATAGCTTCTACTGCGCCACCCATTTCATCGATCTTGCGGATGTATTCTTTAGCTTCTGCTTCGATAGCATTGGTCATAGCTTCAACATAGTAGGAGCCGCCGAGCGGATCAACTACGTCAGCCAGGCCGGATTCGTAAGCTACGATCTGCTGGGTACGCAGAGCGATGGTTACGGATTCAGTGGTCGGCAGAGCCAGAGCTTCATCGCGGGAGTTGGTGTGCAGGGACTGGGTTCCGCCCATAACTGCTGCAGCGGTCTGGAGAGCAACACGGATGATGTTGTTGTTTGGCTGCTGAGCGGTCAGCATGGAACCAGCGGTCTGGGTGTGGAAACGCAGTTTCATGGACTTGCTGGATTCTGCATGGAATCTTTCCTTCAGAATGGTAGCCCACAGACGACGGGATGCACGGAATTTTGCAACTTCTTCGAGTACGTTGTTGTGAGCGTTCCAGAAGAAGGACAGACGGCCTGCGAATTCATCGATCTTCATGCCAGCTTTCAGAGCTGCTTCGATGTATGCGATACCATCAGCGATGGTGAATGCGATTTCCTGAGCAGCGGTGGAGCCTGCTTCACGGATATGGTAACCGGAAATGGAGATGGTGTTCCACTTCGGTACGTTTGCGGAGCAGTATTCGAAGATATCGGTGATCAGACGCATGGACGGTTTAACCGGGAAAATGTAGGTGCCGCGAGCTGCGTATTCTTTCAGGATATCGTTCTGGATGGTGCCGCGAAGAGCAGTTGCCGGAACGCCCTGTTTTTCAGCTACAGCGATGTACATAGCCAGCAGTACGGAAGCCGGTGCGTTGATGGTCATGGAAGTGGAAACTTTGCCGAGGTCGATGCCGTCGAACAGTCTTTCCATATCGTAGAGGGAGTCGATAGCAACGCCTACTTTACCAACTTCGCCAGCGGACATTTTGTCGTCGGAGTCATAGCCGATCTGGGTTGGCAGGTCGAATGCGCAGGACAGGCCGGTGCCGCCGTTAGCGATCAGGTATTTGTAACGTTTGTTGGATTCTTCAGCGGTGGAGAAACCAGCATACATACGCATGGTCCAGAGTTTGCCACGGTACATGGTCGGCTGTACGCCACGGGTGTATGGATATTCGCCCGGGAATCCGAGGTCTCTTTCATAGTCGAAACCTTCGAGATCGAGTGGGGTGTACAGGTTCTTGTGTTTCAGACCAACTCTTTCCGGATGTTTTGCGCACTGTTTTGCATAGGTGTCATTGTAAGCTGCAAGTTTAGCTTTCAGGGATTCGTTAGACATGAGTTCATCTTCCTCCTAAAAAAGTAAGTATGTAAAACTCTAGGAAGCTTTTTCCTTGACTTCGGTGGCCGCGACTTTATGTTCTTCTTACCACTTACATAGGATCTATCTTCCCAATGGGGTCACGCAAAGCCCTTGGCTGCTGCAGTGCTCATTTGAGTCTTATTGCAGCAGCGATTGGGGGACTCTTGCTGACCCATGTATTGACACTGTCGTGTGACAGATATCACCATAGGTAATTATACAGTATTATCTGTATTTGTAAAGCATTAAATGCCTTGCCTCATGCGGCTTCTTGAATAATTAAATTATTTCTTGAAGTGCATGTCGCCGGTTTCAGCGAGGCTTTCATGGAATTTGAATGCTTCTGCGAGGAGATGCGGGGTCTGGCTTTCGCCGCAAGCTGCGCATGCTCTTTCGTAGTAGTCCATGAGCTGATCTCTGAAGGACGGATGAGCGACGTTGTTGATGATGACCTTTGCTCTTTCTTTCGGGGACAGGCCGCGAACATCAGCGACACCCTGTTCAGAAATGAATACATGGGTATCATGTTCGGTGTGGTCTACATGGGAGCACATCGGAACAACTGCGGAGATCTTGCCGCCCTTAGCAGTGCTGTGGCAGAAGAAGCAGGACAGGAAGCCGTTACGAGCAAAGTCACCGGAGCCGCCGATACCGTTCATCAGCTTGGTGCCGCTTACATGGGTGGAGTTTACGTGGCCGTAGATATCCATTTCCAGTGCGGTGTTCATAGCGATGACGCCGAGACGACGAGCCACTTCGCCATTGTTGGAAACTTCCTGCGGACGAAGGATGATCTTCTTGCTGTATCTGTCGATGTTGTCGTAGAAGCGTTTCAGTCCGTCCGGGGATGGGGACAGGGAAGTACCGGAAATCATGTCGATCTTGTCTTTGTCGATCAGGTCGAACATGCCATCCTGAATAACTTCGGTGTATACGGAAAGGTTCTTGAAGTCAGATTCTACAAGGCCATGGATAACAGCGTTTGCTACGTTGCCTACACCGGACTGCAGTGGGAGCAGGTTTTCCGGCAGTCTGCCATGTTTAACTTCGTTTTTCAGGAAGTCAATCAGGTTGTTGCCCATAGCTTCTGCATCGTCATCGAGCGGAGCGAGTGCACGGGTAACGTCTGGCAGATCGCATGGAACGATAGCAATGATCTTTGCCGGATCGCATGGGATGTAAGGAGTACCTACACGGTCGCCAGCGGAAGTGATCGGGATCGGTTCACAGTGCGGCGGGTTCTTACGCATGTAGATATCAGCCATACCTACGAGAGCCAGCGGCTGGGTGGTATTGACTTCTACGATGACTTTCTTAGCGGTATCTACAAATACCGGAGAGTTGCCGATGGCAGTGGTGGTGTACAGTTCGCCGTTCGGTCCGATCTTGCAGACTTCAACTACAGCGACATCTGGGCCGGTGACACGTTCACCTTTGGCATTGGTGAAGAAGCCAGCACGGATCTGCTGAGCTACATGAGACAGGTGAAGATCGAAATAATCCAGAGCACCAGCATTGATGGCTTTTCTCAGGTTGCCATTGGTCTGGTATGGCATACGAACTCTTACGCCGTTCACAGCGATCAGTTCGCTATCGATCTGGGAGCCAGTGGAAGCGCCGGTCCATACGTCTACCTGGAACGGAGTTTCTTTCATACGTTCTGCGAGTTCATGCATGGTGATCTTCGGATAGCCGCATGGGGTGAATCCGGAAATACCAAGGATGTCGCCTGGCTGAATCATAGCTGCTGCTGTCTTAGCGTCGCAAATTTTTGCTTTCAGGTCTGCGCCTTCTACTCTGCTAAGGAATTCGCTATCATTGGTGTCGATCATTACTATCATCCTCCCAAAAATATAAAAATATCAAAAGTCCAGTATACCTGCGAGCTTTCTCTATGGCCTGGAACTTTTTGCCTCATAAAAACACAGCCGTGCTTCCGAAGTATAAAAGAAAAAAGAGTTCTTTCTGCTTTCCTATGACCGCATGTAAACATGTCTCATAACATCAGAAAAACTCCTCCTTGGTATCATCGGTCTCACCGACTGTATTTGCGACCTTCTCAGTCATCACTGTTATTATATCACACTTTTTTCGAAAGGTTCGTAAAAAGTAAGTTCTTTGTTTTTAAAATTCTCATAGGGATGTTATAAATAATTCCTATTAGACAAATCATCATTTATGTGACTCAGAGTCTACAGGCTATGAAAGCGATGATCCTCGCAGTGGAGGTTATAGAAATGGTACAGGGAGCGCCGCCGGGCCTCACTCGAAGGCTTCCCGCGAAGGTGATCTGTGAGGACCGGTGCATCGCTTCGGGCATCGCTGCCCCCCTTCACGCTTCCCCCCGATAACCGCTCACCAGTCCCCGCTTCCTACGCAAAGTGCGGAAAGGCTCCAGAAGCAGAAAGAGATCGAGCGTCCGAAAAGGACATGGTCGCTCATGCTGATGACGGCGATGGCCATGACCATGAGCAGGCCGCCAAGCCCCAGCGTTCGCGTGAAGAGGCTGGCCTTGCCCCGATAGAGCTTCCAGCAGAGGAAGCCCTGGGCGAAGAAGGTCAGAAGGAAGGCTGCTCCGCCTATTATGCCGACTTCGGCGAGCATATTGAGATACATGTTGTGCGCATGGAAGATGAGGACGTGCTCATCCTGAATGAAGAAATTGTAGTCGGGATAGGCCAGATAATAGCTCCCCCACCCCACGCCGAGAAGCGGGTGCTCTTCGATCATGGCGATGGTGCTCTCCCACAGGGCAAATCGCAGGCCGACAGAGGTGTCCTCGCCGGAGAAGAGGGACAGAAAACGCTCGACCATCTGTCCGTGGTAGAAGAAGAGAACAAGAGGGATGAGGAAGAAAAGAAAACCGAATCGCTTGTCATAGAAGAGGGTGAGCCCTAAGACGATGGCCGCAAGGCTCAGCCATGCGCCGCGTGAATAGGTCAGCGCAAGACAGAGAAGCAGGACGAAGAGAATGATGGCAAAAGCCCATTTCCTTTTTTTCTGCCGCTCCCTGAGAAAGAAAGCAGTGAGGATGCTGATGATCATGACGGCATAGGCTCCGAGGAGATTCGGATTTTCCAGTGTCGAATACATGCGGCGCCGAAGGAGAGGAAATCTCTCGGGATCGACCCAGCTCTGCGCCGTCATATCAGCTGCCATGCCTGCCACATTCGCATACTGGATGAAGCCATAGGCGGCCACGCAGATGGCTCCTGCCAGGAAGGCATAGAGCGCCTTCTCCTTTTCTCGCACGGAGGAAAGAAGAGAAAGGATCAAAAGGTAGATCGCGGCATACATCAATGGCTGGAAGGCCCAGTTCATGAGTGAAAAGGCAGGATCGGGAGAGTGGAAGCCGGAAAAAAAGGCACACGCCAAAAAGACCGCCGGCAGTCCCCAGAGGCGAGAACGCACGCATTTCACTTCGCCTGTGGTGCAATGATTCACTGCCCAGAGAAGAAGGCATGGGAGAAGTGTCACGTAAAACACATAGGGATGAAGCGGCAGCAGAAAGAGTGTCGCATATAAAAGATTCTGAATGTTCTTTTTCGAAGCGAGGAATCGCATAGATGGGCTCCTGACATGGGAAATGATATTTTTTCTATGATTTTATCTCAATATATCATTATATAGAATGGGGAACCGTTCAGCAATAGAGAAGGAGGTGGATGGGCGCCAGGTTTGCTCTTATGGCGTGCCATCCCCTAATCGCGGATGAAAAGAATGAGAAATATCGGTGGCGGCTTCGCCGCAATATAAATATATAGGAGGCGATACCCAAAGGTTTCCAAGAGATCAGGTTTCCCGTTTGCGCTTTTCTAACATGATTTGTTTGACCGCGAATGACGAAGATTTCTCGCTTCGCTCGAAATGACAATGCGAGAGAGTCTGACTTTTTCCAGTCACTAGTCACCGCCCCAACAAAAAACTCCCCTTTGGGGGAGTTTTTCTTCAAAGGCGCGATCAGAATACGGTCTTGACAGAGCCGCCGTATTTCTTATCGATGAAGTCCTTGACTTCTTTGCTTGTGAGCGCTTTCATGAGCTTCTGGAGTTCCGGACGGTTTTCATCACCTTCACGGACAGCTACGATATTCGCATACGGGGAGTCGGAGCCTTCGCTGTAGATGGCACTCTTCGGATCGAGCTTTGCTTCGAGGGCGAAGTTCATATTGATGATCGCGATATCCGCATCCTCCAGGGCACGCGGAAGCTGCGGGGCTTCCAGTTCGGAGAATTCCAGGTTCTTCGGGTTTTCTGCGATATCCTGCGGGGTCGCGGTGATCGGAGCGCCTTCCTTCAGTTTGATGAGACCGGCAGACTGGAGGACGAGGAGGGCACGGCCGCCATTGGTCGGATCGTTCGGAATGGCTACATGCGCACCGTCAGCAAGATCATTCAAAGACTTCAGCTTCTTGGAATACACGCACATCGGTTCGAGATGGACAGCGCCCATGGATTTCAGCTTCAGGCCTTTGGATTTGCAGAATTCATCGAGGTACGGCTTATGCTGGAAGAAGTTCGCATCGAGGCTCTTATCTGCAAGGGCCAGGTTCGGCTGGACATAATCGGTGAATTCGACCATTTCGACCTTGACGCCTTCTTTGGCGAGTTTGTCTTTCACAACGCCGACGATCTCAGCGTGCGGTACAGGGGATACGCCGACCTTGATGGTGGTTTCTTTGGCAGCTTTCGAAGAAGAAGAGGACGCGGCTTTCTGATCACCGCAGCCTGCGATGATGCCAGCAGCCGCGAGGACTGCAGCCGATACGAGGATGGCTTTTTTGAAGTTCATAGGGATCCCTCCAGACGGAAAAAGAGAGGTACGGCTATGCGCCGCACGCATATCATATGAAATATAGTTTTATTTATAGCACTAGTGAAAGGGCTGCGTCAAGAGGAAATGAAGGTTCAGGGTTAGCCCATGGAGCGTGCCGCCCTTTGATTGAGCGAAAGAGATTCAGCGGGTTCTGTAGGTTCTACGGGTTCAAAGGGGTTGATGCGGCGCAAATAATAATGAAGCGCCGCGGAGTTTTGATAGCGCTTCGCGCTGTCGTCATTTCGAACGTAGCCGAGAAATCTATATTGCAGAACGCTCATTGCCTGATGTGAGGCAGCACCAAGACATCGTTTCCCC
The DNA here is from genome assembly GCA_003447275.1 of Dialister sp. Taxonomy (GTDB): domain Bacteria; phylum Bacillota; class Negativicutes; order Veillonellales; family Dialisteraceae; genus Dialister. The sequence continues at coordinate 19,880 of DLZS01000087.1, forward strand.
TCAGCGCATACACGCTGATTCCTGCGGGGCAGTAGAGATCCCTCGGCTGCGCTCGGGATGACGATGCCGAAGAAACCCTGTCACCAGTCACTAGTCACTCGAGGCTCCCAATCCCTAGCCACTAATCATCCCTGCTTTCAAACTTCAGGGTTAGCCCAAGGGGCGTGCCGTCCTTTGATTGAGCGAAAGAGATTCAGCGGGTTCTGTAGGTTCTACGGGTTCAAAGGGGTTGGTGCGGCGCAAATAATAATGAAGCGCCGCGGAGTTTTGATAGCGCTTCGCGCTGTCGTCATTTCGAGCGTAGCCGAGAAATCTATATTGCAGAACGCTCATTGCCTGATGTGAGGCAGCACCCAAACATCGTTTCCCCTCAGTGCATACATGCTGATTCCTGCGGGGCAGTAGAGATCCCTCGGCTGCGCTCGGGATGACGATGCCGAAGAAACCCAGTCACCAGTCACTAGTCACTTGAGGCTCCCAATCCCTAGCCACTCATTCCTGCTTTCAAACTTCAGTCTCAAATAAAAAATCACGCCATGCGACTACCTCGCACCGCGTGATCTTCTATTTCTGTCAATTTATTCCTTCATGACCGTCCCATCGGCAAGCGTGATGGTGTGTCCGTTGTAATGGATCGTGCCCAGATTGAAGAGGCTGGTGATCTGAGAGTCTGCGGTCAGGTTCCATGTAGAGCCTTCCGCAATGAAGACATCGGCATTGGTCTTGTACGGAGCGCCCTCCTGGGCATTCGGAGCGATGGTGATCGCACCGGTCCAGGTGGACTGGTCTTTGATGTTGAGATTGATATCCGAGATGGTATCGAGGAGAATATCGCCATTCAGGATCTGCTGCGACAGGATGACTTCCGCGTGACCGCCGTTCGCGCCCGCATCGCCCCAGCCGTAGCCGCCGTCATTGCCCGTGATGGTGAAGACAGGCGCCGTTTCATCCTGCGTGAGCGTGCTGTCCTTCAGCGTGATGCGGCAGTGGGTGCCGGTCACATAGAACATGCCGCCCTTATGAGAGATGAGGCTTGCATGATTCGCCTCGAACTGCTGCGTCCCTGTGACACCGATCGCGTCGGCATCCGAGTACATGACGATATTGTAAGGAATCGAGCCTGTCTCATTGCCTTCGAGCGTCGCTCCATCGAGCGTGATGGAGCTGATATTCTTGATGACGGCCGCCTTGGTCTTTTCCGCCTTGACAGTCCCGCCTGTGACGGTCACATCGCCCTGGGTATAGATGCCGTGTGCATTCACGCCGGAAGCGGTAAAGTCGGAGTTTTCGGTGAGAAGGATGCCGCCGTTTTGAGAGATGCGGATCGCCGGCGACTGATCTCCGGTGGTAGTGACCGTGGATGCCTCTACCTTCATCATCGCACGCTGGGAGACTTCGACACCGGAAGCCTGCGCGCCCGTGGTGGAGACCTCTGCATTCGTCAGATTGATGTATGTGCCCTTGCTGTAGCCATAAGCGCCCGTCGCGCCGTTTCCTGTGCTGGAAATCTTCGCATCCGTGAAAGCCCCGTGTCCGCCATGGGTCACGAGCAGCGCCGCATTCATCCCGTAAAGGTCACTGTTTTCTGCACTCGAGGTGTCACCGGACTTCGTGATGGTATCGCCCTTCGCGGTGATGTATGCCATGGAGACGCGAAGCGCATTCTCATCTGCTTTGTCCGAGCTGTAGGTCATGCCGTCATACGCACCATCGGATCCGATCTCGGCGGCTGCGCTCCCCTGATCTGCGGTATACTTTGCCGCCGGTGCCGGGGCAGGCGCAGGTTCGGGTTCTGGCTCGGGTTCCGGTTCCGGCAGCGGAGCGGGCTCCGGCTCTGCAGGCTTAGGCGCTTCTGGTGAAAGATTCTTGAACGTGCCTGACTCGACCGCACTCTGGACATCAGGAAGCGTCAGAGAAAGTCCCTTCATCAGGGCATCGGTGTAGTTCACACCTTCAGCAGGTGCTTCCTGGGCGGCTGCCGGAGCTGGCAGAGCCGGCTCTGCCGCCTCTGCCATAGAAAGCGGCATCACCGCCCCTGTCAGAGCCAGTGCGCAGAGAAGGGATGTCAGTTTATTGGATTTCATACGATTCCTCTTTTCTTTACTTGGAGCTATATGGACCTCAAACTATATATAAAGGTATAAAAATTCATTTCTGTCATACTGTCTTTCATTTTACAACATTCTTCGGAAATTGTCATTAAAGAAAGGTTTAAGAAAACAGGGTTCGCTCGTGGGGCATGCCCTGAAGTTTGAAAGCAGGGATGAGGAGAGCTAGTGACTGGTAGCTAGGGATTAGTAGCCTCGAGTGACTAGTGACTGGTGACTGGTGACTGAAATGCCACCTTCGGGCCTCGCCATTATTGATACTCCGCGGTGCTTAAATCCTTCGACTCAGTTCTCCTGTTTCACATAAGCCATTTTCTAACATACGATGTTTCCCTCCGCTCAGGATGACGAAACGCGCCGCACCAGCACTTCGCATTTCTCATTTCACATTTCTTATTTCTTATTCAAGCGAAACTTTCGCACGCAATCAAAGGGCCGTCCCTCCCCCAAACCTCTCTCATTTGTGCTACAATGAGAAAAGCAAAAATCGCTACTTCCTATTCACTCTGTATTTCCCCAAGGAGGCCATTATGCATATCCATGTCATTGATCATCCGCTGATCCAGCACAAGCTGACCATTATGAGAAAGAAAGAAACCAGCTCCGGTGAGTTCCGCCGTCTGCTGCAGGAGATCACGCTCCTGATGGGCTATGAGCTCACCCGCGATCTGCCGCTCGAAGATGTCGCTATCGAGACACCGCTCGAAAAAGCGACAGGAAAACAGGTCGCCGGCAAGAAGCTCGGCATCGTCCCGATCCTGCGCGCCGGCTTCGGCATGGTGGAAGGCCTCACCGAACTCATGCCGTCTGCCCGCATCGGCGTCATCGGCCTCTACCGCGATCCCGTCACCGCCAAGCCGATCGAATACTATTGCAAGCTCCCGGATGTGGAAAACCGTGACTTCATCCTCGTCGATCCGATGCTCGCTACCGGAGGCAGCGCCGTCGCAGCCATCGACATGATGAAAGAAAAAGGCGTCAAGAATATCAAATTCATGTGTCTCGTCGCTGCCCCGGAAGGTGTCGAGGTCGTGAACCAGGCGCATCCGGACGTTCCGATCTATACCGCCTCCCTCGACCGTCAGCTGAATGAAAAGAAATACATTCTCCCGGGTCTTGGCGATGCCGGCGACCGCATCTTCGGGACGAAGTAAGAAGGTTTAAGGTTTAACGGTTCAGGGTTCAGGGTTCAGGGTTCAGGGCTCCCCTTGATTGTGAATGAAAGCTCTGCTCGAATGAGGAATTAGGAATGAAGGTGGCGGCTTCGCCGCAAGTATATATGAGGCGATGCCCGAAAGTAGTATTCAAGTCACTAGTCACTTGAGACTCCTAATCCCTAGCTACTCATCCCTGCTTTCAAACTTCAGAGTTCAGGGTTGTTGTGGCGGCTTCGCCGCAAGTATATAGGCGATGCCCGCTTGCCGTTTTCCTCCCTGTTTCCATCGAAAAAGCCGCAGAGTGAATCAAACGATTCCCTCTGCGGCTTTTTTGATGCAGATAAAATATAAGCGGCTTTCCCCACATGTGCCGCGCACCTCTCCGTTTTTCTCATCTGTCTTTCATGCCGCTAGAACCCTATCCGGCTCGCTACGCTCGCCACCTTCCCCACGCGGGGAAGGCTATTAAGTTAAG
>DLZS01000086.1:0-2682 GCA_003447275.1 Dialister sp.
CGCTTAACTTAATAGCATTACCCCGGGGGCGAACCCTTCCCCCGAATCCTTTACTGATTCCCTTTCTGACAAATTTTCCCATTTTCCCCCTTGACGGCGGCGCCTCTTAGCGTTATCATATCTGCATATTCAGCAATGAATGACAAGTACACAGAGGACAAAGAAGTCTTGATGCAGGGGCATCGAGACTTTTTCTTTTGGACAATGAAGCCCGGACATAGGTCCGGGCTTTCTCTATGTACGGGAAAATTCTTATTTCTTTTTTAGAAGGGTGTGGTAAAAATGAGAAAAATTTTAGCCAAATGGCCGCTCCTGGCGGCGGCCTTGTGCACGCCGACCATGATCATGGCGGCGGATGCGGAGGGAAAGTACTCCTCTGCGGATACGACCTGGACACTGCTGGGGGCTATGCTGGTATTCTTCATGCAGCCGGGATTTGCGATGGTGGAGACTGGGCTCACGAGAGCAAAGAATGCAGGCAACATCGTCATGAAGAATTTCATGGACTTTGCACTTGGCACCATCGTTTTCTGGATCCTGGGCTTCGGTCTCATGTTCGGGGAAGACATCGGCGGCATCATCGGCACGCCGGATCTCTTCGTCACTCACTATGACACCGGCGATGCAGGCTATCCTCCGCTGGTCTACCTCTTCTTCCAGACCGTCTTCTGTGCGACCTCTGCGACGATCGTCTCCGGCGCGATGGCTGAACGTACGAAATTCTCCTCTTACTGCATCTATTCTGTTTTGATCTCTCTCCTGATCTATCCGATCTCCGGACACTGGATCTGGGGCGGCGGCTGGCTCTCCGAGCTCGGCTTCCATGACTTCGCCGGATCCACCTGTGTACACATGGTCGGCGGCGTCTGCGCTCTGGTCGGGGCGTCTCTGCTTGGACCAAGAATTGGCAAGTACAATAAGGATGGCAGCGTCAATGCGATCCCCGGTCACTCCATCACTCTTGCCTGCCTTGGCATGTTCATCCTGTGGATGGGCTGGTTCGGATTCAATGGCGGCTCCACCGTTTCCATGACCGGCGATGATACGATCCTCTCCGTCGGCAGCATCATGGTCACCACGAATATGGCAGCCGCTGCCGGTGCTGTCACCACCATGCTTCTCACCTGGGTGAAATATGGCAAACCGGATGTTTCTATGACACTGAACGGCGGTCTTGCCGGTCTCGTAGCCATCACCGCAGGCACGGATGTCGTTTCCGTGGCCGGTTCCTTCTGGATCGGCGTCATCGCCGGCATCGCGATCGTCTATGCGGTCGAATTCGTCGATCAGAAGCTGAAGATCGATGATCCAGTCGGCGCCATCTCCGCTCACGGCGTGTGCGGCGCACTCGGCACCATCCTGACCGGCGTCTTCTCTGTCAAAGACGGCCTTCTCTACACAGGAAATCCGCATTTCCTCATGATCCAGGTCCTCGGCGTTGTTGTCGTAGCCCTCTACGTATTCGTTGCGATAAACATTGTATTCCGTATCATCAAAGCCACGAATGGTCTTCGCGTCACCCGTGAAGAAGAGATCAATGGCCTTGACTTCGAAGAACACGGCCTCGTCTCTGCGTATGCAGACTTCATGATGGCGCCGGACATCACAGCCGAAGCACTGGAAGCAGGCAAGGCGCCGAAAGATGCCGTCGAAGTACCGCTTGCGGAAGAAAAGAAAGCGGAAGCAGAAAAGATCATGCCGAAAGAACTGCCAGCTGATGGACACCGCCTCTACTGCGTCACGATCATTACTTCGGATAAACGCTTCGAGATCCTCAAGGCTGCCATGGAAGCCATCGGCATCACTGGCATGACCGTCACGAAAGCACTGGGCTACGGTCTCGAAAAAGGACAGACGCAGATGTACCGCGGCGCTGCCGTCTCGGCAAAGCTTCTGCCAAAGGTACGCATCGACATCGTGGTATCCAAGATCTCTCCCCGCACCATCATCGAGGTAGCGAAGAAGGCTCTCTACACCGGCAAGTATGGCGATGGCAAGGTCTTTGTCTCCACCATTGATAATGCGGTAAAGATCCGCACCGGTGAAGAAGGATACGATGCTCTGCAGGACTATCCCATCGAAGAAGAAAAGAAATAAGAAATCCATATAGCATGAAAACAGAGCAGCGGCCATGTCGCTGCTCTGTTTGGCTTGGTGTTAGCCCGTGGGTCGAGGTGCCCTTTGATTACGTGCGAAAGAGGTTCAGCGGGTTCAACAGGTTCAACGGGTTCAACGGGGGTGGTGCGGCGCATAAAAAAGAAGCGCCGCAGAGTATAAATAATGGCGATGCCATGAGCTGGCATTCCAGTCACCAGTCACTTGAGACTCCTAATCCCTAGCCACTAATCTTTATCCCTGCTTTCAAACTTAGCCTATGGGACGTGCCGCGAAGTATAAATAATAGCGATGCCCGAAGGTCTCTTGATAGCAGGTTTCCCGTTTTGAACTTTCCAAACATTGTCCGCCTGACCGCGAATGACAAAGATTTCTCGCTTGCGCTCGAAATGACGATACGGGAGTCTGATGTCTCCAAGTCTCTTAGTCTCTTAGTCACCAGCCACGCATCCCCCCCCGATATCTAATGCTATTAAGTTAAGCGGAAGAACGTTCTTGGCTCCCCATCGGGGGAGCTGCGCGAAGGGCTGAGGGGGCTACGTAGCGGTATTGCATGAAAGTGTTGGA
>DLZS01000121.1:0-14420 GCA_003447275.1 Dialister sp.
GAAAATGAGATGATCGTTATTTCTCATCGCCTTTTTTGTTCAAATAAGCTATCGGGGGAAACCAAAAAAGAAAGATCGTTCGGCTCGTACTCTACAGGAATATGGTAGAGGTCAACAATGGCTCAATGGTAAGGTCAATATAGTGTCCGTTGATCTTATTGAAGGAATGTGTCCCTCCGCCATCCACATGAATGCGGTGGATCGATCCCAGAACATATCATAAACCAGCATAGCCGTAGTAGCGCACTGCCTATAAGAAGGATCTGTATTGCCCCCCATTCGGCCTGACCGAAAGGATATGCCGTTTCCTTGCACCATGCTTTTCTTAAAATCTGATATAAGTCGCCTAATGTTGCTATTGCTGAATGGCCAATCTTTTTTCGCTTCGTGTCGCTGTATTCTCCTCCGTAACACTATCGCTTTTATTCATCCCCCTTTGTTCATATGTCGCAGATATTCTTCCACGTTCTGATACTGAATGCCGTCTACCACTTGGCTTTCCCCGCGATAGAGGACAATCTTCCCGGTGATCGGACCGTAGCGGTGCTCGGTCTGAGCACATTTTTCCGCATCGATCAGATGGCGATACTGCTGCGACGCGACTTCTTCGCTGTGCTTGATCTCGAAAATTCGGCAGGAGCCTGCCTCCGGATCAAAGACCACCATGTCAAATTCGCCCACAGGGAATTGCAGGACAAACACCTGCTTCTTGGGGTTTGCCAGCTTCGTTTCCAGTAGGACGATGTCCTCCAGCATCCGCCCTTTGATTTCGGTCAGGATGCGCTGCTGCACGGCGGTGCGCTCCACCCAAGACAGGGCGCTGAACGTTTCATCCAGCAGCAGACTGCGGATCAAAGCATCCGCCTGCGCATAGCGGAGTCCCGGCTGTGCAATCACCGTGCGTTCGGACTTCGTGCTGACATCCGGCAGGTGCAGCACGTCGATCTCCCGCGTTAAGTCCAGTAAATCCAGATACTCCTTGATCTCCGCCGCGTGAACATCGTCCAGCGCCACGGTCTGCTCCTTCTTGTTGCGGATCTCCAGCAGCTTCCGCAGGCTGTCTGTGACAAGCGCAAGGTCGATGCGGTCGAGGATGTCCGTCGGGTTCTTCCGATCCCGGCGCAGATTGCTGGCGGAAATGCCAAGATCGTGGGACCTCCAATCCTGCGACAGCACCTCCAGCGTGAAGCGGTGGTTGATATCCTCCACGACCCGGTTGATGGCGCTGGTCAGCTCGTCCTTCTCGTATAAATCCCGCAGATGACGGAAATGCCCCTCATACTGGTAGCAGCGCAGGGAGTGCTGGATGTTGCGGGCGATGGCGGTGTCCACGTATTCGTCGGTGCTTTCCTTGCTGGCAAATGTGGAGGTCTCGTTGTAGTGGATGCCGCCGAGACTCATGGTGCCGCCGTAGCGGATATACTCGTCGATGCCGTGGATGCCGAGGACGGATTCAAACTCGCGGTAGGGGATAAAAGTGGTGTGCAGCAGGATGCATCGGTCGTAAAGCTGCTCATCCTCGGTGAAGAGGAAGCCCAGCGAGTCCGTGCCGGAGAGTACGATCTTCATACCGCAGACCGCAAACACGTCAGAGAACAGCGCTGCGCCCTCGATGAAATCCTCCATCAGCGTCACTTCGTCGAGGAACACATAACGAAAGCCCTGCGCTTCCAGCAGCTTGAGGTCGCGGTTCACGTCTGCCAGGGTGTCTCTTGCGGTGATCTGAATGAAAGCAGCCTTGGTAAGCTCCGTGTCGCTCATCTCCGCAAAAATCTGGCGAATCATGGTGGTTTTCCCCGTCCGGCGCAGACCGTATAGGATAAACACCTTGTCCTGCGGCTCTCCGTAGACAAAGTCGTGCAGCTGCCGGAAGCACTCGCGCCTTCGATAGCCGCGAACAGACCCCGCAAAGGAACGCAACACCTCACCGGTGCGGACATTGGTGGTAAACGCGGAAAGGTGCGCAAATTTCTCCTTGGGCAGCTGCTTTTTCAACGCCTTCAGCTCCAGCTCCAGCGCCTTCCGCCGCTCAATCTGAGCACGGAAATCCTTCAATTCGTCAGTAGGAATATACTTCTCCCGCCGTTTCTTGTTCTCCGTCCAACGATGGTAGAAATAGTCCTTGCCACTGACGGTTTTCTTCGTAACAGAGCCAGCGGGCAGAGCAGAAATCTGCTGTTCCAGCTCCGCCACGCGGGTTTGCATCTCGGATAATTCCATAGTGCACCTCCTGTGAAATACTATTCTATGCAGAATTATACCCCATTATACCCTCAAAGCCAAGGGTATAATAGGGCGTGACTCAATGGACAAAACCCACAAGGAGTTTTGCATGCTCCATCAAAAGACCAGTTCTCCATATGCAAGGTCATTCAGCGGATGCCATTTTAATTCTGAACTGTAGGAAACGTCATAGTGCGCGGCGTCTTTATAGTTTTTACCAGAAGGCAAGCAATACTCCGCTCGGATATCCCATTCGCCTTGATGATTTGTCGGTCAGATACTTTGCCGGAAAGGTATTCTCTCACTCTGGCAAGCATCCAATCTGCAGCATTTTTCCTTTTAGCCATTAAAATCCCCCTAAAGCAGTTGGGTGATTGACCTTGTCTGCTTTAGGGGGATCATAGCAAGATCTCTCCTGCTCTTTTTTCATCACTAATGAAAATCATACTCTTTAGGAAAATCAAATATCCCCGGATACATGCGCTCTGCCATATAGCCGATCGCATCGATGGTACGCGTCTGCGGACCATACACATATTTCAGCGGTATCCCATAAAGACGATGATTTTTGACGAAGCTCAGATTCCGGAAAGCCGGCCTATTTCGGAGCCATGCCAGCTCCTTCTCCTCATCGCGATACACGACGAGAAAGACGACATCCGGGTCTAGCTTCATCATCATCTCATCACTGACCGCTGCCGTGGTATCCGGGACGACACCGCCAATAGAGGCAGCCATATCCCCTGCGATCTTCTTTCGCCCGTAGGACGCGAGGATGCTCATGCGATCGAGAATCATGACTTTCGGTTTCTTATGATATTCCACAGTTGTCGCTATATCGTGTATGCGATTTTCCGTTGCGCTCACAATTTTCTCTGCTTCTTCCTCTCTGTGAAAAATAATTCCCAGATCACGAATGAATTTCATTTCCTTCTCTACGGTTTCCACCTGATTCAGCTTGCCCGGCGATGTGGTATTCAGCGGCACCATGGTGAGGACTCCCTTACTGTTCCAGTAGTCCGTACTGCCAAGACGGGTTTTCGAGAAGAATTGCTGCTCTGCGATGATCATATCTGGATGCATTTCCAGAAAATGCTCTGCCTGGATCGTGCTGCGATCGATGCGGGGCAGCCGCTGAAAAGCCCTTTCATTCGATGCCTTGATGCCATACCGCTGACTATTCTGCCCATCATCAGCGGCAAGGATGGCCTTTTCGACGCCAAGATCCAGCAGCGTCTCCGTTTCATTCGCACCGATAACGATCACACGCTGCGGCACATCCGACAAGTACTCGCGATTCACCCCCGTCTCATAGTAGTTCTCTACCTTGATATTCTCCACAAAAGGGCGCGAATCGTCCCCGGCGGGGTAAGACCTCTCCAGTTGACAGCCCGATAGGACGAGCGGCAGAAGGAGCGATAAAAGCCAAGCCCGCTTCATCTTCTCACCTGCTTTCCGGATATCAGCATCCATAGGAAAAAGGGCGAGCCTGCCAGTGCAGCCATGACCCCCACAGGCAGCTCCAGTCCGGAAATCGCATTTCTTCCCAGAATATCCGCCCAACAAAGGAATGTCCCTCCAGTCAGTGCAGTAAGCGGGAGAAGACGCCCATGGCTGCTCCCTACGAGGAGACGTACGCCGTGCGGTATGATGAGCCCGACGAATCCGATCATGCCTGACATGTACACCACCGCTCCGACAAGAAGCGCCATGACCGCGATATACACTTTTCGATACGTCGAAAGTTTTTGCCCCATGGTCAGCGAGAGATCATCCCCCATGAGCATCAGGTCGAGGATGCGCCTTTGGGAAAAGAAATAGAAACATCCAGCCGTCACCAGAATCGCCAAAATGCCGATCGCCATCCATGAGTCAGCACGGATATTCCCCATCATCCAGAACTGGATAGACCGCGTCTTCGACGTATCCGCCACCACGGTGACGAAGAAGCTCACAGCAGCCGAGCAGGCAGCATTGAGTGCAAAACCTGCCAGAAGCAGTGTCAATCCCTCTCCTTTGCCGCTGATCGAAGAAATCAAAAGAATCAGAAGGGAAACAAGTCCGGCGCCAAGAAAAGCCGCGGCGCCGATCCCATCAAAGCTCCCGATCATCCCGATACCGAGTGCGATCGCCAGCACCGCGCCCAGACTTGCGCCAGAGGAAATCCCCAATAGATACGGATCCGCCAGTGGATTCTTCATCACCGCCTGCATCACTGCCCCGCAGACGGAGAGTCCTGCCCCGATGAAAAAAGAAAGTACAAGATGCGGCAGACGGATGAACTGCAGCACATCCTGCTCGACCATTCCACTTCCTTCCGGCGAAGTCAGCGCCAGATATAGATAGTGACAAGTCTCTGCCGGTGAAAGGGAGATCTCTCCCACCCCCAATGAGAAGAGCGTCAGGAGCAGGCAGAGAAAGCTGATGAGCATCACACGATAGACCGGCTTCATACGATGGCCCCTCTTTCAAAAATCACAGCCGGCCTTCCATCTTTTCGCGGAAAAACCTCAGCCTTCACATGATACAGCTCCCAGATCCGCTCCTCCGTCAAGACCTCTTCAGGCCTGCCGAAGGCGACCAGCTCTCCATGCTTCATCGCTGCGATCCGGTCACAATACATGGCTGCTATATTCAGGTCATGAATGGCCGCAAGCACCGTCAAATGACGCGAGCTCACCAGATCCATGATCTGCAGCTGGTAGGTGATATCCAGATGATTCGTCGGTTCATCCAGGATAAGACAAGGTGTCTCCTGCGTGAGAGCCCGCGCGAGCATCACGCGCTGCTGCTCCCCGCCGGAGAGAAAAGAAAAACTCTGCTCCGCTAATGTTTCCACGCCTGTTTCCTGCATCGCCCGATGCGCGATGTCACGATCCTCGCGATTGTTTCCCTCCGTAATGCCTTTGTAAGGCGTGCGCCCCATCAGCACGACCTCTTCTACATCAAAATCGAAACCGGCTGCGTGATGCTGCGCCAGTACCGCGACGCGCTTCGCGCTTTCCCGATACGGCAGATCCTTCAAAACCGTATCACCGATCTGGATATCCCCGGACCAAGGCGAAAGCAGACGGTAAATGCACTTCAAAAGCGTACTCTTCCCGCACCCATTCGGCCCGATGATGCCCGTCAGCTGCCCACTTTCGAAGGAAATCGACACATCCTTGAGCACCTGCTTCCCCCCATAACCGGCAGATACATGATTGACTGAAATATTCATGCCCCTTCTCCTCCAAAATGATACGAACGCCGGATGAGCATCCCCAGAAATACAGGCGCACCGATCAGAGATAAGCTGACCCCCAAAGGAATATCCACACCGTGGATCAGTATCCGTCCTAAGATATCTGCCCAGACCGTCATCAATCCTCCCGAAAGAACGGATACGGGCAGGAGCTTCCTGTGATCCGCCCCCATGACCATCCGGCAGCCATGCGGCACCAGAAGACCTACGAAGCCGATCAGTCCCGCCTGCGTCACCAGACTTCCCATCAAGAGCGCATTCATCACGAGGTAAAGACGCCGAAAAGGGAGGAGCTGCCGCCCCAGCGGGACAGCAGTTTCCTCCCCTTCCAGCATCAGATTCAGGATCCTTGTCTGTGTAGAGAAAAAAATGATGAAAGCAAGCACGATGGCAAGAGCAGAAAGCGTCGGCAGGAGTTTTGCGAAGGAAACAGATCCCATCAGCCAGTACAGCGTCACATCCATCCCCGTCGCATTGGATCCGATATACACCAGCACACTGGTGATCCCGCCGCAGACTGCCGCCAGCGCCGCGCCAAAGATCAGGAGATAGGATGAATCCCCTGGTGCCACACGGCCTGCCGCGATGGCGAGAATGAGTGATAACACCAAGGCACCGAGAAATGCCCCGCATCCGATCGCAGACACCCCGAAAACCGCCCCCGCGCCGAAGAAAACAGCAGAAGCTGCCCCCAGCGATGCCCCGGAGGACACACCCATGATGTAAGGGTCTGACATCGGATTGCGAAACATCGCCTGCATCACCATGCCGGAAAGCGAAAGCCCCATCCCGACCGCCAGCGCGAGCAGGATGCGCGGGAGCCGAAGATCCCAGACCGCATCCGCTGCGCCCATTGCGATATCCGAAGGAAGCGCACTTCCCGAAAGATGCGAAGCAAGGATCGATACGATCCCCGACAAGGACACAGAAAGATACCCGAGCTTCAGTCCGAGGAGACAGGAGAAGAGGAGCAGAACGGTGAGAATGATCGTAAGAATCGCCAGAGGCATCCGGCGGATAGTTCTGCTCATAGGGTTCTCCTTTGGATTAGAAACGGAAATTAGCGGAGAATACGAAGGTGCGTGGTCCACCGACAGTCAAGCTGCTGGAGCTTCCGCTTGGAATCCAGTAATCTTTTCCTGCCACATTGTAAAGCATCGCCTGTAAAGTCACGGGCGTCTTGCCAAAAGTGGTATCATAGGTCGCACCCAGATCAAACACGAAGGAAGACGGTACTTTGACCGTATCCCCATTGATCTTCGCTGTTCCGATATAGTTGCCGCGTCCAATAATAGACCACTGGCTATTTGGATGATAAATCGCGCCGACATTGGCCGTCCAGTGTGGAATGCCGTCTACCGGCTTACCATCATTAGCTCCATTTTTCGTCTTTGTCTGCTTCACATCAATGTACATGGCACCACCAATGAGATCCCATCTGTCATTGATATTGCCGGTGAAGGCCCATTCAAAGCCTTTATTTTCCTGTTCTCCATCCAATGCGCGAAGCCATCTGCCATTCGCCAGTTTTACGTCGATTGCATTCGCCTGCTTGATATCAAAGTATGCCAGTGTATTCAGGAATTTACCAGTCTTTATTTTGAAGCCTACTTCATTCTGTTTCGTCTTCGCCGGATCAAGCATTTTACCTTTATTGACATAATCGTTTGAAGAAGTAGTCGAGACGCGTGCGCCCATCCCGAAGCTTTCCGTATGGTCAGCATACATCATGAAATCTGGCGTAAATTTATAGGAAATCGCATAGGTCGGAGTAATGGCATCCGACTTTTTCAGAGACGTTTCTCCTACCTGATTTACAGTAGCCCTGTGACCGTGAACGCCAAGTGTCACCTGCAGCTTATCATCCAGTGCCTTCAGAGTGTCTACAACATGCCAGCCTTCCATCTGTGTGGTATCAGAATGAAGTGGAATCCAATGTGCATCGCCCGGATTAGCCCAGCTGTTTGTCTGATAAATATTGCCAAACCCTTTCCAAGAATAGTTTGGATTTCCATTATCAATGTCGTAGGTTTCCCAACTCTTATCCACACCGATCATGTATTCATTTTTTACTTTGCCAATGGTGAAATCCCCTTTGATGCCCATTCCTAAGTAGGTTTTCACAAGGAACAGCGGGAAATTAGATACGCTAATTTTGAAATCGCCATTATTATTTAAAACTTTTGGACCACCGTCAATATAGCCATACCAATTTTCCTTATGATATCCGGCATTCACGAAACCGATCACATGTTCAGACAACTTCTGCTCATGGTTAAACGCCATGATGTAGTTCTCATACGCATTATAAGACCAATCCGGTTTCAATCCATTGCTTCCCTTAGGCGCAGAAGGAAGATCGGTTACCGTCGTAAAATCAAAGCTTACCCCATACGGACCACCATAATGTTTGGTATGATTATATCCAAAGAGGAAATTTGTCTTTGAGCGCTCTGCTATATGATCAATATTGACGAAGATATTCTGCTGTTCCAGTTTTTCGTTATCGATCGCGGTATCACCATGAATGTTATTCGTAGTAACGCGAACGCCCCATTTCTTATCGCTGCCAAGACGCGTCTGATAATCAACGCCTTCTTCAAAAGAACTGCCGCCACGATACGCCAGTTTCAAATCGGTGGCATTGGTTACTGCTTTCTTGGAGGTATAATCAACGACACCACCGATAGCTTCACTCAGACCTGTACCACGGACGCCGATATTCGGACCGGAAACCACACTGACGCTATCTACCCAGTAGTATGGAATATTTTCCTGGCAGAGAAGGCCTGGAATACCATTTACGTACTGTCTATGACCATTCGTTCTGAATCCACGAATCGCAATATCCTGATACAAGCTCCCGGACTGAATCGTGACAGAAGGGTTCAGCGCAAGAGCTTCGTTGACACCGTTCACAGGAGACGCGAAAGCTTTGATCGTCTTCTGACTGACTTCAGACACCGCAAAAGGGGCATCCATTACATCCTGATGCCCCAACAGTCCAACGCTTGGTTCTTCTTTGATGAATCCACCCGGAAGTGTACCGACAGTATCTTCCGCCTTATCTCTATCTGCATTTACATACACTGTATCCAGTATAGTATCAGCAGCACTACCTACTACCCCCCCCCGAAATTGTGAGCATGAGGGCAGCAGCCAACATCTTATACATTCCTTTTCTCATAAACATTCTCCTCTTTCCAAAATGAGCGGGAAGAAAACGTTCTCCATCAAGAGCCAGTGTGTCCGAGTTTCCACGGCAAAGATGAACATCCTCATCACCTATTCCCTGTTCAGCGATGACCTTCTAAGAGACTATCATAAACCACTTATTTTGTCCAATATTTTTTAATCTAATTTTATTTTTATTAACCTTGTACCTCTTATTTCTAATTTTCATATGATAAGGTGTATTCCCCCTAAAAGGACGGCTATCCGCAATGGGTTCCCCGATCATCTCATTTTCTCAGCAAAAACAAGAAATGCCCTCTCTCGGACCGATCTGCCAACATCTCCTTCTCACGACATAATCCGCCATGTGAATAAAAGAAATCATGAATAGCAGATGATTCTATATATATGCGTTTATCAATTGATAGATTTTAGTGATCCACTATTTCTTGTAAACTGCTCGTAAGACGTAGACTTGCAATTTTCATAAAGAAGGTATACAATACAGACATGAAGCCAAGGGCGCATCGTGTGTACACCTTTTCGCGGCTGTTCTCTGATTTCCAGAATTCATTAGCGCTAAGAAATACGACAGAGAGCAGCCGTACGGAAGGAAGATCTTGCTTTGCGCTCCGGCTCATCGGACAGGGCACGGAAATGTCAGTCTTTTTCCCTCACCTGTCTAAGGCTGAACATGTAAGACAAACAAAAAATATCCGGGAAATCCATGCTTTCCACGCTTCCCTGCCCCCTGCGAGGCCGAGCACCGACGACAGCCAGGACGTTCGTACTTTGGTACATGTAACCACACCGGCGCCGATTCCGTGTCCCGCCTGCATTTGGGTAAAGGCAAAAAGCGTTTCCCGGATGTTTTTTGCTGTCCGAAATTTGTTGACTGGGGACTCTTGACCAAGGAGCAGACATGCTGGTGGCGGCGCCGCCGCAAATAAAAAAGTCGATGCCTGAAAGTGGTATTCAAGTCAGTAGTCACTAGCCCCTCATTCCTGTGACGATCCGGGAAACAGATCCTCTGAATTTATAAAAGCCGCGGGAAGAAAGAGCTCCAAAGTTCTTTCTTCCCGCGGCTTTTACTGTGAAGACCACCTCCATCACGCACATGAAGGGGATGTCAGGTCTCCATGGATGGCTGTCTCACTCCTCTTTTCTCTGCTGACGAAACAGATTTCTCGCTTCGCTCGAAATGACAGTGCAAGGAAAACGGCAAACGAAATGTACGAGTCACCAGCCACTTGCTGCCGATCACTTCTGCTCCAATTTCGCTAAAATATCCGTCACGCGGTCCACATATGGGACGCCTTCTTTCTCAAACATCGCCGTCGCGTCCTTGCCTTCAAGGCCGGTCAGGATGCCGATGCATTTCGCACCGGCGCGGCGGCTACCGATGACGTCGGAGTAGGAGTCGCCGCAAACGTAGATCTCATCCTCCTTGCCGGGCTGCATGGTTTCTTCTGAGTAGGCCTTGTAGTTGTCCGGATTTCTGCCGAAGATGGCGCAGGAAAAGACGAAGGCATTCGGCTTGTCGAGGACGGGGCCGCCCAGTCTATCGGCTGATTCTTCCGCATCGGAGGCAGTCGCCATGGTGTAGGGATCGAATTCCTCGTACCAGTGGAACAGTTTGAAGGGGATCTCCATCTCCTCTCTGGCACGGCCGGTCGCGATGGCGATGTCATAGCCGCGCTCTTTCAGCGTGCGGAAGAGGGAAAGGATGTGAGCGGCGGGCGCAAGCGGGACTTCACGGGAGAGGAAGCCAGGTTTTCCTGCGCTGTAGGGCATATGATGCAGGAGGGAAATGAAGGTGTCATCTCCGAGGTACCATGCCTGAAAGGCTTCGGTATGGATCTTCCAGAAATCGGAGCGAAGGTCGGCCCAGGAAAGGTCGCCATCGATCGTATCCGCCATGGCATCCTTGATGGCACGGAAAACGTCTTCGCCCTGAAGTCCTTCGGAGACAGCACTCTCCCAGCGATCGAGTACGTCTTCTGCGTTCGGCATGGGTAATCCCATGAGCTCCTGTCCGGCGCGCTTCAAGTCTTGTGGCTGGTGGAGAGTAAAAGACATTTTTTCTCCGCCGGAGCGTTTTTTATAGGTTTCTGCCATCAGCCAGAGGATGGTGATGAGATCGGCGTGTACCATATCCCAGTTCGAATTGATGCCGCGCGCTTTCAGCCAGGAAAGCAGAGCATCATTCCCCCACACCACGCTGCGGCAGCCGGCGATCTGCCCTTCGGTGATACGACCCGCATTAAAATCGTCGCGTTCGCTGGGAAGTCCCATGTACGCTGGGCTGTAGAGTATCTCCCATACGGTCAGAGCAGATACATCGAAGTATCGTTCTTCGCTCAAAAGGACGCCGTCTATATCGAAAATGACTTTTTTCATGATTGGTTCCTCCGTGGAAATAGAATGGGCTATCGTTTTCATTTATTCTATCATATTTGGGAAAAAGGAAGAAGAGATAAGGGGTCAAGGGTTCAGGGTTCAGGGTAGCCCGTGGGGAGTGCTGCCCTTTGATTGCGTGTGAAAGCTCTACTCGCCAGTTAGGAGTGAAGAGTGGTGGTGCGGCGCATAAAAATAGGGAAGTGCCGCGGAGTTTTGATAGCGCTTCGCGCCGCCGTCATCGAAAGCGTTGCCCTCGATCTTTCTTGCACTCCGGTCAGTATCACATAGGCGCTGCAAGTAAACGACGCCTTGGTGCTACATATTTCTGCTTTCACACATCCTTCGTTTATCGGTCTGCAAGGAAGATTTCTCGACTTCGCTCGAAATGACGATACGAGCGCCTGATGTCTCCCAGTCACCAGTCACGAGTCACTTGGGACTCCTAATCCCTAGCCACTAATCCCTAGCTACTCATCCCTGCTTTCAAACTTCAGGGTTCAGGATTAGCGTGCAGGGAGTGATGCGGCGCGCAAAAGCAGGGAAGCGCCGCGGAGAATGGTGAATAGCCTAAAATGCGTTCCCCCTTGGAGAAGGGGGCAGCTAAAGGCCGGGATAGACTGCCTCGAAGAGGCAGAATACGGCAGAACGGCCAGCGAGTGATATGAGATGGACGGAAGAACGGTCAACGCATGTGCTCTGCTGACCGCTACGGTGAACTGTGCCCCTGCGGGGCACTCTATCCTGCGCCTTTGGCGCGGCCCTTCTTCAAGGGCCTGCTCCGCTGGAGGGATGGCGGTATTCTCCTGTCGTGAGTGGCATTCAAGTCCCCAGTCACGTCTATAGTGAGTTCGCGTTCAGCGCCATCTTCATTTCGAGCGAAGGCGAGAAATCTTTATCGGTATTCATCTTTCTCGCATGTTTCCTTGGCCGTTTTCAGTACTTTCAACATCCGGCACACCGCGTCACAGGATTAGCCCTGGGGCATGTCGTCCCTTGATTACGATGGAAAGCCTCGCTTGAATGAGAAATGCGATATGCGAAATGGCGATGCCCGCGACTGGCATTCCAGTCACTAGTCACCAGTCACTAGTCCACGAGCTACTCATCCCTGCTTTCAAACTTTTCCGTTTCTCGCCGTCAAACAATCGATAATAACCGCCAACGAAAAAGATCCCTCCACTTCGGTCGGGATGACGCTTCGGGGAATATCCGTATCTAGGCAAACGCTGAATCCATCACAACCAAAAAGCACATGCGCCTTGCGGCACATGTGCTTTTTCATTATCTCAGATTGAATGTGACCGGTACCTGTGAATTACAGGTGATCGCCACGCCATTCTGTTTGGCAGGGACGAACTGCCAGCCGTAGACGGCATTGACAGCGGCGCTGTCAAGGGTGCCATTCCCGGAAGAGGAAACGACCCATGCGCTCGAGACGCTGCCATCGCTCGAAATCGTGAGACCAACGACCGTCGTTCCGGAAATATTCGCTTTGCGGCAGGATTCCGGATAGGCAGGCGCCGGATTGCTCAAAAGCTGCGGTCCCATGGTGACGCCATCTCCGGGACCGGCGCCGTCTCCATTTCCGCTGCCATAGCCGGAGCCATTCCCACCGCCGGAACCGGAGCCAGAGCCGGGGCCTTCCCCACTGCCATCGCCGGGCCCATTCCCTGTACCGTTCCCACCGCCGGTACCACTACCGGTGCCGGAAGAGGTGCTCCCCTCTGAAGTGCTGTCCTTAGAATTGGTGTCTGCGGCAGAGGAGGTATCCTCTGATGGCGCCGGAGCGACTTCGTGGACATCGTTTTCTGCTTCGGGATCCGGTTCGGTCTTGACAGGAGGCGGAGCTGTCGGTGTGGCTTTTGCTTCTTTGATCTCGGGGAGTTTTTCTTCCTGCGGTGTTTCTCCCCCGTTTCCACCGCCGCCACCGCCACCGCCGCCGCTCATCGTGACGAGGTCGACTTCGATGGGTCCTTTATTCACAGGCGATGCCGGAAAGAGCAACATGAAGCCCGTGATGAGCCCCAAGGCGACGACGTGACAGGCAAGCGAGGTCCCCAGAGCGGAGGACCATCGGTACTTGAAAGTACGCATCACACCACCCCTTTAGTCTGACTGCCCTTTGGAGGCAGTGGCAATGCCGATCTTGGAGATCCCGACGGATTTCAGCTGGTCTAAGACAAAAACGAAGTCACCATGCTCCGATTTTTCATCCGCACGCAGGACGATAGAGATATCGGGATTTCTGTTCTTTTCGATCTCCATGCGTTTCTTGAAGGAGTCCTTCGGGATCTTCTCCTGCTCGACATAGATGGTACCGTCGGATGTCACGCTGATCGGCAGTGTTTTCTGTAGATCGATCTGCGCGCTGGCGGTCTGCGGCAGGTTCAGATTGATCGATTTCTGCACCACCATCGTCAGCATGGACATCATGAAGAAGACCAGAAGGAAGAAGATGATATCGATCATCGGGATGATCATGATCTTCGGCTTCTTCTCTACATTCATTGATTCAAGTTTCATTTCTGATCCGCCTCTACAATAGCCAAATACAGGGAACCCAATTTTTCCATCTGGGAAACGAAGTTAGATACCTGCTGCGAAAGGTAGGTGTAGGCGATAAGGGCGATGATAGCAACGAAAAGGCCGGATGCGGTGCAGACAAGTGCTTCTGCGACGCCGCCGGTGATGGCGAATGGCTGGCCTTCTTCGACCGAAAGGACATTGAAGGAGCCGATCATGCCGATGACAGTGCCAAGAAGCCCCATCAGCGGGGACAGTGTGACGATGACATCAAGGTAGTTCAGGTACGACTTCAAGACGCCTGCGGCATGAGAAGCCGCGCCTTCCAGAATGGCAGTCTGGTTCGCTTTGGAAGAGAGCTGCTCGGCGCCGGAGAGAATGACACCGGCAGGAATGCCGCCATCGGCCTTGAGCGCCGCTTTCAGCCCTTCCTGATCATTGGCTGCCAGGAGTTCCGGAATCTCCTTCGTGAGCTTTTCGATATTCGACCGGTTCGCGTGATAGAAGCGGAAACGCTCGATGAAGATCGTGACAACGATGATAGAGCAGAGAAGCAGCGGATACATCATGAAACCGCCGGCATGAAACAAGTGAAGTACATCCATTTTTCTAAAGACCCCCTGATATAAATAATAATGGCAAGCCATTTCTACATTAAGCTTAGATTACCATTTTAGAGGTGGTAAGTCAAATGAAATCTGAGATTTATTTTAGGTGACTTTAATGATTATGAGGTTCAGGGTTCAGGGTTTAAGGTTATGGTGGCGGCTTCGCCGCGAATATATATGGGGCGATGCCCGAAGATTTGCGATGACAGGCTTCCCTCGTATCGCCAGCCTTCCCCTCGAGGGGAAGG
>DLZS01000121.1:14620-31802 GCA_003447275.1 Dialister sp.
GCCTTCCCCTCGAGGGGAAGGTGCCCCGTAGGGGCGGATAGGGCACTGGCGGCATGAAAGACAGATGAGGAAAGCGGAAAAGTGCGCGGCGCATGGGGGGAAGCGTGAGTCCCTCGCCGCGAATGACAAAGATTTCTCGCTTCGCTCGAAATGAGAATACGGGAAAATCCGACGTCTCCCAGTCTCCTAGTCTCCCAGTCTCCTAGTCTCCTAGTCTCTTAGTCTCTTAGTCTCTTAGTCTCCCAGTCACCTGTCTCCAATCGCTTCCAATCCCTCATTCCTACATGCTCAAGGCTATGGTAAAATAAAGACATGAACTATCGAAAGGCACAAGCGGGCATCCCCCGATTCGTGGTATACGTAGCCGCCGCCTTCATTTCCGCATTTGCTAAGAAAGGCCTCCCATGTCCTCCCATTTCTATATCCGTGATTTCTCAAAACGCACCCATGACGATGCACTCTCTGACAAGAGCCTTCTCGCACTGTCGGAAACGAAGTCGGAGCATACCATCGACGCCTATGAGTCGGACTGGAATGACTTCTGCGACTGGTGCTCGTACCATAAAAAAGAATCGTTCCCGACCACGCCGGAAACGATCGTGAACTATATCAATGATCTGGCGGACTATGCGAAAACGGCGACCATCCGCCGCCGCATTTCCGCTCTGTCAGAGAACTTCAATGCGGCCGGCCTCACGAAGGAGAATCCCGCAAAAGCGTGGATCGTACGAGAAGCACTGATCGGCCTCATGCGGCAGAAAGGCATGCTGCAAAAGGGGAAAACGCCGGTGTATTTTGAAGAGCTTCAGGAAATGATCTCCCGCATGGATCTCCGAACGCTTCACGGCCTGCGCGACCGTGCGATCCTCCTCATCGGCTTCATGGGGGCTTTCCGCAGAAGCGAGCTCGTCTCTCTCACGATGGAAGATATCAGAAAATTTCCGCAGGGCATCGTCCTTCACATCAAACGCTCGAAGACGGACCAGCGGGGCGAAGGACAGCAGGTCGGCATCCCCCATCTGAAGAATGTACCTGAAGAAATGGACGGCATTCGTGCGCTCTATGACTGGCTGAAGGCCGCTGATATCCATGACGGCCCGATCTTTAGGAAGATCCTGAAAAATGGCAAGGTCGCTTCGACGCATCTCAGTGAAAATACGGTGAATCTCCTCGTCAAAAAATATGCCGAACTGATCGGTCTTGACCCCACGCTCTATGGCGCGCACAGCCTGCGCCACGGCTTCGCTACGTATGCGGCGCTTCACGGCATCGAGGAGCGTCTCATCATGAAACAGACCCGTCACAAGTCCGTGGAAATGGTGCGCCGCTATATCAATGAAGCGGATGTCTTTACGAATAACCCACTTTCAAAGATGTTCGGGGAGTGAGTGACTAGTGACTAGTGACCGGTGACCGGTGACTAGAGATTAGGGATTAGGAAAGTCCCTCCAGTTGAGCAGACCCTTGGAGAAGGGTCGCGCCAAAGGCACCGGATAGATGTGCCCCAAAGGGGCACCCTTCTACGTACAGGTATAAAATATATGTGAGACTACTTTCCCTTGCTTTCCTCCCGCGCCAGTGTCAGCCGAATATGTAAGGAAACGCCGATTCAACCAAAAAGCGCCGAGAAATCCACTGATTTCTCGGCGCTTTTTATGTATCTTTCAAGAGAGTCTGATGTCTCCTAGTTCCCCAGTCACTTAAGTCCCCTAATCCCTAGCTACTAGTCACCAGTCACTAGTCACCAGCTACTTCTTCTCCAGATATCTCCGTTTCAGCTGTCCGCAGGCAGCCTGGATCTCGTCGCCCATCTGCCGGCGGACGGTCGTGCTCTTGCCGTGTTTTTCCAGGATCTCCTGAAAGATCTTGACATCCTTCCAGCTCGGCGGATACAGCTTGATATGCTCGGTGCCATTGATCGGGATGAGATTGAAATGGCAGTTCATCTTCCCCACAAGGCGGCAGAGCTCTTCCGCATTTTCACGGGACGCATTCACATCCTTGATGAGGATGTACTCGAAGGTCACGCGGCGGCCCGTCTTCTTGAAGTATCGGTGCGCAGCAGCGACAACATCTTCGATCTTGAAATGACGGCTCGATGGCAGGATGCGGTTGCGGATCGTGTCATTCGGCGCATGGAGGGAGATCGCAAGCGTGATCGGGAGGCCTTCTGCGGCGAGTCGATCGATCATAGGCACGATGCCGCAGGTGGAGAGCGTGATATTTCTGAGGCTGATATTCAGCAGCCCCGGATCGCTCACAAGGCGGATGAAGCGGAGCACTTCCTCATAGTTCGTGAGCGGCTCTCCCGCTCCCATCAGGACGATCGAGTGGATCGGCGCATCGAAAAGTTCTCGGAAGGCGTAAACCTGAGCAAGGATCTCGCCCGCGGTGAGATTCCGCTCCAGACCGTTTCTGGTAGAGGCACAGAAAATGCAACCCATCGCGCAGCCCACCTGCGTGGAGACGCAGATGGAATTCCCGTAAACATGGTGCATGCAGACGGTCTCGACGAGGGAACCATCGGAGAGCTTCACGAGGAGCTTGGTCGTATCACCGTCATTCGATGTGATATGGCTCATGATCACCGGCTTCTCGAGTACGGCATTCTCCTTCAGCCATTCCCGCATCGGCGCCGGCAGCTGGGTCATATCGTCAAAAGAAAAAATATAGCGGCAGTACAGGTAGTCCTGCAGCTGCTTGGCTCTAAATTTCGGGAAGCCATGGCTTGTGATCCATGTTTCCATTTCGGGGAGACTGTGTCCCCAGATATTCCAAGCCATAGAGGCTCCTTTCATTCAATAAGGGATGAGAAATACAGGCGATGCCGCCCTACTCCTCCGACTGTTTCTTCAATTTCGCCACGAAGAATCCATCGCTCTGTGCTTGATCCGGCCAGATGGTGAGCATCCCCTTTTCGGATGCGCCAAGGCCTTCGAGCTGGAAATCGATCGGCGTAAATTCGGGATGATTTCTAAAAAACTCGCTCACGATGTTTTCATTTTCCGCCTCATTCAGGGTGCAGGTGCTGTAGACGAGGGTGCCACCTTTTTTCAGGTACTTGGCCGCCTCTTCGAGGAGGGCCTTCTGCAGGGGCGGAAATTCCTGCAGATCCTCTCTTGTCCTGCGCCAGCGGATCTCCACCTTGTGCGACAGGACGCCAAGCCCTGAGCAGGGCGCGTCGAGAAGGACCTTATCATATTTCTCATAAACGGCGGGCATGGGCTTCGTCGCATCGCGCGGCCCTGCGTGGATGATGGTGATGCCTTCCTTCTTCGCATTCTTTTTGATGAGGGCGATCTTGTGCGGATAGAGATCCCATGCATCGATCGAGCCCTCATTCCCCATCATTTCTGCCATCTGTGTGGTCTTGCTGCCAGGGGCCGCACACATGTCGAGGACCGTCTCCCCCGCTTTCGGAGAGAGGACTTTCGCCGGCACCATAGAAGAAGCCGACTGCACATAGGCGAGCCCTTCTTTCAGGAATGTGCCAAAGAAATGATTCGCCCCACTCTTGATCGTGAAGCCTTCCGGCAGATAGGGGATGGGCGCAGCTTCGATCCCTTTTTCTAAGAGAAGTCTCTCGAAGTCAGCCACCGGCTTTTTCAAAGGATTCACACGGATGGTCATCGACGGGATCTCATTGAACGCAGAGAATACAGCATCCGCTTTTTCTACGCCCCAGGCGTTCTGCCAGTCTTCGATGAGCCAGCGCGGCTGGTTATAGGTGAGCGCATCATGGAGGAGCGCATCCTCTTTTCTCGAAGGGATCCGGAAGCTGTCTTTTTTACGGAGGAAATTCCGAAGGACGCCGTTCACAAAGCGGACATTGCCCGAATGCGTCACCTTCTTGGCAATCTTGACAGACTCATTCACCGCAGCAGACTCGGGGATGCGCGTCAAAAAGAGCAGCTGATAGAGGGAAAGACAAAGAAGGATCCGCACGGAAGGATGCAGCTTTTTCACCTTCTGCGTCGAAAGCTTCCCGATGATCCAGAGCAGGTGATTGTATTTCCGAAGGACGCCGTAGACGAGCTCTGTCAGAAGGTGCGCCTCCTCAGCCTTGAGCGGGTACTCTGCGAGAATGCGCTGGAGCACGATATTGCTATAGGCGTCTTTTTCAAGCACGTCGTAGAGAGCCTGATAGGCAAGGCGGCGCGCGGACGGTACGGGCTTAGCAGTCGAATGTGTCATTGACTTTCACCTGATGTCCATTCACAAAGTCACTGGCAGCCATTCTCTTGTGGTTCTCCGGCTGCAGGGAGGAGATCGTAAGCGCTCCCCTTCCGCAGGCAATGGTGAGGCTGTCCTTCGTAGAAATGATGGTCCCCGGTGCTTCTTTACTTTCCCCATCGCTGACCTCGGCGCGATGGATCTTCACACGTTTGCCGCGGAAGAAGGTATACGTCCCGGGATTCGGATACATGCCGCGAATGAGTGCATCAAGTGTTTTGGCATCCTTCGTCCAGTCGATGCGGCCCATCTCTTTCGTGACTTTTTCCGCATAGGTGGCTTTTTCATGATCCTGCGGCGTCGCGCGGGCGAGCTTTTCCGGAAGATCCTCCAGGACAGAGATCAGAGCCTTTGCTCCCATCTCTCCAAGCGCCTCGAAGAGCTCCCCTGCCGTCATATGAAGAGGGATATCCATCTGGACGGTCTCCACAATATTGCCGGTATCCATGCCCTGATCGAGCTGCATGATCGTGACGCCGGTCTTCTTCTCTCCGTCGATGATGACGCGCTGGATCGGAGCAGCGCCGCGATACTTCGGAAGGAGCGAAGCATGGACATTGATCGCACCATAGGTCGGGATATCCAGCACCGCCTTCGGCAGGATGCGACCATACGCGATGACGACGAGGAGGTCCGGCTTCAGCGCTTTCAGTGTCTCCACCTCCGAAGGATCTTTGAAGGAGAGCGGCTGGTGGATCGGGATGTCGTGAGACATCGCAAATGTCTTCACCGGAGAATAATTGATCTTCTTCCCGCGGCCATTGATCTTATCCGGCTGTGTGTAGGCTGCGACGGGCGTATAGCCATGCTCCACCATGGCAGAAAGAGCAGGCAGACAGAAATCGGGCGTGCCCATGAATACGATGCGATAGTTATTCTTCATCTTTTGGTCCTTTGTGCAAAGAAATGGCTTTTTCAATAAAAAGAATCCCGTTCAGATGATCTGTCTCATGCTGGATGCAGCGTGCCAGAAGACCGGAGGCTTTCTTCACCTTCTTCTTACCATGGATGTCCTGATAGCGGACGATGACGCGTGCATAGCGCGTCACTTCCCCGAAAAGGCCCGGCACGGAGAGACACCCCTCCGAGTCCGTCGCCATCTCATCGCCGTCCGGCTGCCATTCAGGATTGATATAGGCTTCGAAGCCGCTTTCTCCGTCATCTGCGACAAAGATGCGCTTGGAGACTGCAATCTGCGGCGCCGCAAGTCCCACTCCGTTTGCTTCATACAGTGTTTTCTTCATATCAAGGATCAAAAATTTCAGTTTCTTATCGAAAGAAGTCACAGGCGCTGCGACCGCTTTCAGGATCGGGTTTCCGGCAGTAATAATTTCACTCAAAACGGGATCATTCCTTTCGTTTATAAAATAGTGGCTGGTGGCTAGTGACTGGTAGCTAGGGATTAGGGATTAGGCTGTCGGGTTCAGGGTTAGCCGTGGGGCGTGCCGTCCCTTGATTGCGTTTGAAAGCTTTGCTCTCTAAGTTATATGAGTGAGGAGTGGTGGTGCCCGAAGATGGAATTTCAATCACCAGTCACTAGCCACTCCTAATCCCCAATCCCTAGCTACTCATCCCTGCTTTCAAACTTCAGGGTTAGTCCCTGGGACGGGTCTCCCTTTGATTTCGTTTGAAAGCCTCGCTTGAATTAGCAATGAGAAATGAGAAATGGTGGTGCGGCGTATAAAATTATGGAAGCGCCGAGGAGGTTTGAAGCTAGCGGTTTTCTCGTATCGCAAACCTAATCCCTAGCTACTAATCCCTAGTCACTCAAGGTTCCTCATTTTACATCGGGTCTACATCGATAATTATATCATTTTCTTCAAAGATCGGAGACTGTCTCATGGCAGATTTCAAAGAAGAAAGTGTCCGCCCTTTGATGAGGATGGAAATGTAGTACATATTCCGCACCCTCTTGATCGGCTCATCGAAGGGCGGCGTGAAGGTGGTGGGCACTGCGAGCTGGGGATTCACCTGCAAAAGCCAGTGATAGATGCGGTTTGCTTTTTCCGCCGCCGTCTTTTCTTCTTTGTGGAAGCAGGTGATCTTCATCATGCGGGAAAAGGGCGGGTAATTCAGCAGGCGTCGGTACTCGATCTCCTGCCGATAGAATCCTTCATAGTCCTGCCTGGCCGCCGCCTGAATGACATAGTGATCCGGATTATACGTCTGGAGCAGGACTTCCCCCTGCTGGCGGCCACGGCCCGCACGGCCCGCACACTGGGTGATGAGGTTGAAGGTCTGCTCGGAGGCAAGGTAGCTTGGCATATTGAGCGGCCCATCCGCCGAAAGGATACCGACCGTCTGCACGCCGGGGATATCATGTCCCTTGGCCACCATCTGCGTGCCAAAAAGGATATCGATATCTCCGCGGCGGAATTTTTCCAGAATGGTCCGTGCGCTGTTCTTCTTCTGCGTACTGTCTACATCGAAGCGCTGGATGCGTGCTTCGGCAAGTGCCTCGTGCAAGTCCTCCTCGACATGCTGCGTACCACGCCCGAGGTAGAGGATCTTCCGGCTGTGGCACTTCGGACATTCATGGGGCAGCGGATGCACTGTCTCGCAGTAATGGCATTTCAGCTGCGCAGTGTCTTTGTGATAGACCAAAGAAACATCGCAGTTCGGGCATTTGAAGACATAGCCGCAGTCAGCACACATGAGCGTCGTCGAGAAGCCGCGGCGGTTCAGAAGAAGGATGGACTTCTCTTTCCTTTCGATGGTCGCCCTGAGAATCTCCACCATCGGATGCGACAGCGCCTCCCCGGTGGGATCGCCCTTGAGGTCATAGATATGAATGGCGGGAAGCTTCGTCTGAAAGACGCGGTGCTTCATTTCCACAAGCTCGATCTTTCCCGTCTTCGCCGCATGGTACGTCGCGATCGAAGGCGTCGCGGCGCCGAGGACGATCGGGCAGTGGTAAATCTCCCCCATCATCTTGGCCGCATCACGCCCATTGTAGCGAGGCGTCTCTCCCTGCTTGTACGAGGAATCATACTCTTCATCGACGACGATGAGCTTCAGATGACGGAAGGGCATGAAGATCGCCGAACGCGAGCCGATGATGATCGTACTCTCGCCATTGGCGATGCGTTGGCGGTTGTTATAGCGCTCGCCCTTGCTAAGACCGCTGTGAATGAAGACGACCTTATCCCCTAAGAGTGAGGCGAAGTAGGATGTCATCTGGCTCGTCAGAGCGATCTCCGGCACCAGAATGAGCGCAGATCCGCCCCGTTCCAGCGCCCTCTCCGCAGCGCACAGGTACACCTCTGTCTTCCCGCTCCCTGTCACCCCCTTCAGGAGAATGCCTTTGAATGCTTCCGCATCGACGGCTTTGGAGATCACGGAAAGCGCCTGCTGCTGCTCTTCCGTCAGCGCGCGTTCCTTCCGTTTTTCCTGCTCATCGATCAGAGAAAAGGTCTTCTTTCTTTTATAAAAGACCTTTCCATAGCCGGAAAGGCAGAAGGCCTTCACAACGCTTGAAGAAAAGCCCTTCTCCGCCGCCTCCCGAAAGGACATCGGCCCTTTCTCCGTGAGCGCCTGCCACAGGAGTGCCTGCTTCGGACTGCGCCGCTTCTGTCCCTCATCGGGCGCCTCATTCGGCGCGAGCCATTTCTCCAGCGGCTCTTTATACACGGCGGAAAGCCGCTCCTTTCGGACAAGCCAGGCCGCCTTGACGCATTTCACGAGATCACTTCCAAGAAGGGTTTTCGCATCTTTTTCCGACAGACTGTCGACCGAAGGATCGATGAGCCCGCGAAGCTCTGCCTCCAGCGGCACACGCGCCCAGTCGATCGTATACTCGGCCTCAGTCAGGATTCCCTTTTTGTCGATAAAGAAGAGGCGCAGCGCCTCGATCAGCATACACATATAATAGGAAGACAGCTTCCTCGCAAGTGCGAGCATTTCCTCCGTGAACCACGGGAAAGGATCGACCAGAGAGCGGATGGGAAGCAGCCGATAGGAGATCTTCTCTTCCTCCTCGCGACGCACCGACAGGATGATCCCCTCCTCCGTGCGACGCGCAAAAGGTACGACGCAGCGATAGCCTACGTCCGCTTGCCCGAGAAGCGCATCCGGGATCCGGTAAGAAAAGGTGCGGTTCAAGTGCTTCGACGGCCGATTGATCAAGACCTCGGCGATGGAAATCAGCATGACGCCCTCCTTTCGGCGCAAAAAAAGAGAAGACACGAGAATATGTCTTCTCTATTTTAGCATATGAAGGAAAGTGGTTTGGGGTTAGCCCGTGGAGCATGCGGCCTCTGGATCAGGGATGAACGCTTTGCTTGAATGAGGAATGAGGAATGGTGGTGGTGGCTTTCGGTATTCAAACCGCAAATCTCATTTCCCTCGTCCAACCTCCTACCCTTCGGGCATCTCCCTTCCTGAGGAAGGGGGTAGATGCATCATCAGCCTAATCCCTAGCCACTAATCCCTAGTCACCAGTCACTACTCACTCGTAGCACCTGTAAACCTGTTATTCTCAGATTCCTGCTTCCTTCTTCAGCACTTCCGCTTTATCGGTATGTTCCCACGGGAGATCCACATCGGTACGGCCGAAGTGACCATAGGCCGCAGTCTGCTTGTAGATCGGGCGGCGGAGATCGAGCATGTCGATGATGCCGGCCGGACGCAGTTCGAAATGTTTACGAATGAGAGCGACGATGGCTTCATCGGAGATCTTGCCAGTGCCGAAGGTATCGACGAAGATGGAGACCGGACGTGCGACGCCGATGGCATAGGCGAGCTGGATCTCGCAACGCTCAGCGATGCCGGCAGCGACGATATTCTTCGCTACATAACGAGCTGCATACGCAGCAGAACGGTCGACTTTCGTCGGATCCTTGCCGGAGAATGCACCGCCGCCATGACGAGCCATGCCGCCATAGGTATCGACGATGATCTTACGGCCGGTAAGACCGGCATCCCCCTGCGGGCCGCCGATGACGAAACGGCCGGTCGGATTGATGAAGTACTTCGTATCCTGCAGGAATTTGGCCGGAATGGTCGGTTCGATGACATGTTTCACCATATCATCATGGATCTCCGCCTGGGTGACATCCGGGTCATGCTGCGTGGAAATGACGATGGTATCCACACGGACCGGCTTGCCGTCTTCATATTCGACAGTGACCTGCGTCTTGCCGTCCGGACGGAGGTAGGACAGTTCACCGGATTTTCTGACTTCTGCCAGACGGCGTGCCAGACGGTGTGCCAGTGCGATCGGCATCGGCAGATATTCCGGCGTTTCGTTCGATGCATAGCCGAACATCATCCCCTGATCGCCTGCGCCGATATCATACGGGTCGGCTTCATTGGATTTGGCTTCCAGAGACTTGTCAACGCCCATGGCGATATCCGGAGACTGCTCATCGAGTGCGATATTGATCCCTACGCTGTCAGCATCGAAGCCATAGGCAGATGTGGTGTAGCCGATATCACGAATGGTATCGCGAATGACTTTCGGGAAAGCAATGTGCGCCGTGGTGGTGATCTCACCGAAGACATGCACCTGCCCCGTGGTGACGGTCGTCTCACAAGCGACACGGCCATTCGGGTCCTCTGCAAAGATCGCGTCAAGAATGGCATCCGAGATCTGGTCACAGATCTTATCAGGATGCCCTTCGGTCACAGATTCAGAAGTGAATAAAACTTTTCTGGACATAGTGTTCCTCCTCAAAAAACGATGGGATTCTATGGAAAATCATTTTGCCATGGAAATACCGCTCCAATCACAGGATCGGTTCTTCCCTAAAACTAAAAAAGCTCTCCGCGCAGGGAGAGTCCAGTCTCTCATCTGCCAGCTTGCGCTGTTGGAATTAGCACCGGTTCCATCGGAATGGTTGCTGCAGCTTCCTTGGGCCAATCCCTCTGCTGCTCTGGATGAGTGATATTTAAATCGAAAATTATTGTAACATAGATATGCGCGTTAACGCAATAGAAAAATTCAAGTTCTAGGGCTGAGGCAAGCTGTGAGGCCGAAAAACAGAGATTCCCTGTCTTTGATCCCGAAGCCCATCCCCCCGACCATAAACATGGACTGTCCGTTTCAACA
This sequence comes from Dialister sp., assembly GCA_003447275.1. Lineage (GTDB taxonomy): Bacteria > Bacillota > Negativicutes > Veillonellales > Dialisteraceae > Dialister. Next base: position 24,903 of record DLZS01000121.1, read on the forward strand.
GATTCAAAAACGCGAAAAGGGCGCAGCATTTATACTACGCCATTTTTCCTACATATAGAACAGCAGGGTATCGATGATAAATACCGGGTACAGGATCAGTATCGCCCAGCCGATATACGCGAAGAAGCCGGGCATCTTGATGCCATCCTCTTCCGCGATCGCCTTGATCATGAAATTCGGTGCATTGCCGATATACGTATTGGCCCCCATGAAGACGGCACCTGCGGAGATCGCTTCCAGCATGAGCGGAGTGACCGTGCCGACGGTGGTCGCGATGCCTTCGGTCGCGCCAAGGCTCGCCGCAGTCTGCAGGAAAACAAGGTAGGTCGGGGTATTATCCAGACAGGAGGACAGGAGTCCGCACACCCAGAACATATGCCACGGCTGATCGATACCAAGCTCTGTGCCATGGACTTTGAGAAGCACGAGCGCCGGGATCATGGTGATAAAGATACCGATGAAAAGAATACCGACATCGATCATCGGCGCCATGGAAAAAGCATTCGCCTTGTGGATACGATATGGCGTGGTGTGGAGAGACAGGAAGGAAGCCAGAAGGATCAGTGCGATCTCCACGATCGTCGCATACGGGAATACGATGTCATCAAAGACCGCTACCCCTGCCCCATCCTTGAAGAATGGTACATATTCCGGCAGGAAACCATTGGCGATGACGCCGATGATGATGATGCCGATGTAGAGGAAATTGCGCTTCCCATCAATGTGGATCAGCGGCTCGCCTTCTGCCACCTTGATCTCCTCCGGCATGCGTCCTGCCGCCAGATCTTTTTTGTAATAATGGCGATCCATCAGGTAAAAAATGGCAAAAAGGATGACCATATTCACCAGAAGGATCGGCGTCAGCTGGAATGTCCATGCAAAGGGTACGCCTCGCTGGAATCCCATGAAAAGCGGCGGATCACCGAGCGGCGTAAGACACCCGCCCATATTCGCCACGAGGAAAATCAGGAAAACCATGATGTGCGAAACATGCCGGCGCCATGCATTGATGCGGATCAAAGGACGGATGAGCAGCATCGCAGCTCCTGTCGTACCGATCCAGCTCGCCATAAGCGTCCCGACAAGAAGGATCAGCGCATTCGTCTTCGGTGTGCCCGCCAAACGTCCGTCCACCATGATGCCCCCCGCTGTCGCGAAAAGACCAAATAAAAGTATGATGAAGGGCACGAAGTCCAGCAGTACAGCTTCCAGAAAACGCTCGAGGCCTTCCTGCCAGCCGTAAATGTACGAGAACGGGACCAGAAATGCGACACTCCAGAACAGAGCGACCCATTTTTCATTCTTCCGCCACCACAGGCCATTCACCAAAGGCACGAGGGCTACCGAAAGAAGCAATGCGACAAAAGGAATGATACTCCAAAGAGGCAGCGACATATTCACCGCCTGATGCACCGCTTCTTGAGCAGATACCAAGGGAGAAGACCCCGCAGTCAGCAAAATGGCGTACGGAAGTGCTTTGAGGGATCGACGCATAGTTTTCACCTTCCATCAAGATTATGAGTGGGGAATATACTTTTCATTATACCAATCATTAGCGCACATGATTATTATTTATTTGTCTCCATTTCATAGCTATATCATAGTCTGGGATTTATGTTTTCTGAAAGCGCGTACATATACCGCGTGTTATCCTATAGATTATAAGTTATGTCTGAAGTGTCATATATGATATATATGTAAAAATATAGATAGCATGCAAAAACCGCGGCTCGATCGAGCCGCGGCGAGAATGAACAGATAAGGAAAGAAATGAAAGTCGATAAGCCCTTGCGCCAGGGGCGATCGGCTGATGAAGATGCGTCTATAGGAAGCGCTCGATCACCGAACCCCGATCACTACCACTAGAGGTAGAATAGCAGCGTATCAAGGATGAATACAGGGAAGAGAATTTCGAGCGACCATCCGATATACGCGAAGAACCCGGGCATATGGATATGGCTGTCTTCCGCGATCGCCTTGACCATGAAATTCGGAGCATTCCCAATGTACGTATTCGCTCCCATGAAGACAGCTCCCGCAGAGATCGCTTCCAGCATGACAGGCGTCACGGTGCCGACAGAGGTGATGACCCCAGACGTTGCTCCGAGGCTCCCTGCCGTCTGCAGGAAAACAAGGTATGTCGGTGTATTGTCCAAGAAGGAGGAAAGCGCCCCCGTGATCCAGAACATCTGCCATGGCTGATTGATGCCCAGAGCAGCGCCATGCGTCTCAAGAAGGACCAGTGCAGGGATCATGGTGACAAAGATGCCGGAGAAGAGAACAGCGACCCCTTTGATCGGATTCATGGAGAATTGGTTTTCCTTATGAATATTGGAAGGCGTGGTATGGATAGAAAGCTGGGCAGCCACAAGGATCAGAATGATTTCTACCAAAGTAGAATACGGGAAAACGATCTCCTCAAAGATCGGGATCCCTGCCCCATTGGCAAAAAACGGAAAGGCTTCCGGCAGGAAGTTATTCGCCATGACACCCACGATGATGAGCAGGATGTAGAAGAAATTCTTTTTGCCATAGATCTTGACCAGCGGCGAATTATCATGCAGCTGCATATCGCTTGGCTGACGCCCAGCAGCCAGCTCTTTCTTGAAGTAATGGCGATCTATGAAATAGAAGGCAATGAAAAGAAGGATGAGATTCAGCACCAGGATCGGGAAGAGATGAAATGTCCATGTGAAAGGCACACCGCGCTGGAAGCCCATGAAAAGCGGCGGATCGCCAAGCGGTGTGAGGCAGCCGCCCATATTCGCCACAAGGAAGATCAGGAAGACCATGACATGCGCCTTTTCCTTGCGCCATTCATTGACACGGATCAATGGACGGATGAAAAGCATAGCCGCACCCGTCGTGCCGATCCAGCTTGCCATGACCGTACCCACGAAAAGGATCAACGAATTGATGATCGGCGTCCCGGCAAGCTTGCCATGGATCATAATGCCGCCCGCCGTCGCATACAGACCATACAGAAGGACAATGAAGGGAATGAAATCGAGCAGGATCGATTCCAAGAGACGATAGATCCCTTCAGAAATACCATACGCATACGAGAATGGTATAAGGAAGAAGAGCGCGCACCCGAGCGATACCCACTTCGTGTTCTTCGCCCACCACAAGCCATTGATCAATGGGACAAAGGCCACTGCGAGCAGCATGACAACAAATGGGATGACGCTCCAAAAGGGAAGCGACTGATTCACCGCCTCATGAAAGACTTCATCCGCGGAAACAGCTGGAATCGAGCCAGCGGTCAAAAGAATGCTATAGAAAATACCCTTGGTAAACTTGGACATGGGACTTCACCTTCTGAATGAATGCTTATGATTTCCGAAACGACATAGATGTCATAGACAGGACTGATAGTCAGATCAGACTTATCCACCGGACCCGCAAACCATTCGTTTTTGATACCGGAGATCGATCCATCGTATCATTCTAAAATGAAACGCTTCATTTTTAATCGCGAATTCATCATGTAAAGCAGTCATGGCTTTAGAATAATTGATGACTCTTCTCATGCTGATTCCCCCTTATCCGTGCTTTTTGTAACAATTTCAATTATAGCACCATTATCCGAAATGTTTATTATTTATTCATGCCAAGTTTTCATTATTTCTATAGATTACAATTTATATTTTCAGCCTTTCTTCTCCTTGCGTCCTTAAAACGAATGCGGAATCTATGAATATAGCTTCCTATAAAATATAAATATACACTTTATGGTTACTGTATATACAGCCTATCGTCAACGATCGTCTTCCGGTTGACTTATCCATTCCAAAAGACCCTCACCCAATAAAAAAACACGGCATCCTTTCGGATACCGTGTTTTTTTAGGACATTGCTTCTTGCGCTGTATCAGCTTCTTTAAGGAAACACTGATTAAATCGTTGTCAGATTTCATTCTTGGATTTTTATACAGAGCGAGGAATCATCTGACGCGAATAGCAAGCTATTTAAGGAAGATGATGACGAAGCCATGTATAAAAATCCATATGAAATTCGACTCTGCGATTTAATCGGCGTTTCCTTAAAATGTATGTCGCAATAGCAGGTACACCAAAGCGCCGACAGCGGCCGTACAGGGGATCGTCATGACCCATGCCGAGACCATCTGGTAAGCGACACTCCAGTGGACCGCGCGGAAACGCTTCGCCCAGCCCACGCCCATGATGGAGCCGGTGACGACATGCGTGGTCGATACAGGGAGATGCAGCATGGTCGCAGAGAAAATGATAAGGGACGAGTTCAGATCTGCCGCAAGACCATTGACCGGCTGCATGCGGAAGATCTTATTTCCGACAGTACGGATGATACGCCAGCCACCGACACTGGTACCGGCACACATCGCCGTCGCGCATGCCACTTTGACTTCCCACGGCACCTCGAGCGCTCCGATATAGCCGCCCGACAGCAGTGCCAGCGTGATGATGCCCATCGACTTCTGCGCATCATTCGAGCCATGAGAAAACGCCATGAGGGCTGCCGATGCCATCTGGATATGACGGGAGATGTAATTCACGCGCGACTTCCCTACATTTCTGAAAAAAACATAGAGGAGCGTCATGATGAAATAGCCCATGCCAAGAGCAACGATCGGAGAGCAGACGAGGCCGATGACGATCGTCAACACCCCAGCAAGGTGGATCGCGCCTGTGCCGTAAGAGATGATGACTGCACCGATGACGCCACCGATCAACGCATGAGATGACGAGGACGGCATCCCGATACGCCAGGTGAATAGATTCCAGAAGATCGCAGAGGCAAGCGCCGCGATAAGGACGACAGAGTCGACCATATGCGGTGAGGTGACGATCTCCCCGCCGATGGTCTTCGCCACCCCGGTAGAGATCATGGCTCCGACAAAGTTCAAAAAGGCAGACATCATGATCGCTATCTTGGGACTGAGTGCGCGCGTCGCCACACAAGTCGCGATAGCATTGGCCGTATCGTGGAAGCCATTGATAAAATCAAAGCAGAGTGCCAGAATGATAACAAGCCCCACAAGGTACATATCAGGCATATTTCATGACCACCTCTTTGATCAGGTTTGCTACCTTCTCCGCCCGATCGCAGGTGTCCTCCATCGCTTCCATGATCTCCTTCCAGCGAATGATCTCCATGACATCGTGACTGCCATCGAAGAGATCGGAAATAGACTGGCGATAGATCGCATCCCCTTCGCTTTCGAGCTGATTCAGCTTGCGGGTACGCTGACCGATCTCGATCTCATTCTTGTCGATGTCTTTCAAAAGTCGGAAAAGGACGATCAGCTCCTCAGCCATTTCGACCAGGATATCCGACATGCGCACCGGCAGCTTCGAGCCAATGCCCGCATGATACAGCTTCATGGAAAGCACGACATCCTGAATGTCATCGACACAGTCATCGAGTGTGGAAGTCAGCATAAAAAAATCTTCCCTATCGATCGGTGTGATGAAGACATGGCGCATCTTCGCTGCAATGTCATGTGTCACGCGATCTGCCGCATGCTCCAGATTCTTCACTTCCTTCGAGTATTTTTCCAGCTTCGTTGGATCCTGCAATACCTCTTTCGCCATCAGAGTGCCTTTATGGAAATACTCTGCATTCGTCACAAGGAAATCGAAAAACTCTTCATGCTTATTCACCAGACTGAACATAACGTCTAACGTCCTCCGTTTTACCAAAAACATACGTATGTCTTTATGATATCTTATGAATGTAAAGCCTGTGTAAAATCCTTGACAAAATCTTCAATTGATCGAAAATAATATATCTTGATTATAGCTGAATCCATGCCTTTTTGGAATGGGTTCATGGAAATCTAATCGTGTGTCAGCCAAATGGCAACCTCGCCTATCCGACGGTCACAGGGTCATGGCTCCACCCCCCTTGACAGAATATCGATAATCATCTATACTGTCTATAGATGAGAAATTTCTCATCCCCTTCCACATTCCGGGGAGAATGTGGATTCTTTATGTTTGCAAGTCCTACGAGTGTAAAAGGAGGAATTTTACCATGGAAGAAGCAAAAGTATTAGAAGAAATGAAACGCCTCGCCGGCACACAGACAGAAAAAAACCTGCGTGCTGCCTTCGCCGGAGAATCCCAGGCTCATGTGAAATACAACCTGTTTGCTGCAGAAGCAGAAAAGGATCCGTCCATCTCCCGCCAGATCGCTGATCTTTTCAGAGAAACCGCCGCCAATGAAAGAGCCCATGCCAAAATATGGTTCTGGCTCGTCGGTGATCTCAAGAAGTCCACCGCAGAACACCTGAAAATGGCTGCTTCCGGTGAAAACGATGAATGGACTTCCATGTATCCGGAATTCGCTGCTACCGCAGAAAAAGAAGGCTTCCCGCAGATCGCTTTCCTGCTCTCCAAAGTCGGCGAGATCGAAAAACAGCATGAAGCACGCTATAAGCTGCTGCTGGCTAATGTCGAAAACGGCCAGGTCTTCAAGAAAGGCGAAAAGAAACTTTGGATGTGCGCTAACTGCGGCTACACCGTAGAATCCGTAGAAGCACCGGAAGAATGTCCGGTATGCGGCCATCCGCAGAGCTTCTTCGCCATCAAAGCGGAAAACTACTAATCGGTATAGAAAAACGCCCTCGGAAGCGGGGCGTTTTTTTGTTGGCGGCTCAGTAGGTTTCGATGGTTCCATGGGGCTTCTCCCGGATACCCTGTATGCAGGAAACACGGATCCCCTACGCCGCTTTTAGACGCCCGCCTTCCCCGCTAAGCCCTATTTCCCGACATAAAAGGTGATATGAAATAACGATCATCTCATTTTTGCTTTCAATCTGCCGCGGGGGACTTGCAGCTCTCATAGGAGTGACCGTGAAACCTTATCCCAGCTGTCTTTCATACCATAGTCACCCTATCCGCCCCTGCGTGGCAC
>DLZS01000136.1:0-3713 GCA_003447275.1 Dialister sp.
ATTTAATCAGTGTTTCCCTAGCGTAGCCGAGGGTCTTTATTGCAGAACGCTCATCGTCTGATGTGAGGCAGCACCAGGACATCGTTTCCCCTCTGCGCATATACGCTGATTCCCGCAATGCAGTAAAGATCCCTCGGCTACGCTCGGGATGACGATGCCGGCGAATCCCAGTCACCAGTCACTCCCAATCCCTAATCCCTAGCTACTCATCCCTAGTCCACCATCGTGGCATTCTTGTATTCATCCGGGATCTTAATACCAAGGATCTCCGCATTTTTCTTATTGATGATGACCTCATAGACTTCCGGATCCTCGACCGGAGTTTCTTCCGGCTTGATCTTTCCATCCAGGATCTGGGCCGCCATGTGGCCGGCCTGGACGCCCGATTTATAGAAATCTACGGAGAGAGAGGCGAGCGCTCCGTCTCTAGCCATGCTGTCAGCGCCGACGAGGACCGGGATCTTAGCCGGATCTGTCACTTTGACAAGGGTCGGGATGGAAGAAGCGAGAACATTGTCCGTCGGGACATAGATGAAGTCGACCTGTCCTACCATGGATTCTGCGACCTGCTGGATATCATTCACAGAGGAAACCGTTTTTTCTACGACAGAAAGGCCAATGGAAGCGGCATGCTTCTTCGCCTGGTTTGCCTGGATCTCACTGTTTACTTCACTCGAGCAGTAAAGCAGCCCCATGGTCTTAGCATTCGGCAGGAAGACTTTGCCCATATCTACCTGCTTTTCGACCGGACCACGGTCATTGACGCCGGTGACATTCGTTTCCGGTTTTTTATTCGATTTGACGAGCTTCGCCGTTTCGAAATCGGTGATGGCGCAGCCGACGATCGGGATATCTTTGATCTCATTCGCTACCGCCTGCGTTGCCGGAGTGGAAATCCCGAAGATGATGTCCGGTTTATTGCTCTTGAAGCGCGCAGTAATGCTTTTCAGATTCGACTGGTCGCCCTGTGCATTCTGCTGATCGACTTCGACCTTGTCCGGGCCATAGCCTTTGTCCTTCAGCCCATCGATCATCCCTTGGTTGGCTGCATCCAACGAACCATGCTGCATGATCTGCACGACTGCGACCTGTTTCTTGCCGGAAGTCTTACTGCTCCCTGCCGAATTGCCGCCACATCCTCCATAGACCAGTGTCATTCCTGCCAATGCTGCGATAAGCCCTGCTTTTACCCATTTGTTCATGATGATATTCCTTTCTACTTTTCTACCATGCTGCTTTCAGAAATATGATTCTGCGTGACAGAGATTTACGCGCTTCTTTCTATTGCCGCGCCACTCTTCCTCTCACTGAAACAAAAAGTCCCTTGCTATACTCAGCAAGGGACGACGGGGACTCATCGCGGTACCACCCAATTTATCTAAGGAATACAAAAAGGGTGGTACCAAGGGACGGATTCTCCGTGGTACCACCCTCATTCATCTTCATCAGATCAACTCTCGGCTCCTTAACGCAAGCCACCCCGGCAAGACCTACTTCGATTTCAGTCATGCAGTTCCGGAAAGAACTTCCCTATTTCCTATTTACCGGTTCCCAGCATTCCCGGCTCTCTGTGAAAAATCAGAAACACGTACTTTTTTCCATCAGCACTTTTGTAATATGTGCATATTGTATCGGATGATGAGGAAAATGTCAAGCCGAAAGGCCATCATAAATCAGGAGAGACGCTCTGGAGCCATCCAAAGGAGGCGTTCTGCGAAGGGGATCCCATCTGCTGATCTCCTTTCACCTCCATAGAACCCCCCCGACCGAAAAATTCGATCAGGGGATGCATATTAACGATTCGCAGTCGCCTTGACGGCATCCACGACTTTGGCTCCGCCGGCACGATTTCCGCGATCGACGAAACGATAGCCGATGAAAAGGAGAATGAACCAGACCGGAGTGACATAGAGAGCGACTCTCGTATCCTCACGGAAGGCAGAAGCTACGACTACGCAGGCAAGAAAGGCCATGGTGATATAGCCGGAGTAAGGAGCCCACGGCATCTTATACGTGAGCTTCGCCTTTTCTTCTTCCGTGAGAGAGGCACGGAATTTCTGCTGGGTGCGCAGGATGACGAACCAAGTCCAGAGCGCCCCGAAGGAACCGACGCTGGTGACGTAAACGAAAAGTTCAGCCGGCATGACATAGTTCAGACCGACAGCGACAAGCAGGATCGCTGCGGAGAAAAGGATGCCGACCCACGGCAGACGATGACGGTTCAGCGTCTGGAAGCAGGCAGGTGCATTCCCCTGCAGGGACAGATTGTAAAGCATACGTCCGGAGCTGAAGATCCCGCTGTTGCAGGAAGAGAGTACCGCCGTGATGACGACGATATTGATGATATCCGCTGCGCCGGCGATGCCGAGTTTTTCAAAGGTCACAACAAATGGCGAGCCCATATGCCCGATCTCATTCCATGGGTAGATGGACATGATGACGCCCAGAGAAAGTACATAGAAAATCAGGATACGCCAGAAGACTTCGTCGATGGCCTTCTTGATGGTGGACTTCGGATCATGCGCTTCGCCCGCAGTGACACCGATGATCTCGATGCCAAGATAGGAATACATGACCATGACAAGTGCCATCAGGGTGCCGGAAAAACCATTCGGGAAGAAGCCGCCGTTCTGCCAAAGGTTTGCGATGCCGGTCGCAATGCCGCCATTGCCAATGCCGAAGACGATCATGCCGATGCCGCTGATGATCATGAAAATGATGGTGCAGATCTTCACGAGGGCAAACCAGAATTCAAACTCGCCATAGGCAGAGACGGCGATGAAATTCACCACGGTCATGATGACAAGTGCAACGAGCGCTGACAGCCACTGCGGCAGGTCCGGATACCAGAAATTCATATATATCCCGACAGCGGTCAGCTCGGCCATGCATGTGACCATCCACATGTACCAGTACGTCCAGCCGGTGAGATAGCCCCACTTCGGCCCTAAGAAACGCGCCGCATGCGCACTGAAGGCACCGGAGACCGGATACGCGACGGAGAGTTCGCCAAGCGCACGCATGATGAAGTAAATCGCAATGCCGCCGATGACATACGTCAAGAGCACCGATGGGCCGGCGAGTTCGATAGCGGTCGCCGAGCCAAGAAACAGACCGACACCGATCGCACCGCCAAGGCCGATGAGCTGGATATGTCTGTTCTTCAGGCCGCGTTCCAGGTTTTCGTGCATTTCCTGTTCTTTTTCTTCCATAAATCCTTCCTCCTAGCAAGTCCTGATGATCCCAAGTCCGACAGCTGAGACTGCCCCGCCGGAGAGTGGATCCCCTCTCCCGACATAACCGCTTTCCTTTCTTCATCCTATTTCAGAAATGTACTTCCCATTTCTGCATATGACAATGAGGTTAAGTAATAACGCAATTTATATTTTATACAAAAACAAGAGGCAAGGCAAGGTAAAACAGGGGAGAACCTATATAAATTTAGTCATATGATGGTATATTCCATGATTTCCATTATATGAGATAGTATGCGTTATCTCATTTCTCGCATGAATATTATCATTCATAATTCATCTATGAACAAATGAACAGGGAGCGGGAGTGCGTGGTGAAGTAGCTAGGGAAACAGCAAGGGACTGGTGACTTGAATATGGCTTTCGGGCATCGCCGTTTACAAAACCGGCGCTCGACCGCTGCCATCCCCCCCTGCTTGATACGCATTTCCCGCTCTCTTTCATACCGCCCCTGCCCTA
>DLZS01000127.1:0-13332 GCA_003447275.1 Dialister sp.
ATCCTCATTTCTTCACAGCCCCTTTTTTATTATGTTCGTTTCTCCAGATAGATTTTGAGTGTCGTATAGAAATCCAGCGCATTGGCGTACTGCTTTTCAGCATCTTCTTTCGAAACAATGTAGAAATCGGCATAGTCTACGTTGTTTCGGATACGAAAGGCTTTACTGAGGTATTTTGAATATTTCTTATCAAAGACCTGCGTTTTGATATAGTGTTCCTGAAAATAGGATATCACTCCGGCATGTTTCTTGAAATCCACTTCATCCAACGCCAGTAAAGCTCGGACGGCTTGAAACATGGCATAGTATGAACGACCTATAGAGTCTTTATAATTTCCTGTGTGCAAAAGAATTTCTGAAACATGAAGTTTCTCCTCGGCCATCTGTAGACGATATTCCATCAGCTCGCGTGTGTTTTCATGCACTGATAGCCACCCCTTCCTTTTCCATATTTCGATAATAAGGAAGTGTGTTTTTGTATTTCATGTACTCTGCATATGGAATCACAGTGGGGGAGATAAGTACGCTGTACTTCAGCTCTAAGTCATCACATATGTCCCACACCTTTTCGAGCCGCTTCTGCAAATCGGCTCGCTCTCCATGGACAATGGCAACCAGGTCGATATCGGAATCGGCCGTATTGTCCCTGCGCGCATAGGAACCGTACAGTACGATCTTCTCAATAGCGGATCCAAAGACGCTTCGATAAGCAGCGGCCACAGCTTTCGTGATGGCTGCGAGTGATTCTGGTGACTGTTTCATAGGGATGCCCCCTTTCTTTGTTTTCATCATAAGGAAATAAAAGGGGTTTGTCAAATGGGAGTTTTCTGCACCTACCCTGTGGAGCTGGTCCCCCTATTTCCACTACCCGTCCTCGCTTCTCGTAGACGCGGTGCGAGATGGAGAGGACGGTATGTCCTTTGGTAGCGCGGCGGAGGGCGGAGAGGACGCGCTCTTCTGTCTCGGCGTCGAGGCTCGCGGTGATTTCGTCCAGCAGAAGGACGGCGGGGTCAGCCGCTATGGCGCGGGCGATGGAGAGAAGCTGCCACTCGCCCTGTGAGAAGAGGTGGTCTTCGGCAAGTGTGTGCCATCCCTGCGGGAGGGCGTCGATGGTTTCGGTGAGGCCGGCGAGGTCTATGGCATGTTTGGCCATGCCTTTGGTGATAGCGGGGTCATCCAGTGTGATTTGCGAAAGAATGCTGCCGGGGATCTTGTCGAAGTGCTGGAGGACGCAGCCGATCTGGCGGCGGCGCTGGGCATCCGTCATGAGGGAGATGTCTTGTCCGCCGATGGTGATCGTGCCTTTTTCCGGCTGGTAAAGGCCGAGAAGCAGCTTAAAGAGGGTGCTTTTTCCGGCGCCGGTGCGGCCAACGAGGGTGACTTCTTCCCCTTCTTTGACAGAGAGGGAGAAATCTTCAAGTACAGCGGGCTGGTCTTTGGTATAGCGGAAGGTCACATGAGAGAAGAGGATGCTGCCTCGGGCGCGGCCATCCACGTGTTTCTCCTGACTACGTTCTTCCTCGGCGAGGAAGGCATCGATGCGTGTGACGCCGGCGATGGCTGACTGGATGGTCTGGATTTCCATGCCAAGGTTTTCTATCGGGGTGAAGATGCGGAGGATGTAGTCCATGATAGCGACAGAGGTACCGACAGACATGCCGAAGAGAGGAAGGAGGTCGGCTTTCCCGGAGGCAGAGAGTACCATGACGAGAGCGATGACGGCAGTTTCGAGCATCAGCACGATCGGGGAGTAGATGGCGTCGTAGAAGTTGGATCGTTCCATGGCGGTGTAGCTGCTTTCGATCCGGCGGTTATAGCGCTTTTCCATGTAAGAGGTCAGCCCCAGGAGGTGGATGGTGCGGATGTTGTGGATGGTCTCAGGTACCAGTCCGGAAACGGCGGCGATGGCGCGGCGGTTGTCAAGTTGCGCGGATAGAGTGCGACGCTGGACGCAGCGGGTGTAGAGGGCAAAGAGGGGGAGCAGGATGAGGAGAAGAAGTGCGAGACCTGTATTCTGAAATGTGATGATGGAAAGGATGGAGAGGATGCGGCAGGCGTCGGCAGCCATGCTGATGATGCCGGAAGAGAAAAGGTCTTCCACGGTATCGACATCTTGCAGGAAACGTGCTGTGATTTCGCCGGGGTTTTCTTCTGACAGTGTTCTGGCGGGAAGGCGGGAGAGCTTTTCTGACATGTCCGAGCGGAGGGCGTGGGTCATTTTCTGCCCGAAGGTGACGAGCAGCGTTTCTTTCATCGCGGCAAGCAGTCCCTGCAGGATGAGGCTGGCAAAGTAGCAGAGGATCGCGGCCTTTGTGATGGCGAGCCCGCTTGCCAGATCATCGACGATGCGGGCGAGAAGAAGCGGCGGAAGAAGGGTGGCAAGGACTTCTCCTGTGGCTGAGAGGATCGTCCCAGCGGTGAGCAGGCGGTGGGAGAGCGCGGCTTCTTTTACGGAGGAAAGGACATTCTTCTTATGCTTCATGGGATGTGCCTCCTGTCTGGTCTTCGTAGAGCGCGCGATAGGCGGCATTTTCGGCGAGCAGCGTCTCGTGCGGGGCGATGGTCGCCTTTCCTTTTTCGAGGAAGATGATTTCCTTCATGGCGGGGAAATGGTACAGGCGATGCGAAATGAGGAGGATGACTTTATCTTTCCCGTAGATCTGAAGCTTGGCGAAGAGGTCGTCCTCTGTTTTTCGGTCCAGCGCGGAGAAAGGGTCATCCAGGATGAGGAGCGGGCGCGGATGGGCCAGGGTACGGGCGAGGGCGAGACGCCCGGCCTGACCGCCGGAGAGGCGCACGCCCGAGGGACCGATCACGGTGTCTTCTTTCTTTTCCATGGCGAGGACTTCTTGCTGGAAATCGGTGAGGGCAAGCCACGGGAGTGGGTCTTCTTTGCGACCGAAGAGAATATTCTCTCTCACGCTATCTTGAGAGAGTTCAGGGTCATGGCCGAGATAGCCGACCGTGGCTGCGATTTCTCTCGCAGAAAGATCGCTGAGTTCTCGATTTCCGAGGCGGATGGAGCCTCCATAGGGGGCTTCATGAAGAAATAGGCGGCCCAGTGTGGATTTCCCGGAGGCGATGGCACCGGTCACGCCGATGATGTCACCGGGATGGGCGGTGAAGGAGAGGCCGGAGAAAAGGGGGGCATCCGCGTAGGCAAAGGAAACATCCTTCAGCGTGATGTCCATCGGCGGGCGGGGAGGAAGAGGCGGCTCGTGGGCGGAGGCATGCATGAGCGGACGGATACGCTGCCACGAGACTTCCGCTTTCTGCACGGCATTGAAGAGTTTGGCGACTTTGGCAGATTTCAAAGTCAGCCTGCCAAAACAGGAAAGGAAGGCCGTGAACGCAGCGATATCCCAGCTGCCCCAGCCGCTGCCCTGCACATTTTGCACGCCGAAGTACAGGATGAAGAGGACGCCCAGACTGGAGGCGGCGAGATAGAGCGGGGTGAGTGCGGTCTGGTAGATCTGGCTTTTTATGGATGCTTTCTCATAGCCGGTGAGTGCTTCCTCGTAGAGACTTTCGCGGGCTTTTTCTGAGCCATAGACGCGGTAGGTCACAGCGTGCTCTGCGCGGTCGAGCGTCGCAGTAGCGAGGGTAGCGGCGGCCTTCTTATGAGCCATGCTCGCCTGCTGGACAGGCTGCTTCATCATCGCAGCGCCGATGTAGGAAATCGGTGTGAAGGCGAGGCAGAGGAGCGCAAGACGCCAGTCTAAGATCAAGAGCAGTACGATATAGCCTGTGAGGGCGATGCCGGTATCGAAGAGCTCTGTCGTGAATTTCCGCATCCCTTCGACGCAGTCCTCTACATCAGAAATGGCTTTTGTCATCCAGTCCCCCGCCCCTGTTTTTGTGAGGGAGGACTTATTCTGGCAGATGAGATTCGCATAGAGGATCCCTTTCATGCGGCGGTTCAGATGATTCGCAAAGCGGCGCACATAGAAACGCTTGATAAAGCGCGCTCCCTGGACCATGAGATTCGCGGCAAGATAGAGGAAGGCAAGGAGTACCATGGCAGAAGCCATCTGCCTGCCGCCAAGAATATCCGCGAGGCACTGTGCCAGCTGCCCTTCGAACCAGGGAATGAGCGAAAGACCGATATTGTAGATGAGGCCGGAGATCGTGACAAGGAGTAGCGGCCGCCACTCTGCCTGAAAGTAAGAGGAAATTTTTTGCGGGTCAAAGGAAGGAGATTTCATCAGAGGATACTTTCTTTTAGGGAAAATAAAGGGAATGGGGGGTTCCCTAACCGATAAGGAATCACATAAAGGGTAGATTACTCTATCTGCTTTCAAACTTACCCATCCATTATATCGCGTAAAGTGTAATAACAGATAAAGAATGAGCGCCCTCGCTAGGGAAACACTGATTAAATCGTTATCGGATTTCATTCTTGGATTTTTATACAGAGCGAGGAGACATTCGACGCGAATAGCGAGCTATTTAAGGAGGATGTCGACGACGCTATGTATAAAAATCCATATGAAATCTGATTCTATGATTTAATCAGCGTTTCCCTAGAAATGACGATGCGGGGAGACCTTGCGAAGGGTCAGCGTTTTTACATGACAGTTGAGCAGCCCCTTGAAGAAGGGGCGCGCCGAAGGCGGAGGATAGATCTGTCCCGAAGGGGCAGTCTTCTACGTGAAGGAATGAAAGCGAATGTGAGACAGTCCATCCTCTCGTATCGTCATCCCGAGCGGAGCCGAGGGATCTTTTACGCCCTGGCGGTACTCTGTACTTATGAGGTAATGATAAAATCGCATAGGTGCTTCGGCTGCTGCTCCTCTCACGCTCTCCGTTTGACCGTTGTGCAAGGAAGATTTCTCGCTGCGCTCGAAATGACGATGCGGGGAAGCGGCATTCTCTATGCGTGATGGGATAAAAGGAATGCGAGAAAAGCGTTTTCCCTAGTCACTCATTCCTATCTATGCTATAATACATAGACAAATATCGATAAAAGAAAACGGAGGCGAGGGTATGGATCATTCGCGGATCAAAAGAGAATATACAGAGCCGGCGGTGCCTTTCACGCTGAAAGCGCCGTTCCAGCCGATGGGGGATCAGCCGAAAGCGGTGAAGTCTCTGGTGGGCGGGCTCAGGAATGGCGACTGGGCGCAGGTGCTGCTCGGTGCGACGGGGACGGGGAAGACCTTCACGATGGCGAAGGTCATCGAAGAGGTGCAGCGCCCGACGCTCATCATTTCTCCGAATAAGACGCTGGCTGCGCAGACGGCGAGTGAATTCAAGGATTTCTTCCCTGACAATGCGGTGTACTACTTCGTTTCCTACTACGACTACTACCAGCCGGAGTCCTATGTGCCGCAGACGGATACCTATATCGAGAAGGACTCGTCACGCAATGAGGAAATCGACCGCCTGCGCCACTCTGCGACGATGGCGCTTTTCGAGCGGCGGGATGTCATCATCGTGGCATCGGTGTCCTGCATTTACGGTTTGGGCGATCCGGAAGACTACAGCTCCATGGGGCTCTCGCTCCGGCCGGGCGAGGAAATCGAGCGTGACAAGATCCTGGAGAAGCTCGTCAGCATGCAGTACATGCGGAATGACATGAATTTCACGCGAGACACTTTCCGCGTGCGGGGAGATACGATCGATGTATTTCCTGCTTCGGAAAACAATGTCGCTGTCAGGATCGAAATGTTTGGCGATGAGATCGACTCCTTGACGGAGTTCGATGTCCTGACGGGCGAGACGGTCGCTGAGAGAAATCACATCGGCATCTTCCCTGCCTCGCACTATGTCACCAGTTCGGATAAACTCCGTCGTGCCGTCACGTCCATCGAGAAGGAGCTGGACGGGCGGCTCAAAGAGCTTCGGGATCAGGATAAGCTCTTGGAGGCGCAGCGTCTCGAACAGCGGACGAATTATGACTTGGAAATGATGCAGGAGGTCGGATACTGTTCGGGCATCGAGAATTATTCCCGCCACATGTCGGACAGGAAGCCGGGCGAGCCGCCATTCACCCTTCTGGACTATTTTCCCGAGGATTTCCTCATCATGATCGATGAGTCGCATGTGACGGTGCCGCAGCTGCGCGCGATGTACAATGGCGACCAGTCGAGAAAGAGTACGCTCGTCGACTATGGCTTCCGCCTGCCGTCTGCGCTAGATAACCGCCCGCTGACGTTTGACGAATTCACTGAACGCATCAATCAGATCATCTACGTCTCGGCGACGCCGGGGCCGTATGAAATGGGCGTCCAGACGAATCTGGCCGAGCAGATCATTCGCCCGACGGGGCTCTTGGATCCGTCCATCGAAGTGCGTCCCATCGAAGGACAGATGGATGACCTCTTGGGCGAGATCCATAAGCGAGAGGAGATCCACGAGCGCGTCCTCATCACGACACTCACGAAGAAAATGGCAGAAGACCTCACGGATTTCCTGACGGAAGCGGGCGTGAAGGTGCGCTACCTGCACTCCGATGTCGCGACCATCGAGCGCGCGGAAATCATCCGTGACCTGCGCGCGGGTGTCTTCGACGTCTTAGTCGGCATCAACCTTTTGCGCGAGGGGCTCGATATGCCGGAAGTCTCGCTTGTCGCTATCCTCGATGCGGATAAAGAAGGCTTCCTGCGCTCGGAAACTTCGATGATCCAGGTCATCGGTCGTGCCGCCAGAAATGAGCACGGCCACGTCATCATGTACGCGGACCGCATCACGAAATCGATGAAGTACGCGATCGATGAGACGAACCGTCGCCGCACCATCCAGCAGGCCTATAATGAAGAGCATCACATCGTCCCGCACACTGTCCAAAAGCGTGTCAAAGACCTCATCGACCTCACAAAGATCGAAGAAAAGCCAGCTGCCTATGGAAGCAAGAAAAAAGAGGGCGAGCTTTCTGATGAGGAAATCTACGCCCGCATGAAGGACTGCGAGAAACTCATGAAACAGGCGGCCAAAGATTTGGAATTCGAAGCCGCCGCCCGCTACCGCGACCAGCTCGCCAAGCTCCGCCAGCTCTGGACCGATCGCTACGGCTCCCGGGCGGAAGAAGCCCTGAAGCGTCAGGCTGCGGCGAAGAAACGGATTTATAAACCAATGAAGAAACGGGTGTAATTTTTGGGTGACTGGTGACTAGGGACTAGTGGCTAGTGGCTGGGGATTAGGGATTAGGGGTTAGGGGTTCGTTTTGCCCTGCCAGCTGAGCAACCACTTGAAGAGGGGGCGCGCCAAAGGCGGAGGATGGAATGCCTCGAAGAGGCACCCTTCTGCAGAATGGTGAACGACGTATGTAAGACAATCGCTCCTCTCGTATCGTCATTTTCTGAGGAATGCGCTCTTACCTGCCCGTTGCGTAGCCCCTTGAAGAAGGGGCGCGCCAAAGGCGGAGGATAGAGTGCCTCGAAGAGGCACCCTTCTGCAGAAAGGTAAACGACGTATGTAAGATAACCGTTCCTCCCGTATCGTCATTTCGAGTGAAGCCGAGAAATCTTTTTCGTCCCATTAAAAAGATAGATGAGATAAGGAGAAACGAATCCTCTGCGTCGTGGCGTAAAAAATGAGTAGAACAGAACCCCTTTCTGTGAAAGGGGTCGGCGCCTTGGCGCCGGGGGATAGGTCGTCATAAGGAAGATGTTTGATAGCGAAGAAACGGTAGCCTCATTACGTAGTCGGTTCCGAATGTGCAGATAAACTGCCTGCGCACCCGTCCTCCCTATCCCCCGCCCTGCGGGCGGCCCCTTCCCGAGGGGAAGGGGCTTTGAAAACTTCGCGGCGCTTTTTATTTGATGCGCCGCACCATCCCCATAGAACCTATAGAACCCATTGAACCTCATACACGAAAGGATATCCATGGAAAAAGGAATCATCATAAAAGGCGCGCGTCAGAACAATCTGAAGAATATCGATCTGACGCTGCCGCGAAATCAACTCATCGTTTTCACCGGGCTGTCCGGCTCGGGGAAATCATCGCTTGCTTTTGACACCATCTATGCGGAAGGGCAGCGAAAATATGTCGAGTCCCTGTCTGCCTATGCGCGGCAGTTCTTAGGACAGATGAATAAGCCGGACGTGGATAAGATCGCAGGGCTTTCGCCGGCGATTTCCATCGATCAGAAATCCACCAGCCATAACCCGCGCTCGACGGTCGGCACCGTGACGGAGATCCACGACTACCTCCGTATGCTGTATGCGCATGCGAGCCGTGCCTTCTGCCCGCACTGCGGCAAGCCGATCCAGCGGCAGACGGTGGATCAGATCGTCGATGCGCTCCTTGCCCTTCCGGAACGGACGAAGCTCATGCTCTTAGGGCCGGTCGCTGTCGCGAAGAAGGGGACGCATAAAAAGCTCTTGGAAGAGCTGCGCAAGGAGGGCTATGTACGCGTCCGCGTGGATGGGGATGTCCTCTCCCTATCCGATGACATCGAGCTTGCGAAAAACAAGAAGCATACCATCGAAGTGGTGGTGGATCGTGTCATCATGAAAGACGGTATCGTGCGCCGCCTGACAGACTCGGTGGAGGCTGCGCTGAAGCTGGGGGACGGGATGATGGTGGGAAGCGTCATCGGCGGGAAGGACATGGTCTTTTCCACGCACTTTTCCTGCCCGGACTGCGGCATTTCCCTGCCAAAGCCGGAGCCGCGCATTTTCTCCTTCAATAATCCTTTCGGCGCCTGCCCCGCCTGCATGGGCCTCGGTGCTTCGCTAGAGGCGGATTTCCATCGCATCCTGCCGGATCACACGATGCCCTTCCGCTTGGGCGCGATCCAGCCATTTCCTTATAATAAGGAAACATGGCTATACAAGCTGCTTGATGCCTTCCTGAAATCCTACGGCCTCACCATGGATGTATGCTATGATGACCTGCCGGATCAGGCGAAGGTGGAGTTTGAAATCGGCGGCACGGCGCTTCTTTCCTTCCAGTACACCAGCTCCGAAGGCATCACGAAGACCTATGAGCGTCCCTTCGAAGGCATCGTCCCGATGACGAAGCGGCGCTATGAAGAGGCGTGGACAGAGAAGATGAAGGAAACGCTGTCGAACTACCTCATCGAGAAGCCCTGCCCCGTCTGCCATGGGGCGCGCCTGAAGCCCGAGAGCCTCGCTTTCCGCGTCGGCGGGAAGAATATCGCAGAGATTTCCTCCATGGCCGTCATCGACCTTCTGGACTTCATGGACCAAGTCACGCTTTCCGAAAAGGAAAAAATCATCGCAGACCAGATCCTGCGCGAAGTGAAGAGCCGTCTCTCCTTCCTCGTGAATGTCGGCCTCGACTACCTGACACTCTCCCGCGGCGCCTCGACGCTCTCGGGCGGCGAAGCCCAGCGCATCCGTCTCGCGACCCAGATCGGTTCCGGCCTCGTCGGCGTCCTCTACATCCTGGACGAGCCGTCCATCGGTCTGCATCAGCGCGACAATGACAAACTCCTTGCGACCCTGAAAGGCATGCGGGATCTGGGAAATACGCTCATCGTCGTCGAGCATGACGAAGATACCATCCGCACCGCTGACTGGGTCGTGGATATCGGGCCCGGCGCAGGGGAGCATGGCGGCTCCGTCGTCGCGGAGGGCACGCCAGAGGACGTGATGAAGGTGAAGGACTCCATCACGGGGCAGTACCTGCGCGGTGAGAAATACATCCCGCTGCCGGAAATGAGAAGAAAAGGAAATGGACTCTCGCTCACCATCCATGGCGCCGCCGAGCACAATCTGAAGCACATCGACGTGACCATCCCTCTCGGCGCCTTCACCGTCGTCACCGGGGAGTCCGGCTCAGGCAAGAGTACGCTCGTGAATGAGATCCTCTATCAGGGCCTCTCCAATATCAAGAATCATACCTCCTATCGGGCCGGAGCTTTCGACTCCATGGACGGCGCAGAGTATGTGGACAAGATCATCGATATCGACCAGCAGCCGATCGGCCGCACGCCGCGCTCGAATCCGGCCACCTATACCGGCGTTTTCAATGACATCCGCGAGCTGTTCAGCCAGACCTCCGAAGCCAGGATGCGCGGCTACAAACCGGGGCGTTTCAGCTTCAACATGAAAGGTGGACGCTGCGAAGCCTGCCACGGCGACGGCATCATCAAGATCGAGATGCAGTTCCTCTCGGACGTCTATGTCCCCTGCGAAGTCTGCCACGGCGCCCGCTACAACCGCGAGACACTCGAAGTCCGCTACAAAGGCAAGAACATCTCTGATGTGCTGAATATGACCATCGATGAAGCCGTGCCTTTCTTTGAAAACCACGACAAGATCCTGCGCAAGCTGAAAACCCTTCAGGAAGTCGGCCTCGGCTACATCCATCTCGGACAGCCCGCCACCACCATGTCCGGCGGCGAAGCCCAGCGAGTGAAACTGGCGACCGAGCTCATGCGCCGCGGCACCGGAGACACTCTCTACATCCTCGATGAACCGACCACCGGCCTTCACAGCGAAGATATCCGAAAGCTTTTGATCGTCCTCGAGAAGCTGGTGGATCAGGGAAATACTGTCGTCGTCATCGAGCACAATCTTGACGTCGTCAAGACCGCCGACTACATCATCGACCTCGGCCCCGAAGGCGGCGACAAGGGCGGCGAGATCGTAGCCACCGGCACGCCGGAAGAAGTCGCGAAAGTGGAAGCGTCCTACACCGGGCAGTACCTCGGCCCGGTCATCGAACGGACGAAAAAGTTTATGGGGGAGAAGTAACTAGTGGCTAGTGGCTGGGGATTAGGGACTAGGGATTAGACTAGGAGACTAGAAGACATCAGCCCCCGTATCGTCATTTCGAGCGAAGCGAGAAATCTTTCTTGCAGACCGATAAACGAAGGATGCGAGAAAGGAGAAATACGCAGTACCGAGGCGTCATTTCCGTATCAGTGCCTATGTGATACTGACCGCAGTGCAAGAAAGAATCATCGGAAGCGCTTTCGATGACGAGACGATACGGGAAAGGGATACCCCAAAAAGTTTGAAAGCAGAAAATAACCATCTTCCCTTTATAGGAATCCTCATAGGTTAAACAGGTTCAAAAGGTTCACAGGGTTTTCATCTTTCGTGAATATCATATATTCTAAAACTCCGCGGCGCTTCCCTATGATGATGCGCTGCACCACCCCCGTTGAACCCGCTGAACCTGTTTAACCCTCTGAACCCTATGAACCCTCTGAACCCCTAATCCCTTATTCTTTTTCTCAGGAGTCTTTTATGATCGATGTCAATGAAAAAATCAAAGCCAAGGTAGAAGCCCTTCCTGACTCGCCCGGGGTGTACCGTTGGAAAGACAAAGACGGGCGGATCATCTACGTCGGCAAGGCGAAGAACCTGAAGAACCGTGTCCGCTCCTATGTACGAGAGGATAAGAACCGTTCCCCGAAAGTCGCTGCGATGATCCGTCACGCGGACGATCTCGACATCACGATGACCGGGACGGAGATGGAGGCGCTGATCCTGGAGTGCAATCTCATCAAAGAACTGCACCCGAAGTACAATATCTCCCTGCGTGATGACAAGTCCTACCCCTATGTGAAGATCACGGTGAATGATGAGTGGCCGCGCATCTTCGTCACGAGGAACATCCGCCGTGATGATGGGGCGAAGTATTTCGGTCCCTTCACCGACGTGGGAAGCCTTCGTCAGACGCTGTCCCTCCTTCGCCACTACTATCCCATCCGCACTTGCCGCTCCATGAAGGTATCCCGTCCCTGTCTCCAGTACCACATGCACCTTTGCAGTGCGCCCTGCGGCGGCCACGTCGATCACATCGACTATGACCGTGATGTGAAGACCATCTGCGACCTGCTCGAAGGGAAGAGCACCGTGCTGGTAAAGGAGCTCACGCGGCAGATGATGGAGGCGTCGGAAGCGATGGATTTCGAAAAAGCCGCCAAGCTGCGCGACCATATCCGCGCCATCGAAAGTGTGCAGCAGCGCCAGCACATCGTATCCACGGAAGGGGACTTCGACGTGCTCGGCATGGCACGCGACGGCAGTCACACCGGACTGGAGATCTTCTATATCCGCTATGGCCGCATGGTGGGGAAGGAGAATTTCAGTATCCCTGAAAGTGCATCCGAGACGGATGAGGAGATCATCACCACCTTCCTTCGTGATTTCTACGGAGGAAATCCGACATCCGTCCCGAAAGAGATCATCCTGCCGCTCCTGCCGGAAGAGTCCGATCTCCTCTCTCTCTGGCTGACGAAGCTTCGCGGAAGCGAAGTGAAACTCATCCGCCCCGAGCGCGGCTTCAAGCGTCGCCTGAAAGACATGGCGATGGCAAATGCAGCGAAGTATCTCTCCGACAAGAAGCTGCAGTGGGAGTATCAGGACGCCCGTGAGCAGGGCGCCGTGCAGAAGCTGAAAGAGTTGCTCTCTCTGCCGCGCCTTCCCGAGCGCATGGAATGCTTCGATATTTCTCACAACCAGGGCGCAGAGACCACCGGCTCCATGGCCGTCTTCGAGCATGGCCGTCCGGCGAAGAGCGAATATAGGAAATTCAAGCTGCAGACCACGCAGGGGCATGCGGATGACTTCAAGTCCATGGCAGAAGTCATGAGCCGCCGCTATGGGAAGGAAAAGGACTGGCCCGAGCCCGACCTCATCGTCCTTGATGGCGGTCTTGGGCAGATGCATGCGGCCATTCCTGTGATTCGCGAGGCCGGCTGCAACGCACCCGTCATCGGGCTCGCCAAGCGTATCGAAGAGATCTACGTAGAAGGCAGCGACATCCCGATCGTCCTCGATCACCATGAGCCCGCTCTCCAGCTTCTCCAGTTCATCCGCGACGAAGCCCACCGCTTCGTCATCACCTATCACCGGAAATGGACGAATAAAAGAAATACGGAGTCCGTCCTTGACCACATCGAAGGCATTGGCCCAAACCGCCGGAACGCCCTCTGGCATGCCTTCCGCTCGCTCGATGAAATGAAAAAAGCGAGCGAAGAGGAGCTCGCCAAAGTACCGGGCATGAATAAGCGCGCCGCGCACAATGTCTATCGCTTCTTCCATATGAGAAAAGATGAGAAACAGCTCGTCTTGCAGGGGATGGATGTGGAGAAGGAAGGCTGATGATACGGGGTAATGCGACATTCTACCTACTTCCTCTGGAAGGAGGTGCCCCGAAGGGGCGGAGGTTGGCTTCCAAATCTGGATGAAAACTCATGATGGACGAGCGCCGCCCCGTATCATCATCCCGAGCGAAGCCGAGGGATCTTCCTTGCACAGCGGAAAAACAGTTTCTCTAGAAACCGCAGTGCCAAGGCATTGTTACTCTATCATCGCATAAATAAGTGCGGATGACGGAAGAAAGACTGTTTTATCCAAAATTCGACAATAAAAAAAGGAGCTGTGAAGAAATGAATCCTCATTTCT
>DLZS01000127.1:13550-14385 GCA_003447275.1 Dialister sp.
TGAATCCTCATTTCTTCACAGCCACTTTTTGTTTCTTTGTTTCACACCTATCCCAACTTTTGGATACAGGTAAATAACGCTGTGGAATCCGAAATTATTTTAAGCATTTGGATAGAAAGATCCCCCGAGTGGGGATTTTTTATTTTGCCTGTTTTTCGAAAAACGGAAGAAATCATAGCGGGGAGTGGTTTGATTTCAGGCAGAAGGTGCTGAAAACATCGATAAAATCAATACACGGGCAGCAGATGGGAAAATGATGGGCTTGAAAAATTTTCGTTGTCACAGGGTGGGGGATTGTGGTAGAATGTGGGTAAATGTGGAGGAGGTGGAAGGATATGTTTATGAATGAATATTCTCATACCATAGACGCCAAGGGGCGCATGATCCTTCCGGCGAAATTCAGAGAAGAGCTGGGAAGTCGTTTTGTGCTGGCTCCAAGTCTGGATACCTGCCTCAATATTTATCCGAAAGAGCGCTGGGATGCCTTGATCGCCAGGTTGCAGAAGCTGCCCTTCACGAACCGCAATGTCCGCAAGATCATGCGTCATTTGATCGGTCGCGGGACGGAGATGGAGTGCGATCGCCAGGGGCGTATCCTGATCCCTGCCCACCTTCGTGAATTTGCCCAGCTGAAGAAGGAAGCCTGCATCGTGGGGACGGGACCCATCATCGAGATCTGGGATCCGGAGCTCCTGCGTCAGGACGAAGAGGGCGAGGATATCGCAGAGATCGCGGATGCTCTCGACCTTCCGCTGAATTTTGATCTGTGAGGTTTGGGAGTGACTGGTGACTAGGGATGAGGACTGGTAGATATCAGATTCCCGTATCGTCATTT
>DLZS01000128.1:0-253 GCA_003447275.1 Dialister sp.
CCCCGAAGGGGCGGAGGTTGGCTACGTGAAGCGGTATTTTCACACACGGGGATGCCAACCCCGCCTCGCTTCGCTCGTCTGCCCCTTCCAGAGGAAGGGGCGAGAATGATTCTTGATCGGGCATCGCCCTTTATATGAATTGACGCGAAGCGTCGCTCTGCCTAAGCCTTCCCCATTGGGGAAGGCTGACGATACGAGGATACCGTCATCTAAAATGCGGCGAAGCCGCCACCTGAACCCTGAACCCTGAACC
>DLZS01000128.1:549-1060 GCA_003447275.1 Dialister sp.
CTGAACCCTGAACCCCGAACCCTCAACCCCGAACCCTCAACCCTCAACCCATTTTATCCATAAGGAACATCTCACTATCATGAATTACTCCAACATCAAAGAATACGATATCGCCAATGGCCCCGGCATCCGCTACACGCTCTTTGTCTCCGGATGCACGCACCACTGCAAGGGCTGCTTCAACCCTGAAACGTGGGACTTCGCCCACGGCAAGCCCTTCACGAAAGACATCGAAGACCATATCTTGGAAGAAGTCGGACAGGAATACTACGAAGGCCTCACCCTTTTGGGCGGCGAACCCATGGAACCCTCCAATCAGAAAGGCCTTCTCTCCCTCGTCAAGCGCTTCAAGGAGCGCTACCCGCAGAAAACCATCTGGTGCTTCTCCGGCTACCTCTTCGACCGTGATCTTCTCGGCCGCTTTGCCAAAATCATGCCGGAAACGATGGAGCTCTTGAAGCGCATCGATGTCCTTGTCGACGGTGAATTCATGCTCGACAAGAAGGACGTC
>DLZS01000128.1:1265-1440 GCA_003447275.1 Dialister sp.
TCATGCTCGACAAGAAGGACGTCACCCTCCTCTTCAAAGGCTCTTCCAACCAGCGCACCATTGACGTGCCCAAAAGCCTCGCCGCCGGAAAAATCATTGCCTGGGATCCCAGAGATACCAGCATGTCTCCGAATTCGAAGATCTAGATTGCCGGTGACTAGGGACTAGGGACTGG
>DLZS01000128.1:1692-26453 GCA_003447275.1 Dialister sp.
GGTGACTAGGGACTAGGGACTGGTGACTAAATGCTACCTTCGGGCATCGCCTCATATATACTCGCGGCGAAGCCGCTGCCATAAGTTTGAAGTTTGAAAGCAGAGATTAGGGATTAGTAGCTAGGAATTAGGAGCCTCGAGTGACTAGTGACTTGTGACTGAAATGCCACCTTCGGGCATCGCCACCATCTATACTCCGCGGCGCTTCCATATTTTTATGCGCCGCGCCTCCCCCGTCGAACCCGTTGAACCCGTTGAACCCGTTGAACCCGTTGAGCCCTCTGAACCTCTTTAGCATGTAATCAAAGGACGGCGCGCCCCATAGACTAACCCTGAACCCTGACCCACCCAATCAAAAAACGCTATCCTTTCGGATAGCGTTTTTCACTTTCTTAGTCCAGAGCCGGTGCTTCGCCGTTGTCATCCGGATCCTTTTTCTTGAAGATCGTGCGATAGCCTTCTACCGCCAGTTCCAGAGCAAGGACGATGAGGAAGGAACCGATAATGGCCTGTGCATACGGGCCCCAGTCAGCGCCGCCCTTCATGATGATGAGGATCTGATTTCTTACGATCAGAGCCAGCGAGCAAATGGTGACGACCATCATGAAAGACATCGGGAAGAGGAACATCCTATTGTTCTTGCCTGCATTGCCGAGCCATGCTGCGACAGCCAGGAGGCCGATGCCGGCCAGCAGCTGGTTTGCTGCACCAAAGAGCCCCCAGATCTTCATGAAGCCGTTCATACCGAGCATGACGCCGAGGAATACCGTGAGGACGGTCGCAAAGTATGGATTGACCATCATTTTCTTGAAGCCGTTCTTGATATCTTTCGGTGTTTCACCCGGTTCGAGCCAGAATTCCTGGAACATGAAACGAGCCAGACGTGTCGCGGTATCCAGAGAGGTCAGGCAGAATGCAGAGTACGTCAAGACGAGCAGGGTGTACATGGAGTTCTCCATGCTTTCGAGTCCCGGGATCGCACCGATCATCGCAGCAATGCCGCCGGCGAAGATATCGGTCGCCCCTTTCACATGACCCGTTTCTCTCGCATAAGCGATGGCGCAGAGGGTGATGATCGCGAGTACGCATTCCAGCAGCATGCCGCCGTAAGCGATCGGCTTTGCATCCGATTCCTTATCCAGCTGCTTAGACGTCGTGCCGGAGGATACGAGAGAGTGGAAGCCCGAGATCGCGCCGCAGGCTACGGTCGTGAAGAGGATCGGGAACATGTACTGTATGCCATTGCCATTGTCTACCGCAAAGCCGGTGTAAGCCGGGAAAAGGTCCGGCTTAATATCCGGATGTGCGCCTACGATGCCTACGACAGCGACAGCCAGCATCGCATAGAGCAGGAAGGAAGACAGATAGTCACGCGGCTGGAGCAGGATCCAGACCGGAGTGACGGAGGCGATGGTGATGTAGAGACCGATGAGCCACATCCATGTGGTGGTGGAGAAATACAGCGGATGCCAGTTCATGCCGACCGCCATGCAGGCTACGATCGCAGCAACGCCCAGGATGGTGGAGGTCACCATGGAGGTGTGACGGCGATATACCGCAAATCCGAATACGATAGCAACAAGGATGAAGAGGAGCGATACCATCGCGACCGAAGCCTGTGTCGCACTCTTGGCTTCATTTAAGACGCCGTTTTCATAGGTCGCCCCGAAGGTAGACGCTACGATCGCAGCGAAAGCTGCTACGACGAGGATCAGCGTCAGATACGAGAAAATAATGAAGAGCTGCTTGGCTCTCTTGGACATATTCGCAGAAATGATCTCCCCGATGGACTGCCCCTTATGACGGACAGAAGCGAAGAGCGCCCCGAAGTCATGGACCCCGCCGAAGAAGATACCGCCGATCAGCACCCACAGAGTAACCGGCAGCCAGCCAAACATAGCGGCCCCGATCGGTCCGGTGATCGGGCCTGCGCCAGCGATGGAGGAGAAATGATGCCCCATCAGCACCGGTGCCTTTGCCGGCACATAGTCGATGCCGTCATTCATGGTATGCGCCGGTGTCGGGATATCCCCCTCACCTACGCCCCATTGCTTGACCAGCCAGCGCCCATAAAATACATAACCACAAAACAAAATCACTAAACAGACAGCCAATAATACCAGTGTATTCATAATCCTTCTCCTTTCTCCTTGACTTCCTTGTCTGCCCCTCACAGCAAACCGCTGCTAGTTGTTGGTCGTTTGAAATTCTTTGAACCTTTTCTCACGCTTCCATCCGCACAGATCCTTCGAAGAGCTTCTTCAGGCCCTTTTCCATGCAGCGTCCTGCCTTATTGAAATAGAACCTATCGTCACGAAGTGCCAAACATCCCGCATGGTACTCCATCCATCCGTGGAAGGAGAAGCGGAAGGTCTTGTAATACTTGCACTTTTCCAAGGCGATCCTGGCTTCCTCATCGACCGTGTCGCACAGAAAAACCGGTGAGATATACGTATACATATGGCCAGATCCAATGTGTGCCATATCCATCCCCGCCTGATACGCGTAGTCCCTGCAGGCATCAAAGACTTTTTTGGATAGATGAGGAACGGAAAAGACGAAGACGAACTCTTCCTGATGCGTCGACCATAGCTCATTCGAATGGAGAATGAAATATCTCTCTGCCCTTTCGTAATATTCACATACCGCGGACAGAGACGCCCCTTCGGGCAGGAAGGGTGCCGTCAGATCCTTCGCCTCCCGGAGCCCTTCCCCCGGCGATTCTCTCACGCCGTCAAAACGCGTGATCGTATAATACCTGCGGTACGCCGCGAGCAGACGCTCCACCGCATCCTTCCTAGCCCTCATTGGCCTCCCCCCTCTGAACTTTTCATAACAAAATCTTCTAGAATTATAACAAATCCGAAATTGAGTTTCTCTCATTATACATTGCCCTTCTTGAATAATATAATAAAAGATACTTATAACAGGTATGAAGAATTGTTGTATATCAAAAAGAGATATTCCCCTTACGTGTGTACTCTATTTTGCTAAAAAGGTAAAATATTAGAGGTTCCGGGTTCAGGGTTCAGGGGTGGTGCAGCGCATTTCGTCATCCTGAGCGGAGAAAAACATCGTATGTTAAAAAATGGCTTATCTGAAAATATGAGAACTGAGTCGAAGGATCTAAGCGCCGCAGAATTTTGATGACGCTTCGCGTCGTCGTCATCTCGAGCGTAGCCGAGAGATCTCTACTGCAGTACGTGAATCAGCATGTATGCGCCATTTCATCAACGACGTTTTTGTTCTGCGTCTTTCTGCTATCTCGCACTGACTTCTTACCGGTGTGCAAGAAAGATCGAGGGCTTCGCTCGGGCTGACGATACATGGGAAGCGGTACTAATCTCAAAACCAATTCCCAATCCCTGCTTTCAAACTTCAGGTTGCCGGGTTCAAGGTTGTGGCGCGGTGCATTTCGTCATCCTGAGCGGAGAAAAGCGTCGTATGTTAGAAAATGGCTAATATAGAATATGAGAACTGAGTCGAAGGATCTAAGCGCCGCAGAGTATAGATGGCGGCGCTTCCATGAGCTGCCATTTCAGTCACCAGACACTCCTAATCCCCAATCCCTAGCCACTCATTCCTGCTTTCAAACTTCAAGGTTAGCCTGTTGAACCGCTTTGCCCCACATGCTATAATGAGTACATCAAGCATATACATTTTTATCGATATAGTCATATACAAGGAGGATCCCCATGATCACTGAAATCCATACAGAAGAAGCATTCCGGAAAGAAATCGCCACCCGCGAGGGCCTATCCCTCATCGACTTCTGGGCCACCTGGTGCGGCCCCTGCCGTATGATGGCTCCCGTCATGGAGGCTGCGGATGCAGAGCTGGGCTCTGTCATCCACTTCACCAAGATCGATGTAGACGAGCTCCCTGATATCGCCGCTGACTTCGACATCATGTCGATCCCGACCATCGTCATCCTGGAGAACGGAGAGGAGATCACCCGTCTCACCGGTGCCATGTCTTCGGAAGAATTCATCAGCCAGCTAAAGAGCATCGCAGGATAGCCGAAAGAGGCTCTGCAGCATGTACTTCATGCCGCAGAGCCTCTTTTTTGCTCTTATACAAGACAATAAAAAGCCCGATCGATGGGGAGATCGACCGGGCTTTTATAGGAGAGAGGGTATTGTTATCAAGAAATAAGATGAATTTATAGGGTAATGCGCCACCTCCTTTATCATAAGGTATGGTATGACAGGGCTTTCAGGGGGAATGGAAGCCCTGCCAAATGGAATCTGTTTTCTAAGTTGACTTCCGGTCAACTTATGTATGTATTATACCATGAAAACGATGGATTGCAAGGGGCTTTATCATTATATTTTCATAAATTACTAAGCGTATTTTTTTATAAAATCTTAATTTTTCGACTTTGAGTCAATCGGGTATTTGCCTGGATTCTTCGCGAGCGGGATCCCCTCATTCCCCTTGACATCCGTGGTATAATAAATCTTAACATTTCACTTTTGGTGAAAGGAGAACTCTATGATCATCACCATCGCACGCGAGAGCGGCAGCGGCGGCTACACCGTCGGAAAGCTCCTCTCTGACTACTATCACATCCCCGTCCACGATCAGGACAGTCTCGCCCGCCTTGCCAAAGAAAAAGGCATGTATAATGAAATGCCGGATTTTTTCCAGGAATCCCCCGTGAACTCTATCGTTTACGCACTCTCCATGGATTTCAGAAATAAGAAATTCACTGAACCGGAGCGCAATCGCTTGGAACACCTGCTGCCGGAAAAGGACTTCATCCTCGTCGGCCGCTGCGGAAATTACATTTTCAGAAATCATACGGGCTGCATCTCCGTTTTCATTCACGGTGACATCGACCACCGCATCCGCTACAAAGCCGATATGCTTGGCATCAGCCTCAAAGAGGCGAAGGAGATCATCCATACCAATGATGAGAATCGCCTCGCCTATCACCGCTACTACACCGGCGAGACATGGGGGGCTGCCAAAAACTATGACCTCTCCATCAATACCTCCCGCATAGGCCACGCTTTCGCTGCCGAACTGATCGAGAAATATGTGGAGAAATTGGGATTTCATACATAGTGCCTAGGGATTAGGAGTGACTAGTGGCTGGTGACTGGGAGACGTCAGCCCTTCATATCGTCATTTCGAGCGAAGCGAGAAATCTTTGTCATTCGCGGTCAGATGGTCAATGTTTGGAACTCCCAAACGGGAAACCTGCTCCCCGCAGACTTTCGGGCATCGCCCTATTTATACTTCGCGGCGCTTCTATATTTTTATGCGCCGTACCACCATTTCTCATTTCTCATTCACACGAGGCTTTCAAATTGAATCAAAGGACGGTACGCCTCACTGGCTAACCCTCCCCCCAATAACAACAATAACGAAAGGACCTTCTATGTCTTACTTATTTCAATTCGGAATGATCTTAGCCATTTCCTTTGTGGGAGAGCTTCTCCATGCGCTGCTGCCGCTTCCTGTACCGGCCAGCATTTACGGGATACTGATCCTGTTTGCCCTCTTATACTTCAAGGTCATCCGTATCCCGCAGATCCGGCAGGCCTCCATGTTCCTCATCGAGATCATGCCCATCCTCTTCCTTCCGGCCGCTGTCGGCCTCATGGACTCGTGGCACCTGATCTCCTCTACCCTTCTGCAGTACATCGTGATCATCATCCTTGCCATGGTCATCGTCATGGCAGCCGGCGGCCTTTTCACGCAGTTTATCATGAAGAAGGTCACAAGGAAGGAGACCTGCCATGAATGATTTCCTGACACACTCCGCCTACATCTCGGTCTTCATCAGCCTCATCGCCTTTTATCTCGGCTCGAAGCTCTTTTTGAAATTTCATTTTCCCTTGTTCAATCCGCTTCTGATCGCGGTCCTCTTGGTCATCGGCTTCCTCAAGGTGACCGGCATGGATTACAAGGACTATAACGAAGGCGCCTCCTATATCAATTACCTGCTGACGCCCTCCACCATCTGTCTCGCCGTACCACTCTATGAACAGATCAAGCTTTTGAAGAAAAACTATAAGGCCATCTTCCTCGGTATCCTTTCCGGCGTCGTGACAGGGCTCTTTGCCGTCTACGTCCTCTGCCTGGCCTTCGGCTTTGACCACGCTTCCTACGTGACGCTGCTTCCCAAGTCCATCACCACGGCCATCGGCATGGGACTTTCCGAAGAGCTCGGCGGCTACGTCTCCATCACCGTCGCCGCCATCATCGCGACCGGGATCCTCGGAAATATCATCGGCGAATCCGT
The DNA here is from genome assembly GCA_003447275.1 of Dialister sp. GTDB lineage: Bacteria > Bacillota > Negativicutes > Veillonellales > Dialisteraceae > Dialister. The sequence goes on from DLZS01000128.1 coordinate 7,946, forward strand.
CTGCCGTCTCTTCCATATCACCGACCCCATCGCCCGCGGCATCGCTCTTGGCACTGCGGCACACGCGATGGGTACGACCAAAGCCATGGAGCTTGGCCCCATCGAGGGTGCCATGTCCTCTCTCTCCATCGTAGTCGCCGGTGTTTTCACAGTCGTCTTCGCCTCCTTCTTTGCCGTGCTGATTTAGCCTTTCCAGGGATTAGGGATTGGTAGCTAGGCCTTAGGAATAGTTAGCAGTTAGCAGTTGGCAGTTGGCGAAGCAATAACCAGCAACAAGTTTCCTGCATCCAACAAACCTGAGAAGCTTGAAAACTTCAAACCTATCCACCAAAAAACGACGCATAATGCGCCGTTTTTTATTGTCGCTATAACGGGAAATGGATATCTGATTTCCCTACCGTTTTTTATATTTTCCTATCTACTAAGGAAGCACGCCCTGTAACCCACGCCGCGATAAAAAATGATACTACGCTAAAACCTGCCATCTTCCCTAGTATATCCCAAGATAAGGACGCAAATAATACCGTTCGCATCGCCTCTAATTGGTAGGTAAGTGGATTTAGCATGGATAGTTGTTGAATATATACGGGAGCATCGTTATAGGAATAAAAGGAAGGGGCACTAAAAGATAATAAAAGCATCAGAAAATTAACACCCATTTGCCAGGAAGTCTTTTGGCCCAAATAAAATGCCAACGCTGTGCCTAAACAAATCCAAAATACCAACGCAACCAAGCCAACAATTGTCAATAATAAAAATATCCAAGCACTTATAAAAATCTGACATATCGCCATGAGTATATAAAAACATACCATCTGAAGCAAATACCCCCAGATAGACGAGACGCCCATAGCCATAATATAGAGCATCGGATGCAGCCCGGCATCCATTTTCAAAGCAAATAATCCGTTCTTTCTATCAGAAGAAATACGATACATGGTCTTTCCCATCTGGCCAATTAGATTCATCGCCATAAGCCCCACCAAGGCATAGGCTTCATAATTGACAGAATGCCCATCAAATCGTACGGTACCTAACATTGGAGATAAAGCATTAATAATGAAGAAAAAGTATAAAAGGGGTGTCAGCATATTCGCCAGAAGAAACAATTTCTGTTTTAGCACCATTCTCTGACTTTCCATTTTTATAATGGTCCATGTACCTATATAATTACAAGTACTTCTATGGCGAAATTCGATTGGTGCCATAGGTCATTCTCCTTTCCCCGCAATCAACGCCGCATGAGATACCACCCATGTGGCCAAAGCAATAGATACCACACTAAACACACATACCAAAAAGAAAGAAGGCTTGGATAAAGTATCAAAAGCCACTTCTCGTAACACTTCCAACTGATATGTCAATGGATTACATATCGCAATATATCTGATAAAAGCAGGCGCTTCTTTCCACACATAAAACGCCGGGGCGCTAAAGGATAAGGGTGTCACTACAAAGGAAACCACTGCATCTCGTGTAGCAAAACTGTCAATCTTCATTGTCACCATAGCGGCTAATCCAGCCCAAAAGAAAAATGCAATCAGTCCAATGGCCCATAAATGAATAAAATTTCCCAAACTCACATGTAAATGAAAGAGAAGAATCAATAGATAAAAGACTATCCCCTGTACTGCATATCCCATAATGGAACTGATACTCATGATACCAATATAGATGACAGGAGAAATTCCACCTATCATCTTCAACGCATAAAATCCATACTGCCGATCCACTGCCATGCGATAAATAACACGAACCATCTGTTGCATCATGTTCATGGCTAGTAGACCAACCAACACATAATCGGGATAAGAAATCAATTGTCCTTGAAAGGAAATACTACCTACTGTATTCGCTAAAGGCAATGCAATAAACAGGAAATACATAAAAGGCATGATAATTTCCGAAAAGAGCATAAACCGCGTATCCCAAAAGGCGCGAGCTTCCACTCGAATCAAAGCCCAGACAGCCACCCAATTATATCTAGCATATCTACGAAATGATGCCGGTTGCATTTTCTATACACCTTTCTTCTGGTTTACAAAAAAGTCACGTAACCCACTTTCCTCCATCACACCAATGGATTGAATCACACAATGGGCAGACAATTCCAGCAAGGCTTCTGAAAGGGTATGCCCCTCTGCCAAAGCAATCACAAAGGTGCATGGTTCTTCACTCTCATCAGGCAAAAAGGTAAAAGCACGATAAGATACTGTCATATCGGGCATATCCTTAGCAGCCATGACGGTGCCACGATATAAAGCAACTCGATGATGGGTTTGTAAAAACTCTTGTAGGCCACCCCAATATCGTATATTTCCTTTTTCGATATATAATAGCTTGTTGCAATATTTTTCTAGCAAATATAAGTCATGAGAGGATACAATAATGGTTTTTCCTTTTTTATGTTCTTCCCATAGATAGGCAAAAAAATTTTCCGCAATATCGGGGTCTAATCCAGCCGTTGGCTCATCCAATATATATAAATCCGGTTCATGCACAATAGCGCGACCAATTTGTACTCTCTGCTGTTGTCCACCAGAAAGTTCATCCACTCCTTTTTTCGCTTTTTCTGTCAAGGAAACTCGCTGCAGTGCTTTTTCAGTCAATACTTTAGCCCTGTTTCCTCCCATACCAGCTAAACTACATCCTAAATATACATTGTCCCATACATTCAAATACCAATCCATGACCATCTTTTGAGAAGAAAAACCAATGGAGGCCATAGGATTTCTCAAAGATATTTTTTCTTCATTAAAATCTATCGTCCCTTCCTTAGGAGACAAAAAGCCCATCAATGTATTCAAGAATGTACTCTTTCCTGCCCCATTCGATCCCATGAGTGCAATGAAATCGCCCTTTTGTATATCAAAAGTCACATCATGCAACGCACAGAAATCATCATAGTATACAGAAACGTGATTTATTAAAATCAAATATTTTTTATCCACTATTCCCCCTCCTTGCTTTTTTAATTTTTTATAAATCTTTCTCTATGCATTGTATCATTTTTGTATTATCACGTACATAGATGCTGCTTGAAAACTTATTCAAACAGGAGGTTTCATATATGAGCACACAACTGTCAAATCTTGTATATGACTTAGAGCACAATGCTTTGCTAGCAAAACAGTTTATGTATTCAATCGTTGTCGCCGGTGTTTTCACCGTCGTCTTCGCCTCCTTCTTTGCCGTGCTGATTTAGTGACTGGTGACTGGGGATCAGGGATTAAACGCCAGGGAAACACTGATTCAATCGTTGTCAGATTGAATCAGCGTTTCCCTGGATGTCTGACGTCTGCGGTCGATCTCTCCCCGCTCTGAAAAAAGAGTCTGTCAAAAAACTGACAGACTCTTTTTTCATGTCCACGATTTTTCCAAAAGAAAATCGCGTATATTTCTATGCCGGATGCCATTGCGACCACGATCAAATTCATCCAAAGAAACTACATATTTGGGATAGTTATCCCGGATCTCTTCCAACACGCCGAACTCACGTTCCATCGTCTGCTCACTTGCCAAAAGATATGTCACCTGCACATAGAGTTTTTCTTTTCCGCGCGCAGCGATGAAGTCGATTTCCTTATCACCATACTTACCGACAGTCACTGCATAACCGCGGCGCAGCATTTCCAGACAGACGATATTTTCGAGTACCTGGTCGATGTCCTGCTGATTCCGTCCATACACCGCCTGCCGGATCCCATGATCCACCACGTATAGTTTTTCATTGACAGACAAAGATTTCTTACCGACCAGATCCTCCCGCTTGACTCGATACAGAAGAAAAGCATTCTCACAGGCCTTGACATAGTTCAGGACCGTTTCATACGATGCATTCCGCTTTTCGTTTTTGAAATACTTCGTAAGACTGTTCACGCTGAAAGGATGCCCCACATTGGCCATCAGGTAAAGAACGATGCGCTCTAAAAGATCTACATCACGGATCGCATTTCGCCCGATGACGTCCTTCAGAATGACCGAATGATAGACGTCTCGCAGATATTGAAAAATCGCATCTTCTTCCTTTTGCAGATGAGAAAGAAATGGCATCCCGCCCGTCAGCAGATAGTCCTGAAAGGCCTTCCCTTCGGAGAGGTACAGCCCCTCTTCCTGCTGCATCGCGATAAACTCTGCAAAAGAAAAAGGGTACATCACAAATTCCACATACCTTCCTGCAAGATACGTCGCCAGCTCGCCAGACAGCAGTTTCGCATTCGAGCCCGTCACATAGATGTCACAATCAAAGTCGAGTCTGAGTGAATTGATGCATCGCTGCCAATCCTCTACCTCCTGAATCTCATCGAAGAAAAAATAAAGTTTGCCGGTTTTTCCCCTCGCCCGTCGACTGATTTCTTCATGAAGTGCCAGCGCATTGCAATATGTGCGATTCACCAGTTGTTCAAAATTAAAGGAAATCATCTGCTCATCAGAGACCCCCTGCTTTCTGAGTTCTTCCTGAATGAGCGAGAGCATGACAGACTTTCCTGAACGGCGGATGCCCGTCAGCACTTTTATGATTTCTCGTCCGATGAATGGCCGAATGCGCTTCATGTACAACTCTCTTTTTATCATCGTCTCACCTCTTTCTCTCATTATAATCGAATAAAACGATGAAATCCAGAAAAGTTTCGATTATAATCGAAACTTTTCTGGATTTTGGTAAAAAGTTCACTTATACCTGAAACTTTCACTTCATAAATATCCGTCCTTCGCCCCAAGCCTTCCCGACCGCTTCTCCGAGCGGCAGGTACTTGCCATGCACCGCATCAAAGGTGATCGGCGCCAGCTTCATGGGATCGATCTTCCCCTCCGTCAGGATGGTGTCATCGACGAGAATATTTACGATATCACCCACGAAGTGGAAATCTTCGCCCACCTGTGTCACCTTGGATACTTTACACTCAAAAGTGAGCGGGTACTCCGTGATGACAGGCGCTTCCACATGCTCGCTCTTCACGACATGGAAGCCCACACGTTCGATCTTCCCTGCGGCCGCCTTCTCGCTCACGCAGCCGAAATAATCTGACTCTGCCATCGTGCCGACAGTCGCCATGCTCACCGTGAAGGCACCCGCGGCACGGATATTCTCCGTCGTCTGGTGGCGATGATCCAGCATGAAGCCGATCTGGTTCGTATCATAGATCCCTCCCCACGCCGCCACCATGGCATCTGCGTGACCTTCCTTGTCATAGGACGCGATCACCAGCACGGGCTGGGGATACAGAATAGATGCGGGTTTCATATTTATTTTCATGATGTTCTCCTTGATAAAGGTACAATAGGTTTAACAGGGAAGATGCGGCACCCAGAACTGGCATTTCAGTCACCAGTCTCTCAAGGCTTCTGATTCCTAATCCCTAGCCACTAGTCACTAGTCACTTTCTCTTTCAGATCCTTGGCAAAGCGGTCAACAATGCGCTGATACATCCCCTTCGGATCGTTCTCCGCATTGCGCGTGCGGTCATCCTCGCTCGAAGCGATCAGCTCACCGCTCTCTACATCATACCATTCAAAGGTCATCGTCACCACAGCATATGGGATCTCCCGGGCGGGCACATAGTCGGGGTATGTTTCTGTGCGGTAGAAATCATGCCAGTTTCCATCCTTGTCCTGATAGGAATCCCGCACCTGAACAGATTTCCACTCCACATGCGCCGGCTCGATGTAGCTCTTCACCTGCCAGCGGGTGAGCCTGGGCAGGATGTATACCTGTGCATTCGCACTCTTCGCTGCTTCGAAGAGATCATCCGCCTCTTCCGTCCCGCTCTCGGCCGACGCTTTCTGCACACGGGAGACAGAAAGGCTCTTAGACGCCGTCGGTGCTTCTATGGTCAGCATCACATCCTTGGGAATTTTTGCCTTGTTCATGCGGCTGGCAAATGTCGTTTCCAAGCTCTTCTGTCTCGCACTGCTCAAGGCGACATCGCTCATATCCACGCGGCCCACATAAATGCGACTGATCTTCGAAAAATCATAGTTCGGATCCTGCCAGCTCGTGTAGTCCGCATGGACGGGAGTAGCGCAGAAAGCGGCAGCGCAGACCGTCGCGGTGAATAACAGTTTATAGTTCATACGATCACCTCCGGGGTAATAGAGTGTGTGGTTTGCGGTTTAAGGTGTAAGAGCTTCTCCGTTCGTCATCCCCAAGGAAACCACTTCCATGGGGCAGCTGAAAAGCAAAGCAATAAGGCATCGGTTACCGATACGCGCATCGCTGCAGATCAACGCAGTGCAAGAGAGATTTCTCGACTTCGCTCGAAATGACGATACGAGAGAAATGCTTGATTCAAGTATCCCGACGAATTCTACGAAAAGGGAGCATTTTCTGATTCCTAATCCCTAGCCACCAGTCACTCCCCCCTCTCCTTCCCCCATTATATCACAGCGCGCGGATACGCAAAAAGCCATGCGCTTCGCGCATGGCTTCCGTTTTTATTTCTTCTTATGATTCCCATACAGATCATAGGAGACAGCATTTTCATCGTAGCGATTCAGTCTCACCGGACGACGGTCTGCATAGCCGACGGCGATGATGCAGAAGGGATCCTCATCCGTCGAGATGTCTAATATATGGCACAGATGGATCTTTCTGTCCTGATACGGATACACCTGCATCCACAGGGTGGAAAGGCCAAGATGCTCAGCTTCGATCAGTATGTTCTGCGCAGCCGCCGCACAGTCGAAGCTCCATTCTTCCGGGAAGCTGATGCCATCCTTCTTGCCAACGATGACGATCGCAGCAGACGCCTTGCGCGCCGGGCCGGCGATGATGCTGTTGTGAGAAATGGCTTTTACCAGATCTTCACGCGTGACGATGATGAAGTCACGGGACTTCTGGTTGCCGACAGCACGCGCCTGCATGCCCGCCTTGACGAGCGTCAGCAGCTCTTCATCCGGCACAGGGGTCAGTTCTTTGAAGTAGCGGCAGGTTCCGCGATTGAAAATTTCGTCCATGGTCTCTCCTCCTTGTTAAATGTCCGGTGGTCCCGGCGTGTTATTATTTATTCTTGCGAAAGAATAGCAGCTACACTGCTTTTGTTATCTTTATTATACCATATGGGAGCGGTTTGCGTGGGAAGAAGTGACTGCTGACCGGTATCAGGCGATCCGAGCTCTGATATCTATAGATGAAAACAAAAAACCGCAGCCGAAGCTGCGGTTTTTATAGTATCCATATCAGATCGTTCCGGTCGCTTTGAGGCGTGTCAGTGCACGCATGAGAGCGAGTCTTGCGCGATCCATATCGATGTCTGCGCTGTGAGAAGCCAGTCTGTCTTCTGCACGCTTTTTCGCTGCCTGGGCGCGCGCTACATCGATGGTTTCAGCCAGCTCAGCCAGCGGAGCCACGATGTTTACGTTGTTCTTGGAATTTTCTAAGAACCCGCCGAATACAGCGACCTTCTGTTCTTCAGCTGCTTTTTTAATGCGTACAACGCACATTTCCAAAGCGGCTGCCAGAGGCAGATGGTTTTTCAAGACAGCGAATTCGCCGTCTTCTGCGCGGGCCACCACCATGTCCACATTGTCTTCACTGAAGATCGGACCATCCGGACTGATGACTTCCACGTGCATGGAGTGAGTAAGGGTATCAGCCATGGCTTATTCCCCTTTCTTCATCTTTTCAGCCTTTTCGATTGCTTCATCAATTGTGCCGACCATGTAGAATGCGCCTTCAGGCATATCATCGTGCTGGCCTGCAAGGATTTCCTTGAAGCCTCTGATGGTTTCCTTCAGCGGTACATATCTACCTGGGGAGCCTGTGAACTGTTCAGCTACGAAGAACGGCTGAGACAGGAATCTCTGGATCTTTCTTGCGCGAGCAACGATGACTTTGTCGTCATCAGAAAGTTCTTCCATACCGAGGATGGCGATGATATCCTGCAGTTCTTTGTAGCGCTGCAGAATAGCCTGTACGCCGCGGGCTACTTCGTAGTGTTCCTCGCCGAGTACGTTCGGATCAAGGATACGGGAAGTGGAGTCCAGCGGATCGACTGCCGGGTAAATACCCAGTTCGGCGATGGAACGGTTCAGTACTGTGGTAGCATCCAGGTGGGTGAATACGCCAGCCGGAGCCGGGTCGGTGAGGTCATCGGCCGGTACATATACAGCCTGAATGGATGTGATGGAACCGGTCTTGGTGGAAGTGATTCGTTCCTGCAGTTCGCCGATATCGGTTGCGAGCGTTGGCTGGTAACCTACGGCAGACGGCATACGGCCGAGCAGTGCGGATACTTCGGAGCCTGCCTGTACGAAACGGAAAATGTTGTCGACGAAGAGCAGTACGTCCTGGCCCTGTTTATCACGGAAGTATTCTGCCATGGTCAGACCTGTCAGGGCGACTCTCATACGAGCTCCCGGAGGTTCGTTCATCTGGCCATAGACCAGTGCTACTTTGTTCAGGACGCCGGAGTCTTTCATTTCGCCCCAGAGGTCGTTGCCTTCACGGGTACGTTCGCCTACGCCGCAGAATACGGAGCAGCCATCATGTTCGGTGGCTACGTTGTGGATCAGTTCCTGAATCAGGACTGTCTTACCTACGCCTGCACCGCCGAACAGACCGATCTTACCGCCTTTTGCGTATGGGCAGATCAGGTCGACGACTTTGATGCCGGTTTCGAAAATTTCAGCTGCCGGGGACTGGTCTTTGAAGGCCGGTGCCGGGCGATGAATCGGCCAGTAGTCGGATGCCGGTACTTTGGCCGGATCGTTATCTACTGTCTGTCCGAGAACGTTGAAAATACGTCCAAGGCAGCCGTCGCCTACCGGTGCTGCAATAGCACGGCCGGTGTCGACTGCTTTCATTCCACGTACCATGCCATCTGTGGAGCTCATAGCTACGGCACGGACGACGCCGTCGCCGAGGTGCTGCATGGTTTCACAGATAACATCAACAGGAACGCCGGATTTATCATCTTTTACATGGATTGCGTTATAGATAGCAGGGAGTTCTTTGTCGTCATCGAATGCAATATCTACGACTGCGCCGATGATCTGGACTACTTTACCTACCTGCATCTCCTTTTCATTTGCCATGAAGAAGCATTCCTCCTTAAATTCTTTATGCGGGTTTATTCAAGCGCAGCTGCGCCGCCGACGATTTCGGAAATTTCGTTGGTGACCTGTGCCTGACGTGCTTTGTTGTACGTAAGGTTGAGGTCGGCGATTCTTTCGGTCGCGTTGTCGGTTGCAGCGGACATAGCTGCCATTCGGCTGCCAAGTTCGGAGGCAGCGGACTGGAGCATGGCGTTGTAAACCTGCACCTGTACATATTCAGGAAGCAGCTTGGAAAGGACTGTGCCTGCATCCGGCAGGAAGATGTATTCATCATCCACGGATGGTTCTTTGTCTGCTTCGCCTGCTTCTGCCTTCGGCGATTCGACAGGAAGTAATTTCTGTACCTTCACCTGCTGGCGGAGAGCAGTGATGAATTTTGTGTAAATAATGTAGACTTCGTCGACTTCTTCTTTGGTGAAGTAGTCCACCATTTCTTTTGCAAGAGCGATGGAGTCCTGTGCCGACGGTTTGTCAGAAAAGCCGAAATGATAGGAATCCAGATCATAGCCGCGGAATTTCAGGTAGTTTCTTCCCTGCTTGCCGCACACGTAGAGTGCATACTCTGACCGATCCTTACCGGAGATTTCACTTAAGGTCTGCTTCATAACATTGGAGTTATAAGCACCGGCGAGGCCTTTATCTGCACTGATGACAAGATAGCCGACCTTCTTCACTTCGCCTGTTCTAAAGAGCGGGCTGGTGAAACCGGGTGTTACCGAAGAAGCACGGCGCAGAAGCTCTCCGATTTTTTCAGCATAAGGACGGGAGCCGTTTGCTTTTTCTTCTGCTTTACGCAGACGGGCTGCGGCGACCATCTTCATTGCTTTTGTGATCTGCTGGATGTTGGTGACAGATTTAATGCGCCCTTTTATATCACGCGTACTTTCCAATCAGATCACCCCTCTACCGTTTCAGACTTTTTTGCGTTGTAGCGTTCTTTGAATTCAACAATAGCAGCTTTGAGTCTTTCTTCGTTTTCATCAGTCAGTTTCTTATTCTTGATGATGTCTTCGCCGATTTCCGGATGGCTGCTGTGGAGGAATGCGAGAATCTGATGTTCGAAATCAACGACTTCATTGACTTCTACATCATCCAGGTATCCGTTGACGGCTACGTAGATCGCCTGTACCTGATCTTCGACCGGGTATGGGGAGTACTGTGGCTGTTTCAGGATCTCTGTGGTTCTCTGGCCGCGGTCGATCTGTGCCTTGGTAGCAGCGTCGAGGTCGGAGCCGAACTGAGCAAATGCTGCGAGTTCGCGATACTGAGCGAGATCCAGACGCAGGGTACCTGCGACCTGTTTCATCGCTTTGATCTGTGCGGAGCCGCCTACACGGGATACGGAGAGGCCGACATTGATAGCCGGACGGATACCGGAGTAGAAGAGTGCGGTTTCGAGGTAGATCTGACCGTCGGTGATGGAAATAACGTTGGTCGGGATGTATGCACCTACGTCGCCTGCCAGAGTTTCGATGATCGGAAGAGCGGTGATAGAGCCGCCGCCGAGTTCTTTGGAAAGACGGGCAGCACGTTCCAGCAGTCTGGAGTGCAGGTAGAATACGTCGCCTGGGTAAGCTTCACGTCCTGGTGGACGACGGAGCAGCAGGGACATAGCACGGTATGCGACAGCGTGCTTGGAGAGGTCATCATAAATGATGAGGACGTCTTTGCCCTGATGCATGAAGTATTCCGCGATGGAGACACCGGAGTATGGTGCCAGGTACTGCATCGGGGAGCCTTCGGATGCGCCTGCGTGGACGATGATGGAGTAGTCCATAGCGCCAGCCTGCTTCAGTCTTTCGTATACACGAACGACGTTGGAGTTTTTCTGGCCGATGGATACGTAAATACAAATAACGTTCTGACCCTTCTGGTTCAGAATGGTATCGATACCGATAGCGGTTTTACCGGTACCACGGTCACCGATGATAAGTTCACGCTGACCACGGCCGATCGGAACCATGGAGTCGATACATTTCAGACCAGTCTGCAGCGGTACATTGACTGGCTGTCTGTCAGCAATGCCCGGTGCTTTAATTTCAATGTCGCGGAATTCGGCGGTCTTGATTTCGCCTTTGCCATCGATCGGCTGGCCCAGTGCATTGACAACGCGGCCGATAACAGCGTCCCCTACCGGGACCTGCATCAGACGGCCTGTTCTCTTGACTGTGTCGCCTTCCTTAATGGTTTCGGCGCGACCCAGAAGAACGGCACCTACGTTGCTTTCTTCCAGGTTAAGAGCCATGCCATATACGCCGTTAGGCAGTTCAAGCAGTTCGCCGGCCATGCAGTTTTCGAGCCCATAGATATGAGCGATACCGTCGCCGACTTCAAGAACCGTACCAACTTCATCGACATTGAGGTCTACTTTGTAGTTTTCAATCTGTTTTTTAATGACAGATGTAATTTCATCTGAACTGATTTTCATTTCCTAGAAGTCACCTCAATCTCTTTGCATCATAATAGCTTTCAGTGTCTGCAGCTGTCTGGCTACGGACCCATCGATCAGGCGGTCGCCCACTTGAACGGTGAAACCGCCAATCAGCGCCGTGTCCACTTTCTGCTTCATGAGAATCTTCTTCCCTGTAATTTCGGAGAGTTTCGCTTTCAATGCTTCCACCTGGGACTTGGTCATCGGGAGTGCGGAGGTCACCACAGCTTCTTCGATGCCCATGCCATGATGCGCAAGAGTCGTATATACGTCTACCATAGCGGGGAAGTCGGTAATGCGGTCTCTGTCGATTACGACATAGCAGAACTGCAGAACGACAGGCTGAACCTTATCTGCAAATAATTTCTTAATCGTATCTTTCTTGACATCCTTTGCAAGCAGAGGATGGAAAAGGAGCTCCTTCAGATCTGCATGTTCCTTGATGGCGTCTGCAATCAGATGAAGTTCTTCTTCTGTTTTTTCCAAGCTGTTCTGTTCAGCAGCGATTTCATAGATGGCGCGACCGTATTTCTTTGCAAGGATTACGTTCTTATCCATGATTATTTACCTGCTTTTTTAGCATCCAGCTTTGCGATGCTTTCTGCGATGAGCCGGTCGTTGGCGTCCGGCGTCATGTTCTTGCTGATGATCTTTGCTGCAATATCGCAGGAAAGGACTGCCACCTGAGCCTTCAGATCTTCCAGAGCATCCTTGCGTTCTCTTTCGATCTGCTGGCTGGCCTGTTCCTTTGCTTTGGCGATAGATGCATGGGCTTCATCAATCTGTGCCTGCGCCTGCACCTTGGCTTCCTTGACTGCTTTGTCCACAATTTCCTGGGCTTTTGCCTGTGCGTCTTTCAGCTGGGCTTCGTAGCTGACTTTCAGTTCTTCAGCAGCAGCTTTGGACTGGGCAGCACTGTCCAGGTCGTTTTTAATACGAGCTTTGCGGTCGTCGAGTACTTTAAGTACCGGCTTGTAGCAGAAATGGCCAAGAATAGCACAGAGAATGATAAAGTTGACGATCTGCATCAACAAGGTACCATTCAGGTCTACCAATTCGTTCCCTCCTTAGCCTAATATTCCGTAATTATTGTAATTAGGAATAATTATTTCAGGAATGGGTTAGCGAATACGAGTACGAGAGCGATAACGATAGCGATGATCGGAATAGATTCGATAAGGCCGATAGCTACGAGCATGTTGGTGAAGAGTTTGCCTGCCATTTCCGGCTGACGGGTCATACCTTCGAGAGCTTTAGCTGCGGCTTTGGAGTCGGAGAATGCTGCTGCAAGAGCTGCGCAGGCTGCAATGATTGCTGCTGCAATCAGGGAATACTGTGCTACGATTGTCTGATCCATAATGATAATTCCTCCTAGAGAATTGCAAAAAATTTTAGCGCTGCCCCGTGATCAGGGAAGGCAGGCTATTGTATTTACCGTTTTTACGGGCGGTGCCGTTCCGTTTATTATGCGGCGTAGCCGCTTCACCGGCTATGACTCAGTCAACGCTTTCTTTCAGGTATACGGAAGTCAGGGTGGTGAAAATGTATGCCTGAACCAGACCGATAAACAAAGATACGGCGATCCAGATCATAGGTACAAGCGCTGGGCAGAGGAAGTACAAAACTTCCAGCAGAATTTCACCCGCGAGAATGTTGCCGAATAGACGCATAGCCAGCGTAATCGGCTTCGCAAGTTCTTCGATCAGATTCATGACGGCGAAAATCGGGAATGGTTTGAAGAAATGCCCAAGCCAGTGCCCCACGCCTTTACACTTAATGAAATAGAAGTGTGTAATCAAAGAACATGCGATGGATAGACCCAATGTAGTATTCACGTCATTGGTCGGAGATGCGGTCAAATGATCCGTTGGTAAAAGACCGATCTGATTCGCAGTGAAGATGAAGAGGAACAGTGTCAGAAGAACGGTCGCCACCTTGCGATAATTGGAACCGACATTGCTTTCAAACTGAGAGCAAAGACCTTCGATGACCATTTCGATCACATTCTGCCAGCCTCCCGGGATCAGGGATCTGCCTCTGGTTGCTGCAAATACGGCGATGAAGACAATAATGGCAGTAAGCCACGTGGTATAAAGCGTATCCATATTCACAGACATGCCAAAGAGCTGCTCTACAACATGTGTACCCGTATGAAGATGCATAATCTCACCCCCTTTCTCTTACAAGGATATCAAGAAAACTACTCCTTAATTAAACCGACCAGCCGCTCCCCAAGAGTTGCAGCAGGCAGTGTAAGTAAGCCACCTAAGTAGGCCAATATATTGAGCGGCGTGAAGATCACCGCTGCGCAGCTTGCGATCTCCAAAATAAAGCGGAGCATCGTGAATACCACAAGGCGGTGTCCGATGAAGTCCACTTCTCGCTTGTCTCTCTGCCACTGATTAAACTTAACCAGCATGAGGCTGAAAAAAAAGATATGAAACAGGCAGCCTAACCCCCAGGCAAATGCATATGCCCAGCCCTGCCAGGCAAAGAGTATGCCTGCGCCGATGACAGCGATGACCAGAATGTACTGATTCATGCGCTTGGCATAGTGAGGAAAAGTCAAGTCGAAGTTCATATCATTTCTTACCTAATATCTGTGTAATTGCAGACCACAAACCGCTCACCGCTCCTATGACAGAAAGCAGAATGAGTCCCCATGGATCGGTGCCCAGCCATTCATCGGCCTTGAGACCCGCCCATACGCCCACAGCGATGGAGGCCAGCATGGTCAAGCCTGCCCCTGATGCGACGGCAGCACTTCTCAGCGGATGCCAGTCATCGTCCTTCGGCATTTTCCCCTTCTTATCCATCTGGTTTCTCGCTATGGTTTCTAAAAAAAGCATGTTAAAAGTAAAACATGCAAATGTACATGTACATTATAGCATAGGATTTTTTACTTGGCTATAAATTTAGTCGGTTTTTTATCACTTAATCCTTCGATGTAGAGAAGGGCATCTGCAATACGCTCTGCCGAATGACCATCTCCATATGGATTTACGGCTTCTGCCATGGCTTTGTACGCCTTCTCATCCGTCAAAAGCTCATAGGCCGCATGGAAGATCTTTTCTTCATCGGTGCCGACGAGCTTCACAGTGCCTGCTTCGACCGCCTCCGGACGCTCGGTGGTATCTCGAAGGACGAGGACGGGCTTGCCAAGGCTCGGAGCTTCTTCCTGAATGCCGCCCGAATCGGTGAGGACGATGGCGCTTCTGGCCATCAGGTTTGTGAATGGTTCATATTCCATCGGTTCGACAAGATGAATGCCTGCCACGCCTTCGAGCTCTTCGGAAACGGCTTCACGCACAAGCGGATTTCTATGCACCGGGAAGACCACTTCGGTATCCGGCACGGCTTCCACCAGACGGCGGAGCGCACGGTAGACGTGGTGCATCGGAGCGCCAAGATTTTCACGGCGGTGTGTCGTCACGAGGATCACACGCTTGTGCTCTTCGATGGCTTCGATCTCCGCATCCTCGAAATGATAGTCCTTCTTGACGGTCGCAAGAAGAGCATCGATCACGGTATTGCCGACGACGTAGATGTTCTTATCGTCCTTGCTCTCGCGCAGGAGATTCCCTCTGGCCGTTTCCGTCGGAGCAAAATTCACATTCGAGAGGACGCCGGTCAGCTGACGGTTGGCTTCTTCGGGGAAGGGCGAAAGCAGGTTTCCGGTACGCAGGCCTGCTTCGACATGACCGATCTTGATCTGCTGATAAAAAGCGGCCAGTGCTGCGGTGAAGGTGGTCGTGGTATCTCCGTGAACGAGCACATAGTCGGGCTTCTCCTTCTTCAGCACATCTTCCAGCCCGCGGAGCACGCGGGCGGTGATGTCGTAGAGGGACTGCCCGCTCTTCATGATGTCCAGGTCGTAGTCCACCGGCAGATGGAAGAGATCGACCACCTGATCGAGCATCTCGCGGTGCTGCGCGGTGAGGCAGACCTTCGTATCAATGCCCGGCCGCTTCAAAAGCTCTTTCACGACGGGCGCCATCTTGATGGCTTCCGGCCGTGTCCCGAAAATCGTCATTACTTTGATCATGATTCTTGCATTCCTCTCTTAAATGGGTGAGATTTGTATGGTTGTTGGGTGGAAATTGGGTTCGGGGTTCATGGTTCAGAAAAATTAGGAATGAGGAATGGTGGTAGCGGCTTCGCCGCAATTATAAAGGGGGAGCGATGCCCGAAAACCATTTTCTCCCTCCTTCCTCTGGAAGGAGGTGGCGCGCAGCGCCGGAGGTTGGCTCGATCTTTCTCGCTCGGCCAACCCCTTGCCCTTCGGGCATTCCCCTTCCAAAGGAAGGGGATAGATGGCTGACACGGAAAGAACCTAATCCCTAATCCCTAATCCCTAATCCCTAGCCACCAGTCACTAGTCACTATCTTTCTTTTTCTTCTGTTCCATCTGATAGGGCGATGGGACGATCTCCTGCATGACACCGAGCTTTCTTGCCCAAAGGACGAAGAGTATGAGGGCGATGGCTACGATCGCGATGCCGATCCAAAGGGACAGGTGAATGACGATGAGCGCAGTGCAGGAGAAGAAGGCCGTCAGCGCGTACATGACGAGCACGACCTGCTTCTGATTCAGCCCCTTGGCCAGCAAACGGTGATGCAGGTGGTTCTTATCCGGTGAGAAGATCGGCACGCCGCTCGACTTTCTGCGGACGATCGCAAGGAGGGTATCGGTGATCGGCACGGTGAGCGCGAGAAGCGGCACGATGAGGACGGCTGTCGCTACGGTCTTCATCGAACCCATGACGGACACGGCCGAGATGATATAGCCAAGGAACATGGAGCCGGTATCTCCCATGAAGATCTTCGCCGGGTTGAAGTTATACTGCAGAAAGGCAAGGCAGGCCCCTGTCATGGCGATCATGGCCGCTGCAGCCACCCACTGCCCCATCTGAAAAGCAAGGAGGGCGATGGCGATGGATGCGATCGTCGCAATGCCGGCTGCCAGACCGTCCAGGCCGTCGATCAGGTTCACCGTATTCACGAAGCCGATGATCCAGAAAATGGTGAGCGGCAGCGATATGATTTCCGGCAAATAAATAATGCCGAGGCGCGGTACGTCGATCCATTCGATATTGATATTGAAAATGACGACGGGAATGACCGCAGCGATGATCTGCCCCAAGAGCTTTACCTTCGGCGGCAGGGAGTACACATCATCAGCGATGCCGACCGCGATCAAAAATGTCGCTCCCACCATGATACCGACCATCTCATAGGTAAAGCCGATGGTCGCGATCACGGAGACCATGAAGCCGGCGTAAATGGCCAGTCCCCCCAGACGCGGTATCAGTCCATGATGTACCTTGCGCGCATCCGGCTTGTCGACAGCGCCGATGCGGATGGCGAAGTTCTTCACCACCGGCGTCAGCACAAAGGTCACAGTCAGTGCCACAAGAAACGTGAACGCATAGGCGAACAACGTAACACCTCCTAATAGACAACATTTCAAACCTATTCTACCACAAAGCACAAGAGAGGGCTAGAATGGAGTGCGTGGCCGCCCATCGACCATACAAAAAGCATAGCCATGACTTGCATGGCTATGCTATAATATAAACAAATGATAGGCGTACCTCAGCGTGTGCAAGCGCCCGGCGCCTCCCAGAAAAATAAAGGTGAGAAAGGCCGTCCGCTGACACTGAAACCCGCTTGTGAATCAGGCGGCTTTTTTCATGTCAGGAAAACATTATTTCAACATCATTACAATGAGAGTTGCAAAAGCAATCATCAGGTACAATGTTTCAAAAGTACTCATGACACTCAGCTCCTTCCTGATTGACAGGAAGCTTCGGACCGCCAAAGTACGTCTGATGCCATTTTATCGCATTCGTTATCCTGCGCACAAGAAAAGGGCGGCCTTCGGGCCGCCCTTTTCCGTGAGAGTGTAAAAATAAAAGGAGATAAAGGAGTGGAGAAGCCGCTCGGGGAAAGCGGCTTATATTGTGAAGGCGGAACGGAATCCGTACATTCTCTTCCGTCTTCCTCATTATTATACCACACGAATTTAGTTTTGCAAGTATGCTTAAATATGAATTTTAAGTTGCCCTTATGTGCAGAGGCCTGTTCAATCTATGCGACGCTTCCGCATGAGATGCCTCACCATCATGTCTCGTGTTCATACCATCCACCGCTTGACACGTTCGGCAAAGGCTTTGAAGAGCGGATCCATCACCTTTTCCTCCATATTTTCCGGATGCCACTGGACGGTGGTGATGAGGTCATTCTTCACGCTTTCGGTCGCTTCGACGATGCCGTCTCTGCTTCTTGCCGTGACGCGGAGACCGTCAGCGAGCTTCTTGATGGCTTCGCAATGGCGCGAATTCACGTAGAGCCCATCTCCCAAGACATCATGCAGGCGGCTTTCCGGATCGATCTCTATATAATGGGTCGCGATGTTTCCCGGCGCTTTCTGCATATGCTGGATGGTGGCCTTAGGATTCTGCGCCTGCATGTCCTGCCAGAGCTTGCCGCCCAAGGCGACATTCAGGATCTGATGGCCGCGGCAGATGCCGAGGATCGGCTTGTCCGCTTTGAGGCAGGCCTTGATGAGCCCGATCTCGAAAATATCTCTCTTCTCGTAGGTCGGCCCGATGCACCAAAGCGGCTCTTCTCCGTAGAAACGGGGGGCGGGATTGGGCCCGCCGGATAGCACGAGTGCATCAAAGCTGTCCACATATTCCTCTGGGTCGGCGTAGTCGTCATAGGCCAGAATGATGGGGAGCAGGCCGACGCGCCCCAGCGCATTCAAAAGCGGACGCGGCGCGTAGTCCGCCATTCTCTGATTGATCGGCTTCATATCCGCCAGAAGCGTGTCTGCTGTAACGGCGATGATGGGTTTACGCATAAGAAACTCCTTTAATGAATGAAAAGTGACTAGTGACTAGGGACTGGTATTGCGATTTATCAATTTTTGGGACTTAGTGAGAAGTGAGAAGTGTTTGAAGGGGCACACCATTCATAGAGCACTGCATTTTAGGATGCAGGAAACACGTATCGTCA
>DLZS01000128.1:26726-29369 GCA_003447275.1 Dialister sp.
AATCTTTCTTGTAGACTGATAAACGATTCATGTGTGAAAGTAGGAATACATAGCAGCAAGGCGTCGGTTCCCTGCCAGTGCCTATGCGATACTGACCGCAGTGCAAGAAAGATCCCTCGGCTACGCTCGGGATGACGACGACGCGAAGCACTATCAAAATTCCGCGGCGCTTCCATATTTTTATGCGCCGCACCACCATTTCTCATTTCTCATTTCTAATTTCTAATTCAAGCGAGGCTTTCACACGTAATCAAAAGGCAGCCCATCCCACGGGCTAACCCTCAAACCATTTACGAACATACCCAAATAACCAACAACATGTATTATACTAAAAAAGATGCTCCTTTCGAAGCATCTTTACGCTTAGATCATATCCAGATTTCTCATGATCTGCCCTAAGACCCCTTTGAAGATGCGCATATCGTTTTCCGATACGCCTTCGTAGAATGTCTTGTCCAGATCCTTGGCCGCCTGACGGCTCGCCTGCTCGACCTGCTTGGCTTTTTCTGTCAGGAAGAGACGGTACTTCCTCGCATCTTCCGGCACACGCTCCTTACGCACAAGGCCCTTGTCGATCATGGACTTCACCATGACTGTGATGGTGGGATTCGTCAGGTGCAGATGTTCTTCCAGCGTCTTCTGTGTGACCAGATCCTTCTTGTGGGTAGAAAGATAGGCTATGATCAGAGACTGGCGCGCAGTCAAGCCAAACTTCTGCATGATACCGGACTGCTTGAGGAGCATTCTCTTATGCGCCTGACCCAGATTGTAGGTCAGCCCCAGCTTGTCGCTCTTATTTAAATCTTCCGGTTTTAAATGGATCTGTCTCTTCATACCCCTCACCTTGCCGCTGTCTAAAACAGATAAACGAATACCTGAATTTCACGAACCATATTTTTATATATTATACACTATTTTCAACCCTCAGTCACATTAGAAATTATATATAATATGCTAATCCGGAATGATCACACCGGAAGCGATCTCTTGTCCTGTGTGACCGTTTTCCTGCACTCGGAGACGCTCCATCGATCGTCCCTGTCGATGCCCGCGCGGTACTTCTTCTCTCCGGATGAGATCAGGAAATAGACCTCTCCCATCGACTCCTCACGTACCACGGAAAAGCGGTCAGCCCCAGGAAGGTGTCCCCGCCAGACCACGCAGCCATTCTGACGAATGGAAAGCTCCGTCATCTGGTGTTCCACCGTCAAATGGAACTCGATCAGCCGGCCGAAGCCATCATTGAAATAGAGCGTCGTCTCATCATGCATCCACCGATCGCCTGTGATATGAGACGAATACCGATACTCTACGGCATTCCCCATCGCAAGATCGTTTCCCCCTGCAGCTGCGAAAACGGCTTCCGGCAGCAGGAGAAGCGCCAGAAGAAAAGCAAGTCGTTTCTTTCTCTCCACGCCAATCCTCTCTACATATTTTATAAACAAATTCCAAAAGTTTGTATCTATATTATAAACCAATGACCGCCTTTCGGATAGCCCGCCGCCTGCCATGTCAAATTCCATAGATACCTACATAGTATCGGAGATATTCCTGTTTTTCATAAGTCGCTATAGAAAAAATCTATCAGGAATATTTCAGGGGACCCCTCTTCTCAAAGTGCAGCCCCTCATCCTCTCACGAAGAGGATGGAAAACTGGACGGTCCTCTTTCCCTGATAAGGAACTCTCCGGCCATGGGAAGCCGCCACCGGCCATCGGCTGCTCAATTGTTTCTATATCCCCCAATTGATATATGCTATAATAATAGCAGGAGTGAATATTCCATCGGATTCCCGATGATCCTATTTTTTTGAAAGGAGATTTCCTATGAACTCGTTCAACAACGACATGGCCTGGGAGCGGGAGAAATCCCTCTCCATCAATATGCCCGGCCTCATGAAAGACATCTATCTCTGGGTCGCTATTGCCCTTGCCATCACCGGCTTCACCGCTTACACCGTAGCAGGCAGCCCGATGCTGCTCTCTCTGGTCTTCGCCGGCAAATTCACGATGTGGGCGCTCCTCATCGCGACGGTCGCCCTCGTATGGCACCTTTCTTCTGCGGTTGCCCGCATGTCCCTCAAAAAAGCGGCGGCCATGTACATCATCTATGCCGTCCTGAACGGTGCGATGATGGCCTCCATTTTCCTTGTTTACACCATGACCTCTATCGCGAGCGTCTTCTTCATCACCGCAGGCACCTTCGCTGTCATGTCTGCCTATGGCTACCTCACGAAGACTGACCTTTCGAAGATGGGCAATCTGTGCCTCATGGGGCTTTTCGGACTCATCATCGCTACCGTGGTGAATCTTTTCCTTGATAACTCTTTCCTGGAAATGATCCTCGCCTACGCAGGCATCCTGATCTTCGTCGGCCTCACCGCTTATGATACGAAGCGCATCCGCGAGATCGCTTTCGCCAACAACACGAACACCACTGATGAAGGTGTGAAGCTCGCCATCCTCTGCGCGCTCACCCTCTACCTCGACTTCATCAATCTCTTCATCTACATGCTCCGGATCTTCGGAGAGAAAAAGTAACCGCCCAGGCATCAGACTTCTCTCAGAGATCATCTAGCAGGATGAAAAAAGGGGCTGTGAAGAAATGAATCATCATTTCTTCACAGCCCCTTTTTACTTTGCT
>DLZS01000126.1:0-21337 GCA_003447275.1 Dialister sp.
CGGAATTTTGATAGTGCTTCGCGCTATCGTCATCCCGAGCGTAGCCGAGGGATCTTTCTTGCGCTGCGGTCAGTATCACATAAGCACCGGCAGAGAAACGACGCCTTGGTGCTACGTATTTCTGCTTTCACACATCTTTCGTTTAGCGGTAAGCAAGAAAGAAAGATTTCTCGCTTCGCTCGAAATGACGATACGAAGGAGTCTGATGTCTCCTAGTCACTCCTAATCCCTCAGTCACTAGTCACTAATCCTAATCATACCGCTGCTCTTTGATGCGCCTGTCCAGATCACGCTTAGCGGCTTTCGCAGCCATATCTTCTCTTTTATCGTAGAGTTTTTTGCCTGTTGCGACACCGATTTCCACCTTGACTTTGCCGTGCTTGAAGTACATCTTGAGCGGGACCAGGGTATAGCCCTTTGTCTTCAGCTGCATCTCGATCTTGCGGATCTCCTTCTTGTGGAGAAGCAGTTTTCTGGTGCGAAGAGGGTCGTGGTTGAAAATATTCCCCTGTTCATAGGGGCTGATATGTGCATTCCACAGGTAGACTTCGCCCTTTTGGATGCGGGCGAAGCTGTCACGCAGGTTCGCCTTGCCCGCGCGGATGGACTTCACCTCTGTCCCCGTGAGTGCGATGCCGCACTCATACGTCTCGTGGATGAAATAGTTATGATGTGCCTGCCGATTGAGCGCAATCGGCGGCGCCGTTTTTTTCTCGGCCATGTATCTCTCCTTTACGGATGTTGGTCAATTTTCATGCAATACATAGTTTCAAGTGAGGAGTTAGGAGTGAGGAGTGAAGGTACGGCGCATCAAATTTGGAAGCGCCGTGAGTTTTGTATAAAGCAATGCTGGTACATGACTTGCCAGACCGAGCCCCTTCCTCTGGAAGGGGCAGCCGAGCGCAGCGAGGCGGGGTTGGCCCGCGCGATGTGTGATAAGCCCGCTTCGTGAAGCCAACATCTCGCTTTGCTCGAAATGGCGTCTCACTGGATTTTCGCGTCGGTTTACTCCTAAAAATCCAGTTCGCTTGCACACTCCGGCGCTTCGCGCCACCTCCTTCCAAAGGAAGGAGGGAGAAAGTGCTTATAAAAGACTATCCTAATCCCTAGTCCCTAGTCCCTAGTCACTAGCTACCAGTCACTTCTTCCCCTTCTTCATTTTCTTTTTCGAATGCGATTTGGATTTCGCAGACGCTCTGGTTTTCTTTTCCAGATTCAGCGGGGAATGGATTTCTCCCATGATGAAGTCGACTTCACGGCGTTCCTTATCCGCTTTGACAAGGGTCACGCGAACGGGCATCCCCATGGAGTAGGTCGTCCCGGAGAAGCGGCCTTTCAAGGTCATCGTATCTTCCTGATACATGTATTCGTCATCATCCATGGAGTCGATGTGGACGAGGCCTTCTACGCCATTGTCCAGACCCACAAAGACGCCGAAGCGGGTGACCCCGGTCACATGCGCATCGAATGGCTCGCCGACGAAGGGCACCATGTACTCTGTCATCTTGAGGTCATCGACATCACGCTCGGTATCGGTCGCATTCTGCTCTGTCTCCGAGCAATGGTCAGCGGCGCGCAGGAGGAACTCGGTCTGTTTCTTGAGCTCCGCCTTGGAGAGCCTATCCGAAATCGCCTGCCGGATGAGGCGATGTACCATGAGATCCGGATAGCGGCGGATCGGCGAGGTGAAGTGCGTATAGCATTCGCTCGCGATACCGAAGTGTCCGGCATTTTCCGTGCTGTAGCAGGCCTGCGGAAGGCTCCTGAGCGTCATCACCTGCACGACCGCTTCGATGTCTTCTCCCTTCACCGT
This sequence comes from Dialister sp., assembly GCA_003447275.1. Taxonomy (GTDB): domain Bacteria; phylum Bacillota; class Negativicutes; order Veillonellales; family Dialisteraceae; genus Dialister. Next base: position 1,814 of record DLZS01000126.1, read on the forward strand.
TTCCAAGAGCTTCTGGATATCCTTCGGCTCCGGATCTTTCGGGATGGAGAGATCGAGCCCCATGATAGCGATGAGCCGCTTCAGAGAATTCAGTTTCTCTTCATCCGGATGCTCATGCACGCGGTAAATCGACGTGTGTCCTGTCTTTTCCAGGAAACGCGCCACCGCTTCATTCGCTGCGATCATGGCATCCTCGATCATCTTTTCCGCATCACTTCTGATGCGCTTCTCGATGCGAAGCGGTGTCCCCTCTTCATTGAGAATGACTTTATATTCCGGGAAATCGAAGTCAAGCGCGCCGCGGCGGGTGCGGTCAGCACGAAGGGCATCCGCGCACGCCTTCAGGTCTTCAAGCATCGGCATGAAGTGGGCAAGATCCTCCGGCATAATGCCCTCGTGGAAGGCCTTATTGATTTCCGGATAATTGCAGCGGCGTGCCACTCGCACGATAGACGGCGTGACCAGCTCGGTCTTCACCTTGCCATCCGGCGACACATCCATCACGCAGGACATCGCATAGCGGTCTTCATCATGATTTAAGCTGCAAAGGTCATTCGACAACTGGAAAGGCAGCATCGGGATGACGCGGTCCGCCAGATACACGCTGGTGCCGCGGCGATAGGCTTCGTCATCAAGGAGCGACCCCTTCGTCACATAGCGCGACACATCCGCGATGTGGACAGACAACTCAAAATGCCCGTTTGCCTTCTTCTCACAGTACACCGCATCATCCAGATCCTTCGAGTCAGGCCCGTCAATGGTGACGATCGGGAGTTTCCTGAAATCAGTAAGGCCCTTTTCCATCTGGATATCCCGCGGCAGATGGTCCGCCTCATCCAGTACCTTTTCCGAAAATTCATGCGGCAGACGATGCTGCGCGACGATGATATCGATATCAAGTCCCTTATCGCCTTTGTATCCGATGACTTCCGTCACGCGGCCCTCCGCATCCGTCCATTCCCCCGGCCAGCGAGTGACTTCTACGATGACACGCGCCCCCGTGGTGGCATCCATTTCCTGTCCCTCGGGGATCTCGATGTACATATCCACCTTCTCGTCGATCGGCACGGCTTCGCCGCCATCCTTCAGCATCTCATAGGTGCAGACGAAGGTATCATTGGCACGCTCTAAGACCTTCATGACACGGCCCTCCGTATTGTGACGGCCCGTCTCGCTCTTCATCGTCTTCACTTCGACGGTATCATTATTCACCGCATTCAAGTGGTCGCGGTCGGAAATATACACATCCTCGTGGTCGTCATCGGTGATCAGAAATCCGAACCGGCCATACGACTTGTATACGCCCTGCAGGATCGTCCCCGGCTTATAAGATAAAAGCGTTTTCTTTTCTTCCATTGTTGTTCTCCTGTATGAATTGACCGCTGCTCGCTGGCAACGGGCAAAACAGGGTTGCCCCCTGATTGCTGGATACTAAAGTTTGAAAGCAGGGATGAGTAGCTAGGGACTAGGGATTAGGAGCCTCGAGTGACTAGTGACTAGTGACTTGAATACTGCCTTCGGGCATCGCCCCATATATAATCGCGGCGAAGCCGCCACCTTCATTCCTCATTCCTAATTCCTAATTTACACAAAGCTTTCATTCGCAATCAAGGGATGGCACGTCCCTCGGGCTAACCCTGGTCGCTAGTCACCCTCTTAATAAAAAAAGGCTTGCTTCTATGCAAGCCCCTTTTCTTTTCATCAGAAAGTATTCATATATCTTCCAAGCACGAGACAAAGCACAGCAAAGACAATGCCAAATACCACCGTGAACTTGGAGAGTACAGCATCCTTACCTCTGGTTTTGCCGCCCACAGCGCCTTCTGCGCCGCCGCCGATGGCAGAGCCCATTCCCGCCTGCTTGGATTCCTGAGCTACAACGACTACGATCACCAGTAAGGAAACAACCATTGTCAAACCAATCAAAAAATACTTCACTCTGCATCCTCCTCTGAATCTACCCAAGGGCAGATCGGCCTTTCCTATCGAATATAAAGCCAATATCAAACCTTATTTTATACTACTCTGTAGTACAGGTCAAGAGGAAATAGAATTAGGAGTTCGCCCGCGGGCGGGCCGCCCCTTGATTGGGCGAAAGAGGGTTCAAGGTTCAGGGTTCAAGGTTGTGGTGGCGGCTTCGCCGAGATCGATGGCTCAGGTCGCAGCTGTTCTGGCATTCGTTATCTCACATACGACGTTTCTCGCCGCTCAGGATGACGAAACGGGGCGATGCCCGAAAGTGGTATTCAAGTCACTAGTCCCCAGTCCCTAGCTACTCATCCCTGCTTTCATACTTCAGGGTTCTGGTGGCGACTTCGCTGCATTTTAGATGACGGTATTCCCGTATCGTCAGCCTTCCCCTCGAGGGGAAGGTGCCCCGAAGGGGCGGATAGGGCACTGGCGGTATGAAAGAGGATGATGCAGATGGAAAAACGTTTTTGCACAAATCACTGCTAACGAAAGCACCCAAGCGCCGCTCCGCGTTGATTTTTATAAAGGGCGATATCCGAAAGTGGTGGGGATAGCGATACGGGGGAAACGCATTTCCAACATACGGGGAGCCAACCCCGTCTCGCTACGCCAGACAGCCCCTTCCAGAGGAAGGGGCGAGAATGTGGGTCGTTTCGAGTGTATCGATCCCTCCTTCCTTTGGAAGGAGGTGCCCGCAGGGCGGAGGTTGGGGCGCAGAGCGGAGTGAAAAAGGAGCGTCTCAAGCCGGCGATTTATGAAAGCACCCGAGCGCCGCTGACGCGGTCCCCCTTCCCCAATGGGGAAGGCAAATTAGTAGCGGCTACGCCGCCATTTTGGCTGACGGTATTCCCATAAGGAAGGCTTTGACGAAGCTATGCATAAAAATTCTTGTAGAAACTGACTCTGCGATGGAATCAGCGTTTCCCTAATATATCATTCCCCTCATTCTGCCCCAAGCGTCTGCCCGATCATCCGTTTCAGCTTTTCCGCAGCCGCCTTTGGCTCTTCGCTCGCCATGATGGCAGAGACGATAGCGAAGCCGTCGATCGCGCTGCCCGCAAAGTCAGGGATGGTCTTTTCATTGATGCCTCCGATGGCACAGACGGGGATGTGGACGCTGCGCTTGATCTCCTCCAGCGTTTCTCTGGTCGTGAAGTCCGCATCCGTCTTTGTCTTCGTGGGATACATCGCGCCGACGCCGAGGTAGTCTGCGCCGTCTGCTTCTGCCATGAGCGCCTCGGTGAGATCGGCTGCTGAGACGCCCAAGATCTTATCCGGTCCGATCATCTGCCTTGCGATGGCCGCCGGCATATCGCTCTGTCCCACATGAACGCCCGCCGCATCCACTGCCAGCATGATGTCGATGCGGTCATCGATGATGAGAGGGATATGATAGCGGTCCGTCACTTCCTTCAGCCTGCGCGCCCGTTCGTAGAGCAGACCCGTATCCCCTTCCTTTTCACGAAGCTGCACGAGCGTCACGCCGCCCCGGATCGCCTCTTCGACGACAGTTTCAAATCCTTCTTTGGGCATACGCCGGTCAGTCACGAGGTAGAGCGTAAGATCAAAGGATGTCATACTTGCCCTCCGCTTCCATGCCAGAGGCGCTCATGCGGCCAAGCTCATCCAGAATGCCCATGTGGAAATGACCAAGTCCCTGATGCCCGTATGATTTCCAGGCTCTTTCACCCGCGATCCCCATCGAGAGCATCGCCGCGGCAGAGGCGCCGAAGGGATCCTCCGGATGCGCACCGACAAACGCACCGACGAGTGTGGTACACATGCAGCCGGAACCCGTGATATCCGACATCTCAGGGCAGCCATTCTGGATATGCATGACCCTTTTCCCATCTGTGATGATATCCGTCTTGCCACTGATGACGACCGTCGCCTGCCATTTCTTCGCCAGCATCGAAGCGACCTCTTCCGCGACCTTGGCATCTGCCTGGCCCGCGTCGACCCCCTTTGTTGCCACTGCCTCTCCTCCCAGAGAGCAGATCTCAGAAATATTTCCTCTCACGACCGCCATCCGGATCTGACGCATGAGTTCAGCCGCCATACGGTTTCTGAAAGGCGTCGCCCCCACGCCGACAGGATCAAAAACGACCGGAATACCGAGCGCATTCGCCTTGCGGCCTGCCACCATCATCGCTTCGACCTTCGTCACATTCAGCGTCCCGATATTCAACACCAGCGACTGCGCGATGGAGACCATCGACTCCGCTTCATCCACCGCATCGGCCATGACAGGCGATGCGCCGATCGCAAGACAGGCATTCGCACAGTCATTGACCGTCACATAATTCGTGATGTGATGCACGAGCGGTCTTTCCGCTCTGACTTGATCGATATAAGATGTAAATGTCATTTCCTTTTCCCCTTTTCTTTCACTTTAGCCGCTTTATCCAGATACCGTTCCGCCATTTGGGGATTCGGCTCTGTCCCATATCCGCGTCGATAGTAATCCGCCAGCACTTCATAGAAATCCTCATTCCGCTTCTTTGCCATCTTTTGCGCGAACCGGAACGCCTTCAAAGGATTCTCGTGATGAAGCTCTCCTTGCTCCTCTCCGGAGGGACCTGCAAAGTACGTCCACAGAAAGAGATCCATATCCATGATCCGTGCATTTCTTCCATTCTCCGCAGCCTCCAGAAAATCCGCATTTCTCTTCCCGATATCCGCGCCATGGTAGAGATAGAGATACGCAAGGAGCGCCCAGGCCTCCGGACTGCCCGCCTTTGCCGCCTTCTCGCAGCAAGAAACCGCATGCCTCGTATGTGCAAGATAATCATCGAAGAACTTTCTCTCGCCCCGCCTTTCGGCAAGCTCGTCAAATATCGGCTCCAGTACCCGCAGCTCCGTCACCACTTCATTCATATAGTACTGCACCCAGCGCTCACGGCAGCTGTCATGCCCTGCCTGCATCCCCATCTCCAGATCCTTCAGATAGAGATCCATCCGTCCCCGGCGTCGCTCGATGTCTGCCAGTGCGAAGAGACAGCTCGTATCCCCCGCTGCATGAAGCTTCTCCAGGAAGGAATGGAGAAGCTCTTCGACCTCCTCATAGCGCGGCGTATCGATATACGCCTGCACCACGCCCAGCATCCCTATCGCAGCCGCTCTTTTCTCTCCCTGATCCCCCAGCTCATAGGCGCGAAGAAACCACGTAAGCGCCCTTCGGATCTCACGATGCACATGAATACCAGCCGCATACATCTCCCCAAGCTGCCTGCAGGCGAGCGCACTCCCGGCATCCGCCGCCTGCCGATAGAGGCGAAGCGCACGCGGGATATCCGGCTTCGTCCCATAGCCCTCGGCGAAGCACACCGCCACGCGAAAGAGACACAGCGCATCGCCGCGCATCGCCCCCTTCATGTACCAGGAAAATGCCTCCTGATCATCTCGCGGCGTCGAGCCCGCCGTGAAATGCTCGCTGTAAAGATCCCCGACCGCCGCATACGCTTCATAGATCCCCGCCTTGATCGCCTCTTCCAGCCAGGTGAGTGCGATGTCTCGCACCTCGACCACCCGAAGCGCATCCTCACGCATGAGCATCCCTGCCCGGTATGCCCCCCGGTCGACCCCCTGCTGGAAGCTTTCGCTATAGAAGCCAAAGGCCGCCTGATAATCCCGCTGGCGGCCAAGACCCTTCTCACACATCTCTCCAAGTATGAGACAGCTTTCCCCATGCCCGCGATCTGCCAGCATTTGGAAAGCCTCCTCTGCCTTCTTGTAGTTTTTCTCTGCCAGGAAATGCTCGCCGAGCGCATAGAGATCACGCACCGCATTCGTCTTGCCCAGCATCACGGCATGCCCCAGATACTTCATCGCTTTATCGTAGTTTCGTATATGAAGATAATCCTTCCCCAGCCTCACCAGGGAATCCGCCTCGTCCTCTCTCATGGTCTCTCCTCATTTCTGAATTTTCTTTTTATTTTACCACGCAGCCTTAGAAAAGAGGAAGAAAAATAAAAAGACAGACCAGAAGGTCTGTCTTTTTGAGGGGGCAATGGGTTCAATGGGGCGATGCCCGAAAGTGGGATTCAAGCCACCAGTCACTAGTCACCAGTCCCTAGTCACCAGCCACTCCCTATCACCGATTCTTCTCCACGAACGCCTTGAGCTCCGGATACCCTACATTGCCATAGCCGATGATGCTGTCCACCGGCTTGCCGTCCTTGAAATACACGATATCCGGGATCGTCTCGATGTGATAGCGCTCTGCCAGTGCTTCATCCTCATCAATATTCACGCCGTAGATCGGGATGTCGATCTCCTCCGACAGCTTCACGATCATCGGCTGCAGGCGGCGGCAGTAGCCGCACCATGGTGCGCTGAAGCCGGCGATCATATCGCCCTTTTCCAGCGCCTTGTCGAAATTTTCTGTGCCTGTGATCATCTGGATCATGGTCTGTACCTCCTTTTGCAATATCGAATTTTCTCTATTCGAATTGTATCACGAATATCGATGAGTGTCAATACAGAAAAGGATGGCAGATCCGCAGATCGGGTCCGACCCATCCATCGGATCGTCCCCTGCCTTCATCCGTGCACGTCTTGCCGTCGGATTCTTCGTATGTAAAAAACGCCTTTACTTCTCACTTCTTATTTGCAATCCAAATAACCCTCTCATTTGTTCTTCCCATATAAAGAAAAAAGAATCGCACGCTGCGATTCTATCACTTTCTGGTGGAGTAGCCCCATCAAAATCCGAACTCAACGCCGACTCGATCTCGTCAAGCGAGATTGCCTCCGTTCCGTGCTGATAGTTGTAGGTCAAGACCAGTTTATCATCGAACACATACACAGCGTTTACAAATTTATCAATCTTGAACAACCCTTTTGCACTGTCCTTGATCATGTACTGGAGCTCGGGGCGATCTGCTGTTTTTGCAGATAATGCCCGGCCAATATAGTCTCCGACAACCGTCATTTCGTTACGTTCAGCATATTCCCGGCACTCTCGGGGCTGCCCTTCAATAGATTCCTCGCGCTGGTTGTCGGAGGAATAGCGGGCATAGATGACAGCATTCATTCTTCATCACCCTGGTCACCTTCGCCACTTTCCAGTGCGAGCTCTGTCAATTCACGCAACTTGTTTTGCAGAATGGCTTTATCAGGTAGATGCAATGTGTAGTCTGCGACCATTGTCGAAGACATAGACCTGCTGAGCGCGTATTCGACTACCGTATCATCCTTGCCGGTACAGAGGACTAAACCAACACTCGGATTTTCATTCGGCTTCTTTACATCACGGTCAAGTGCTTCCAGATAAAAATTGAGCTGTCCCAGATGCTCAGGGCGGAAAGTATCAATTTTTAATTCGATTGCGACAAGGCAGGACAATGCACGGTTATAGAACAACAAATCAATGAAGAAATCCGTGTTGCCAACTTGAACGCGGTATTCTTCGCCAACAAAAGTGAAATCATGTCCAAACTCTAAAATGAAATCTTTCAGATGCGAGACAATCTGCCGCCGCAAATCTTTTTCCTTGTACGGTTTTTCAAGTTCGAGAAATTCAAACACATAGGAATCGCGCAAAGCTGCAAGTCCGCCGTTCCCAATAAGCAGGTTTTTATACTTTTCGTGAGAGATCATCGTCCGCTCATACAGCATACTGCCGATCTGACGATCCAGCTCACGTTTTGTGTAGTGATTTGCTATGCACAGGCGAAGATAAAACTCACGCGCTTCATCGGTCTTGCAGCCAGTCATAATCAGCAGATTGCTCGTCCACGGAATTTCTCTCACCAGTGGTGAGAGTTTTTCGTTGTCACAATAAGTCTCATAAAACTGCTTCATACGCCAGATGTTCTGCGCAGAAAATCCCTTTGTTCCCGGATAATGCGCTTGCAGAAATTCGGAAAAATCTACAACCACACTTTTTCCCCAGCCACCATCTTTCACCCTACCGCTGACATAAGCGCCGATCTCCCAATACATCTGAATCAGTTCAGCATTGACAGCCTTCATAGCGCGGCTGCGGGCATTGTCGATGATATGGATGACCTCATCAAATTGTCCCGGATTGTGGATTAGTTCATTGCTCATGGTTTCGCCTCCTCAAGCATTTTCAGCATAGCCTTTTTCAGCTTTTCATTCATCGGTGATTCCGAATCGAAGCACATCTCAACAAACCTTCTAAGCTCTGGATTGTTTGCATCGACCGGCGGCTTTGCCTCATAGAGCTTTCCCTGCGGATCATCGCACCGGGCAAAGATATAGTCCATGGAAACATCAAAATAATCGGCATATTTGCGCAGAAGTTCCACCGTCGGTGTTGCCTGACCGTTCTCATAGCGATTGATGCTGGACTGTGTAGAATCGATCACATCGGCAAATTTTGATTGGGATAAACCAATACCTTCCCGCAACACGCGAAGGCGCATACCCAGTTGTTTCATGCCATTCAACCTCCAATTCGGGGTCAAATATAGTATAATCAAAATCCGAGCAGATGTCAGACCGGATTTTGAAACTTTTATATCGTAATTATAAACTATATTCTAAACGTTCTATTTCATAACGCATTAGTAAACTAGATAATTCTTGCTTATGCCGTTTAATATATTCGATCAGGTTGTCATCGTTTAGACTCGGCGGAATCATAGATTGAATAGCTATGATTGTTGAACTCGGAATCCCATATTCCAGCAAGATTGATAGCCGCTCCGGCACAAAATCATTTTCAAGTTGTTGAACATAAAAACTATATGAACCGGCTTTTACATGATTCCGCTCACAAACATATCGTTGCAAGCTATCCACCACCCGTAGAGCTTTAGGAACGGTATACTGAAACCAATGACGATATATGTGAAATGATGTTTCAATTGCATCATCAAGATATTGTCTTTTACGCGAAGCTGTTTGATCTTTAACTTTTGACAAACGACTTTGATAAATGTCCTGAACAATTACCATAATGTTTCGATGCCTACGATATAAATTTAAGTACCTTGCCAGTTGCTTCACCGATAAAACGCCGTGCCGGTCTTGAAAACTGAATAAATTATTTTCCGATAGAGAAAGCACATAAACTAACGCGTCCCAACTTGGCATTTGAGACCATGAGATAAGATGCTGATTAGTTGCTATATCTCGTTGCAGTGCATAGTAAATGCTCATTTGCCCATTTACACTGACTCCATTAATCTTGATAATTCTCATCAAATCATCGGGTATACTATATAGATTATTATACCGATCTAAGACCTGAGGCTTTATTCTCTCTTGTGGAATATTAATAAGGACTTCGTCTGTGATTATAGATGGGTCTTGCTCAACAAAAGGAATATCAATGACAACCTTCTTCTGAGGTGGAGTAGTTACAAAATTATAAATATTTCCAACGTAGTGCTCCATCAACCTGCCAGATCTTCCCTTAATGTTGCTATAGTCAAAGAAGTCAATAAAACTAGATGCCTTTTTACCATCAAAAAGAACGACATTTTTCGCGCTTGTATTAACTCCTTCTATAATTGTTGATGTGCAAAACACATATCTAAGCTGCCCAGCATTAAAGTATCTAATTACTGAACTTGCTATATGTTTCTGCAACGATCCATCGTGAAATGCAATTCCATATGTTAGTTCTGTAGAGAGGCTCCAACTCGGCGAAATATTTTTATTTATCCACTCGACGAGTGATACCATACAATCTGGGGACACTTTTTGTTTTTGTAAATGCTCCAAATATTTTTTGGCAAATCGGCGTGCTCTCGCTGGGGATGAGCAATATATAAGCGTTTGTTTATCCTTCAGAGAGTCCAAAAGGTCGAATAAAACTGGCAACTTTTCCTCTTCTTGTTTCTTGTCACTTAATGTTTGATTAAACCGACTACTTAGGTCTATGACATTGCAATCCACCAACGAAAATGTTGTTCTATAGAATAATGCCGAGTATTTTTTCTTGAATTCATGGGTTACATCGTCAATATTAGGTCCTAGCAGATAAAACTGAGTTGCAGACGAAGTAACAATTTTTAAGAAAGCATTGTTTAATGTTGTTGCGCGCTCGTCTACTCGCCTTAAGCTCATCTTATAAAACTCATCAACTATAAGTAAATCAATATGTGGTAACGGAGAATATTCCATAACTCGCTCTGCAGTGAGCAAAAACAAATTTCCTTTGGTATCTGATGCCTCTTGAGAAGTGCGGACAATGATTTTATACGAGTCTGAATATTTCTTTAGCTTTAAACGGGTCTCATCCAGAAGTGCAAGCGTTGGCTGAATGATAACTATGTTCCTGTATTTATTTGATGCGACGAGTTCCTCAATAAGCAAACTTTTTCCAAAACTTGTTGGCGCGCTAACTACCATATTCTTCCCCGCAAGTAACCACTTCAAGAGTTTTTTCTGATCTGAATGTAGTGCAACAGGTAGGTAAGAAGATAAATGAGAATTTGCCCTAACTTCATCGGATAAGGATGTTAATTCCATGTCATTATCGTGACGATATAGATATGGATAGAAACCAGCAGTCTCAACAAGGTCAGTCCAAAGAGACCGAGTTTCACTTGGGAATGAACTCCATCTATCAAGGACATGGATTAAGATTTTCCGCGCCACTTCATTCTTGACTTCATCTTCGACATTTAAATATTCCGCGCACACGCGGGAAAGCTCAAAACTTTCATTCAATGAAAATGTGGAAGATTCGTCCTTCAATTTAGCAAAAGTATCATCAATCATAGCAAACCTCATATATTCTGCATATGCCACAGTTTCTTGTGTAAGCATGTGACTAACGCTTTCTTGCTTTCGATCGGAAACAAAAGAAGTATAATATTTAGACTCGTTTGCAACGGATGTTTATTATGAGAATCAAAGTAAGACTTTAGTTCTCTGATATTCGCCTCATGATATGTGGTGGCAGCGGCATCGCTCATATTCGTGAACTTTTTATAGACATCATGAGGATACATACAAAGCATAGGAATATTTATCATAGATAACTGATCCCGCAATCGCGTACATGCTGTTAACCTTTTAATCCATTCGTCTCTCTGTGGAATAGAGTTATTCTCAAGGTTCTTTTTTATAATTACAAATTGTTCGTTTAAGTAATCGTGCTTGAAATGTTCGTCTAAATCTTCCAGTAGTGCATCAATTCCTCTCTTAGCATCAGAATAAAATTTGCTTTCACCTAACCACAAGATTTTATCATCAGGCGTGATATGTACCGCATCAAAACCATGAGCAGGTACCCCTGGTGAATCTTTAAAGTAAACCTTTGAGATCAATGGAATGGTTCCTTTGAAATCACGCAACAAAAGATGAAGGAGCAGTTCTCCAAATTCACCTCGGTTTTTGTAACTTAATGTTTCTATTTCTGCCAAAGCCGCAGGATCATTTTTCACATATGCCCGGTACATAGTTTCATACTCTTTGATTTTGTATATACTCTTTGCGGCTTCCTTTAGTCTTGCAACACTCTCAACAAGGGACAGACTACTTCCTTTGTAGTCAGCGAAAACATATTCTGGAATTGTTCCCATTATGGCATTAGCTAAAGGCTCCAATTGAAATGAATATTGTCCATTATCGTCTAAATCCATATCCACCAAAAATGAATTCAAGTCTGCCTCGTCAACTTTTAGCAATATTACATTCTGCGTATCAAAGAATCGCTTATCCATAATTCCTCCAGAAAGTAATTTGTCAGATTGCTTGTATATTTCTAGCCAACAAAAAGATGCTCCTATTGATATGTCTTGTCCAGCACATACAGCAACTGACTGGCTAACATAATTTGTTCCATAGCCTCACGTTTTTCATATTGAAGATTGGCATGAGCCGCAGGATTGCGATAGGCTGCCATGATTCCTTCAAACAGAGATTGGATTCCACGTCGGTAATCCCTGCCACTGGTAGTAGTTGTGTCACAGAATTTGAAAGCGCCGTTTTCACTTACGAGTGCGCCGATCACATCACCGATCTTTGAAGGAATTGCTATTCCGGGTTTTAACTCTGCAAACTTTTCACGTAGACGAGACTCCACTTCTTTGACTGCCTTTTCTGCTGCGGTTGAGCAATGTCCATCCACATATAGCCCACGGGAAACATTCACAATCCGCGGGTGTATCTCTGACCAGAACTGGACAACAACAGGTTCTGCTTCGATATGTCGAATGATAACAACTAACTCTCCGAATGCAGCGATGTTCAAGAATGCAGCACCCATACCGCTTGATTGAAAAAGAATATCTGCAATACGAGGCAATGTAGCAGCATAGAATGGGTAATCACTCTGTATGCCAGTCGCTATCGCACGGATCCATTGGCACACGGATTGAATTTCAGGAGGCGTGTGGAGAAATTGCATATTCAATGTCGCATTTGTATTGTCTATCCATTTTCGCAGCTCATACAGTTCGTTTTCATACGGCAGTTTCATAACATCCACCTCCCTCACAGCGCCTTTATCGTGTCTATAAACTGACTCATGCTCACCGCACCCGGCAAGAGGTTTTCCTCATTCTCAAATACCATGTAATAGCGGAAATCCTTGCCCGCTGCTGTACGCCATGCCTGACCGAGAGCAATTCTCTCCCGGCTACCATCATTTTCAGATGTTCGCTCTTGGTTTCCGCGCAGATGAGCTTGCCGCTTTTAGTCATAATCAGAATATCGGGATAATGCTTGATAAAGCCATTGATTGCAAAATCCTGCTTTGCAATATTCCTGTGCCACCAGCGGACATTTTGCAGGGCAGTCAACTCCACAATCAGCTTTTCTTCCAGCTTGTTCATGTTGCCGTCCTCTGCCGTGTACAGCGAACGAGCATATATGTCGGTATATGTGGCAGGATGGATAGAGGGGCGCAGACGGAAATAGGGCTTGCAGACAATGCGCTCCGTTTCCAGCCACCTTTCAAAAGTTTCCCGATAGTGGGCTTCCAGCAGCGTTTCGATCTTGTCACGGATCTTCGCCGCATAGCCCAGCGGCGCTTTCTCCATGGCGGCAAGCTGTGCCTTGTCCATATCGTCCACAATGCGGTTTATGTAGGTGCGTAGTTCGGCGGCGTCCACCATGTTCAGCTTGTTAAGCTGATTGAACATCATTTCCTTACATTTACGCACCCGGCTTTCCGGTGGCAGATTGTTGAACCACTCCTTGAAATACCGCTGCTCGGCGCGAATTTCTTCTTGCGCGCCATGCGCTCACCCTCCCTCCCCGCGATTTCTGCTCATAGGTTTTCATGAGTATTTCCCCTTTGATTGACGAATTGCATAAATACGTATTTAATCATAAAGCCCGCCGCCTTGACGGAATGGCGGGCTTTATTGGCTTACGCCTGCGCACCTTTCTTCAGGTTGCAATCCGTGCAAAGCATCTGACAATTATCGGGTGTCGTGTGTCCGCCCTTACTCCACGGCTTGATATGGTCGCCGTGCATCTTCTCGAACTCAAATTCCTCGCCGCAGATAGCGCACTTGTGACCCTGACGCTCGTATGCCTCACGCTTCGTACGCTGGTCGAACGCGCGGATGGACAGTGCCTTCTCGTTGCCCGTCAGCAGAAACTCATAGACGCCCGACTTCTTCGTAACGTCCTCATCCGCCATCAAAGCACTCACACGCTCCTCAAGCGCCTTCGGGTCGAGGTCGCGACGCTCATGATGCTCGTTATAAAACAAGCCCCACGGGAGGCCCTTCATCTCCTTGCGCTTCTTTGGGAACACAGCCTGCACCCACTCGATAACCGAGCGAAAGTAGCTCCACAGCGCCTGTGCCGTCGGGTCGTTCTGATGCTCCGCCATATATCCCTCAATGGACTTGCCTTCGGCGGCTGCTGCCCAAGAGATGGCCTTCTCCAAAAACTCCTGACGGATGCTCGAACCCTTCAGGTAATCGTCCGCAAGCGTAGACGCCGCACAGCCCGTCTTCGAGAAATAGCGCTTGGCGTCGGACACCCATGAACCCGCATACACCGCATTGCGCAGCTCTTGGTCGGTAAGCTGTTCGCCTGCGATGTTGATGATGCGGAACCAGTCCAGTTTTTCGGAATCCGTTCCCTCGCATACGTACACGAACAACTGGTAATCAAGAATTTGCTTTTGTTTATCGCTCGGCAGGTTGTCGAAATACTTGTCGTCCACGGAGAACGACCCGTCAACATACTCACACAGCGAGATGGTGCGCTGCTGACCGTCCAGCACCTCGTACCTCGGCTCGTCCGGATCGTCCTCGTACTGCTCGCCTCGGTCCACCCAGTACATCACGTTCAGGGGCAAGCCCTTCATTACGGTACGGATGACCTCATCACGCTGCTTGTCCTTGTAGACGAACTCACGCTGATACTTCGGGCGGATGTCCAACTGGTCATCGTAGCCAACCACGCCTTCCTCGGCGTCATTAAAATATCCCTCAGTGACCTCACGCACGGTCACCTTGCGCTCTTCGATATGCACTACTGCTGCACCCCCTTCGGCTGCTCAGGATACTTGTTACGGATAAGAACGCGAGCATACGCTTGAATAAAGTATTCTCCGTCAACAATGTAGTATGTTTTATCTTTTGGCGGCACGCTAACCCTTAAAGCCGGTCCATCATTTAGCTTTGATACTGTTGATGTGGCTCCATTTTTGCTAACTTGTGTCTGCATATCATAAGTTTTTGAAGCCCCACCAAACCAAGTCTTCGTTATACCAACTATTTCAAATTGGTCGGGATTGTACTTTCCTAAAAAGGTGATAGGCACCCCCATTACTCCGCTATAATCAAGCGGGATATCAAAAATTTTTGACACCTCGATAGCATCGTAATTATCATAGCGAGGATAATCGTCTGGTGTATATCGCTTCACCAAAATCATCTCTTCATGTCGCTTCTTGACATCAAGATTGGTGAACCATGCAGAATTACCAATTGTTTGATAACGCACGCCATTCTCAACTTTTTGACCAGATTTAACAGGAAAATCGTCCATGATACGAAACCACATCGACCCGGTCCCGCTACGAGTGACGCCGAGCCAAAGCTTGTTTTGCATTATTAGCGGAAATACTTCCTTATAAGTAATTGCATTGCTATTACCAATAATGATGAATTTCTTATCATACTCCATCAAGGTCGCAACATACTCACGGAACAATGAAAACGGAGGGTTCGTAACTACAATATCCGCCTCATCGAGCAGGGCGAGACATTCGTCCGAGCGAAAATCCCCGTCGCCTTCAAGCTCCGTTAGCTCGTTTTCATGCGTTTTGAACAGTTCTGCGACGTCGAACATGTCTACACCACCGTCTCCGGTCACATCGTAAACCTTCGTCACCACAGCCTTATAAGGCTTGTTGCGCTGTTCCTCCTCGCCGCCCACAACGTCAAACAGCGAGAGCTACTGTCCCGCGATAGGGGACGTAGCGTAGCACGTCGCAATCAGCTTCTTCAACTCAAGACGGTTAAAGTTCAGCACAAAATACTTGAAGAAGTTTGATTCAAACGGGTCATCGCAGTTGCAGAGCACGGTCTTACCCTTGAAGTGCTTGCGATAATGACGCATTTCCTTCTCGATATCTGTTAAGAGCGTATAGAACTCATCGTTCTTTGCTTTAATAGCCGCACTCATGCTCGCATTTGTATGCCCAGCCATTTACTTCTCCACCTCCTCAAGATGCTCCTGAATCCATCCATGGATGATTGCGGCAATCGTGGTCTCCTGCTCCATCGCCATCAGCTTGAGCGCCTTCTTGTCACTCACCGTGAGCGACAGCGAGAGCGTCGTGCGCTTCTCGTCTTCGGCGGCAGGTTCAGCCACCGCCTTCTCTATCTTCTTCTGCTCAGCCTTGCGGTCGGCAGCGTTTTTCCCGAACATGTTCGCCATGACTGGGCCTCCTTGAATCATTTAATCAATTACGTATTTCCGTATTTAATTATATATTCCTCTGAAGCACTCTTCAACTGCCACTTTCTGGGCTTTATCCGGGCTTTTGATGGCCCCCAAACGGGCTTCATGCCCTCGCTTTTCTCCGTCCGTTTCGCCACATTTTATGGCAACGGCTTATAATGCCGAAATAAACCCAAAACGCCCCGCCACAGATATGCTCTGCGCCTGTGGGTGTTATGTGTCAGAACAGTCGAAAAGCCTTGCTCAAGCGGTTTTCAAGCAAAAAAGTCCACCGTAATTCTATCAAAATTACGGTGGACTTATGGTGGACTTATGGTGGAGATGAGGGGAGTCGAACCCCTGTCCAAAAAGCCTGTCCCATAAACCTCTCCGAGTGCAGTTCACTGTTTTAAGATTTAAGCAAAGTATCGTACAGGAACAAACTGCCTTTGCCGATCTCGGAATTGTTTTCGAAACGAAAGTCCCAAGCATCCTTCCGCTCTATCCTATTGGTTGATGTCAGCCTGCGGTCATAGGAAAACCGCAGGGGACATTAGCAGATTAGGCTGCTAAAGCAAAATCACGTTTTGCGTTTAGGTTTTTCCACCGTTTAACGGGCAGGTGGGATCCCGACTCGCTGTTTATGTCCCAGAATCTCCTGTCGAAACCGGTACATCCCCAAAGGTACTTATCTATTGTATGCGATAAGAGGGAAAATGTCAATTTCGCCGCCCGTGAGGACGTGCAGTCATCCCAGCTGCTCCCCGCGCGTGATATCCGCATACGCAGGGCGAGCGCCCATGGATTCCGCGCTCTTTACCGCATCAAGGACGGCAAGGCGAATGGCTTCTTCTGCAAGATAGCCCACCGTATCGACAGGCGCGGCGATCTCTCCGGATGCCATGGTAAAGACTGTATCCCCATCCATCGTGGTGTGGACGGGGCGGATGGATCTAGCGAAGCCATCGTGTGCCATACCGCTCACCGCCTTGCATTCCGCCTTGGTGAGCTTCGCATTCGTTACGACGCAGCCGATGGAAGTATTGCCGCCAAGGATACGCTCAAATCCTTTGAGCATGAAGTCGTGCGAAGAAAGGATGGTTTTCTCATCATCGGAAAGAATACCGGCGAGCGTGGTCTCTTTGTCGTACACTTCGCCGCACGCATTGACAGCCATGTAGGCCCCGACACAGAGTCCGCTTTCGAGGGAGATCTCGGCATAGCCGGCACCACTCTTCATGGCATGCTCTGCGCCCTTGAGCTTGCCGACCGTCGCACCTGTCCCTGCACCGTAGCAGCCGACGGGAAATGTCACATCCGCCCGCTTCGCCGCCTCGTATCCCATGGCAAGATCGGGATGGGCTTTCGGATCACCGATCAAAAGGTCGAAGAGCACCGCACCGCAGACGATCGGTACAGACACCGGCCCTACAGGAAATCCGACACCGTCTTCTGCGAGAGCATTCATGACGCCGCTGTCGGCTTCAAGGCCAAAGGCAGAGCCGCCGGAAAGGACCACGGCGTGGATCTGCTGCACCGTTTTCTCCGGAGAGAGAAGATCCGTCTCCCGCGTCCCCGGTGCGCAGCCGCGTACATCGACCCCCGCGGTCGCACCCCCTTCAGGCGCCAAAATGACGGTCACGCCCGTAAGACCCACACGGTCTTGCGCCGTGCCGATGCGAAATCCCGGGACAGATATGGTACGTGTGATCATGGAAATTCTCCTTTCGGCTTTCGGGGAAATAAGTGACTAGTGACTAGGGACTAGGGACTGGGTTAACCCCTTGGACGTGCTGCCCTTTGATTCCGTTTGAAAGCTTCGCTTGAATGAGAAATTAGAAATGAGAAATTAGAAATGGTGGTGCGGCGCATAAAAACATAGAAGCGCCGCGGAGTAGAAATAGGGCGATGCTCGAAAGTGGCATTTAAGTCACCAGTCACCAGTCACTCCTAATCCCCAATCCCTAATCCCTAGCCACTCATCCCTGCTTTCAAACTTAAGTAGTCAGGGATTGGTAAATGCAAGGCTCCCTCCAGAGAACACGCACTTTACATTTCCCCTTTTCTTGCCATCTGGAGGCAGAGCGCAAGATCAGCAGGGATCGGCGCTTCGAAGTGCAGGGCCTTGCCCGTCACAGGGTGGCGAATGTCGAGTGTCCACGAATGGAGTGCCTGCCCTTCGATGGGGAAATGGTCTTTCTTCCAGCCATAGAGCGGGTCGTTCACGACGGGATGGCGGATGTGTGCCATGTGGACGCGAATCTGGTGGGTACGTCCAGTTTCCAGCTTGCACTCGATCCAGGAGTAATGCGGCATGAATTCAAGTACACGGAAATGGGTGACGGCATGCTTGCCGGTCTTAGGCTGTACGTCCCATTTCATGCGATCCTTCGTACTGCGCCCCAGGGGGAAACGGATGACGCCCGTATTTCCTTCCATCTGCCCATGGACGAGGGCAACGTAGTGACGCTCCGCTTCATGCGTCGCGATCTCTTCCTTCAGCACAGGGAAGGCTTCCTTCGACTTCGCGACGACCATGACGCCCGAGGTATCCTTGTCAAGGCGGTGTACAATGCCCGGACGTATGGGATCCTCGCAGGCCTCAAAAAGCGAAGGGCCGACATGGAAGAGGAGTGCATTCACCAGTGTGCCATCCGGATTGCCCGAGCCGGGATGCACGACCATGCCGCGTGCTTTATTGATGACTAGCATGTGTTCATCTTCGTAGAGGATATCAAGCGGTATATCCTGCGGAATGAGCGCGAGCTCCTTCTTCTCTTCCCAGGAGAAGGATATCTGATCGCCTGTCTGCACATGGTAGTTCGGGCGGATCATCTTGCCATCTGCGAGCAGCGCACGGCCATCTTTGATCCATTTCTGCACTTCAGAACGGGTGAGCCCGGAGGCCTCTTTCAGGAACTGGTCAAGACGCTGTCCTGCTTCTTGCTCGGTCACAACGTAAATTTTCTCACTCATGCTTCATGTCTCCAAAAATAAAATACGATCAGTGCCACACCGACACAGATGAAAATGTCTGCCACATTGAAGATCGGCCAGATGCGGAAGTCGAAGAAGTCCACGACACCGCTGATACGCACGCGGTCGATGGCATTTCCCAAAGCCCCTCCGAGCAGCATCCCGATCGCGGCGGAAAAATAGCGGGGCTCTTTCGGGATGCGCTTCCGGAAAAAGAAGAATGCACCAAAGAGCAGGATGACGATCGCAAGGAAAAACCATCTTTGATACGCCAGAATGCCGAAGGCCGCACCGGGATTGATGATGTAGGTCAGATGAAATACCCCGGAAATGAGCGGGATCGATTCTCCCCAGACCATGTGCTGCTGGACGATCCATTTCACCAGCTGATCCAGCACGGTCACGAATAAAGCTATATAAACTGTCAGCATAGTATCCTCCTATATATTGCTTTATTATAGCATGAGAGAGAGGGTGCGCGCAGTAGGGAGTTTGGGCGGGGAATAGGTTTAGGGTTCAGGGTTCAGGGTTCAGGGTTCAGGGTTCGGGGTTGCGGCAATTTTTAGACTATGATATCCTCGTATCGTCATTTCGAGCGTAGCCGAGAAATCTTTCTTGCACTGCGGTCACTGTCACATTGGCACTAGCAGGGAAACGACGCCTTGGTGCTTCGTATTTCAGCTTTCTCACATCCTTCATTTATTGCTCTGCAAAGAAGATTTCTCGCTTCGCTCGAAATGA
>DLZS01000126.1:21568-21747 GCA_003447275.1 Dialister sp.
CGCTTCGCTCGAAATGACAATACAAGAGAGTCACCAGTCGCTAATCCTTAGTCACCAGTCAGTAGTCCTTGGCTATTCACCCCTGCTTTCAAACTTTTGGCGGTATCCCTTTCCCGTATCGTCATCCCCAGCGCAGCCGAGGGATCTTTCTTGCACTGCGGTTACTGTCAAATTGGCAC
>DLZS01000129.1:0-16392 GCA_003447275.1 Dialister sp.
GTTATTTCACATCGCCTTTTCTTATTTGTAAATGATGATGGTCGATACATCATCGCTGCCGCTCTCGGAGGAAGTGGTTTCCGGTGATGGTTGTTCCGGAGCGATCGCAGTGTCTGAGCTTCCGGCGGTTTTCGCTTTGGCATCGGCTTTCTTTTTCGCAGCCTCCGCGGCAGCTTTTTTCTTAGCCGCTTCCTCGGCAGCCTTCTTGGCTGCTTCTTCCGCGCGGCGCTGCTTCTCTGCAGCGGTCAGGTAGACGGTGTATTTCGGTGTGGGCGAGACCATGGCATCGATCTCAAAGAGGCGTCCCCATGGGAAATCGGCAGAGATCGTCGCCGGGTCAAGTCCCATTTTCCGTTTGGCAAAGTCCTGCACCTCGGCGATCATTTCCTCTTTCATGGCCGGGGTGGGGATGTAATTCGTCCTTTCGAGCTCTGTCAGGCGGTTGATGTTCTTCCTGACATTTGCCTGATACGCCCAGTTGTCGATGTATTGCTCGGTCAGCATATCGCGGTGATCTGTCTCGCTCATGTCTGGCGCGAGGATGGCCTGAGCGATGGCATAGCCGATCGTGTTGGAGGCCGTGTTCCATCCATTGTAGGCGGCAACCTTGTAGAGAAGATCATGCTGCTTCATGAGGCTCATGAGCGTATTGTCTGAGCCATTGGCGAAGTAGACGTCCACCATGGAGACGGGAATGCCCTTATCGATGACGGCTTTCACCTGATTCATGAATTCCGTGGTGGAAGGCTTCATCATGCCGTAATTGGAAAACTGGCCGGACTCACCCGTGGAGGAAAGGGGGGTATTCACGGCGAGTACGATGTCGGGGCGGCCTTTGGGATCCATGATGCCGCCGACGGCTTCTACATGCTCGGCGATGGTCTTTCCGATGGGCTGGCTTTCATAGCTGGGGACTGTATCCTCTGCGCGGCCTAAGGGATAGATGGAGGTGAAGCTCGGCGTGAGGTGATTCACGTCATTGTGATAGCGTGCGATGAGGAGCAGGGCAAGCTGGTCTGCTCCCGGGAAGGAGCCATAGACTTTGGGAGACAGCTTCGCACTTTCCTTTCCCAGATACCGTGCTTCCATGGCGGACTGGGAGTTCGTGCTGTTATCATCATGCCCCTCACAGAAATAGGCAAAGATACCGCTCTTTGTATCTTTGAGGAGCAGGCGGTTGATCGTATGGTTCTTTGTGCGGCGCTTGAACCAGTCCTGCAGATATTCGGACGGGATGGAGAGCTTCAGGGACAGCATTTCCGCCGCCTCATCCTTTGTGAGTGTGCCTAGATCCATCTTGTCCTGCAGGCCGGAGAGTACATAGAGGTCGTGACCATACTTGGCGTAGTAGTAGGGCTCGACCCCGCTGTTTGAAGCATACGGCGTTCTCATGATGGTGCCGAAAGCATAGATCGGCACATTCGGATACATGCGGTGAAGCCGCTGGATACGGTTTTCCCGTGCCATCAGCGTATCGAGCGATTCGTTGTGCTTTCTGGAGTCGACAAGACCGCCGTAGATGATGGTGTCCGTAGAAATCACAGCCGCATCGGCCTCGCTCATGTGTTGCTCGATCCAGCGCCAGACCTGATCAGGACTGCCCTGATAATTCTTCCCGGAAAGATAGCCTTTCGGCGGCGTCAGCACCGTGTAGCCGGCCTTTTCTGCGGTGGAAACCGTGTAGTCAAGAGAGACGGGACGGTCATCCTGCGGTACAAGCAGGATGGTGCGCGCATCGATCGAAGCGAGTCCGCCTGCGATCAGGAATGCCATAGCCAGCGCGCCGATTTTTTTATGATAGTGCAATGGAAAGCCCCCGTTTGAGAATGAGAAATGAAAAACAGAGAAGCGGCGCGTCAAAGCATGAAAGCGCCGCATGACAGATCTTTCAACGCGGTAGAAGAAACGCTACTGTGTGACATATTTATATGGTATTATTATACCATGAATGAAGAAGGTACGCAGGCGTGACCAGCGAGAAATGAATATATGGCAGTGGTCTATGCATCGGATACGCGCTGCCCTCTTTTTTCACTTCTAAAGGGAAGTAAAAATGAAGGTCTATGAATACAAGGAGATACATTGTGGCAAAATATCAATTTGATGAGCTGGTCAAGGCGGCCGGATCTGGTGAAGGGTTCTATGATCAGCTGAAGAAGAAGGAGATCAGCGAGAAGGAAGCCATTGAGGACATCCTGCAGGGGAGCTTCCGCTTCTCCATCACCGATGGCTATCTCGTAGAAAAGGGCGGGCAGTTTGACTACGCTTTTGATTTTGGAAATGGGGCCTGCGTGCGCTATGATTGGCGAAGCGGAGTCCCTGTCAAGAAAGAGGCGGTGCTGTCACGGGACGTGATGGAGACTTTCGCGAAGGAAATCGCGTTTCTTTACCAGCTTCCGCAGAAGCAGTTTGTGACCGACACGAAGTCGACGACCGTCCAAACGAATGCGTATGAAAGAGAGAAGTATGGTCCCATCAAGCGCCTCACCCGTGCGGAGCTCAGATTCGGTGATAAATTCTTCCGTTGGGTACCGGAGGAGGATGAAGACCGGCCGTTTAAGGAATTGTATGCAGCGTTGATGACGCTTCGAACGGCGGTGGATGAGGAAATGAAATAGGGGCTAGCCCGTGGAGGCGCACATTCCCTTGATTGCGTGTGAAAGAGGTTCAGTGGGTTCTGTAGGTTCTACGGGTTCAAAGGGGAAGGTGCGGCGCATGAAAATTAGAAGCGCCGCGAAGTATAAAAAGGGCGATGCCCAAAAGTAGTATTGAAGTCACCAGTCACTAGTGACTAAATTCCCTAGACCACTCGCCTAGAATGGTGTACAATAGGGTGGTTGTTTATGAAAAATCTACGGTCATTCCAAGAAAATTGCCTGTGGATCTTTTGATTCATTAGAAACAAAAAGGGGAATGAGAATGGCGGTGGCTCCGCTGCCAATCAAAGATGGGCGATGCCCGAGGGGAAAATAGGGCAAAGGCTGACATCTGCTATCTCTCGATCCCTGTTATCTGCTCACTTATAATAAGGAGACATACATTCATGCACGAACTTTTTGACTGGATTTATTCCATCGTCGTGGCACTTTTCATTGCCATGATCATTCATATTTTCCTCTTCGTCCCGACGAAGGTATCGGGGCAGTCGATGTACCCGACACTGAATAATGGCGAATACCTCATCGTATCGAAGATCAGCCACGTTTTCCGCGAAACGCCGGAGTATGGGGATATCGTTATCATCGACAGCCGCACGCATCGCGAACGCTCCTGGATGGATGATCTGGAAGAACCGATGAAGAACTACATCGCCATCTTTGATCGCTCGAGCCGTGAGCACAACGTCTGGGTGAAGCGCGTCATCGGCAAGGGCGGTGACACGCTGGCATTCAAGGAAGGCCATGTATGGCGCAATGGCGAGAAGCTGGAAGAACCATACATCAATGAACCGATGGAATTCTCTATGGACGGCTCCTATACAGTGCCGGAAGGTACGGTCTTTGTCATGGGAGACAACCGGAACCACAGCTCTGACAGCCGTTTTATCGGACCCGTACCCGTGGATCATGTCCTCGGTAAGGTTGCGATCCAGTTTTGATCGGTGTTCTTTGGAAACCGCTCTCTGAAAAGAGGGCGGTTTTATCGTGGGGAGAGTGACTAGGGAAACACTGATTAAATCTGACTCTGAGATTTAATCAGCGTTTCCCTAGTATTGCGATTTGTCAATTTCTGGACTGAGTGAGAAGTGCTGGAAGGGGCGCAAAATTCATATAGCGCCACAGTCCCCCTCATCATATAAAACCCCGCGGCGCTTCCATGCTTTTATGCGCCGCATGTTCCTCGTTGAACCTCTAGCTATTTGAGAATTTCCTCGTTGCGTGAATGTTATGAATTTGTTAAAATGTAAAACAACTATAAAAGAAAAGTACCGCACGAGATAGGATTTTCTTCCATGGGAAAGCAGCGTAAGAAGGGCACGAGGCACATATGAAAAAGGATAATAGTGATACGTACACAAGAAGAGTCATACGCGGGCTCTTCTTGTTGTGCTTATGGGCGTTCTGTCTCTTGCTGCCGATGTCCGTCTGCCGCGCAGAGGGAAAGGTGGTGCGTGTCGGTTCTTTCGAAGATACCTTCAATTACGTCGATCAGAATGGCGTGCGCCGCGGCTATGGCTATGAGCTCATGCAGAAGATCGCCGGCTATACGGGCTGGACTTTTGAGTATGTGAACTGCAACTGGATGAACTGTTTCGAGAAACTCGAAAATGGTGAGATCGACATCATGGGGGATATTTCCTACACGGATGAGCGCGCAGAGAAGATGCTTTACTCTGATATGCCGATGGGGGAGGAGAAGTACATCCTGTATGCAGATCTGGAAGCATCGGGAATCCGTCCTTCTGAGCTGTCTACCATCAATGGACGGCATGTCGGTACGCTTCTGGGATCGAAAACTGAGATGATGCTGACGGCATGGGAAAAGAAGCATGGCATTGAGACGACGCATTCGAATACTTCCAATTTTGATGAAGTGAATCGGAAGCTCGCGGCGCATGAGATCGACTGTTTTGTTTCCCTAGAGCAGCCTTTCTGGAAAGAGCAGGGGATTTCCCGTATTGATATGATCGGGAAATCAGATATTTATTTTGTAATAAACAAAAATCGGGCGGACATCAAGAAGGAACTGGATGAGGGCATGCGGCAGCTCGAGGAGGATGATCCTTTCTTTCTGGCGGATCTGTACAAGCAGTACTTTTCTTTTGACACAAAGCCTGTACTGACGGGAGAAGAACAAAACTGGGTCAATGAGCATGGCGCGATCCGCATCGGCTATCTGAAGGATGAGCCGGGCGTCAGCGTGATGGATCCAGTCACGGGGAAAAAGGGCGGCGTGCTGTATGACTACATGGAGTACGCGGATGACTGTCTGGGAAATCAGCATCTGGATTTCGAGCCCATCGAGATGGAGAGCCGCGCTGCATTGACAGAAGCATTGCAGACGGGCAAGATCGATATGATTTTCTGTGCAAGCAGCAACCCGAATGCCGGAGAAGAAAAAGGGATCGCTTTCACAAATACCGCATGGACATACAATCTCTTCGCCGTCACCGAAAAAAAGCCTTTTGAGGAGACGGCGGCGAATCGCGTGGCGCTGCTGCAAGATGATCTGCCGATCCAGCGGCATATTGAGCATTATTATCCACCGTGGACGATCATCCCGTGCAGGTCTGTAGAAGAGGCCAGAAAAAAGACAGTGAGAGGAGAGGCCGACTGCTTCGTGACGGGTGCCCGGCAGGCGGTGAAATACACAGAAAGAAATGCACTCTACAGCACCCCGCTTTCCAGACCACTGGAGATCTCCTTCGGCGTGAAAAGCGGACAGCCCCAGCTGCTTTCAGTCTTGAATAAGACACTGAAGGCGATGCCGATAGGTATGCTGTCAAGCTCCTTCTCCATGCATGAAAATGCAGAAAATAAGGTGACACTCGAAGACTATATCAAGGACAATCTGCTGCTCTTTTCCGCCAGCTTTCTTCTAGTCACTCTGCTGATTCTATCCATTATCATCCTGCTCCTGCAGAAGGCCAGAAAAGCGGAGCATGCTGCCAGAGCGGCAGCTGGGAAGGCAAAGGATTTGAATGAGAAGCTCCAGATCGCGGTCGAAAAAGCCGAAGGAGCAAATCGCGCGAAGACGAATTTCCTGAGTAACATGTCCCATGACATCCGCACACCGATGAATGCCATCCTTGGCTATAACCAGCTCATGCGGAAGAAACTGACCGATCCGCAGCTCATCGACTACCAGAGAAAGATCGAGCAGTCAGGAAGCCTCCTGCTCTCTATCATCAATCACGTACTCGACATGTCGCACATCGAGAGCGGAAAGCTCAAGGTTGACGAGAATGTCGAAGTGATGGAGACGATCCTCGATGAAACCTATGGCGTCTTTGCTTCAGAAGCAGCAAAGAAAGAAATACGGATGAAGAAGACCATCGCCGTCGAGCATCGCTCTCTTATATGTGATGGGACGAAGATCCGGGAAATCTTTGTCAATCTCATCAGCAATGCAGTCAAGTATACGCCTCGCGGCGGCTCAGTCTCAGTGACTGTCACTGAACTTCCGTGCGAGAGGAAAGGCTTTGCAAGGATCCAGACAGTCGTCACGGATACCGGCATCGGCATGAGCAAAGAGTATCTTCCGACCATTTACGACACTTTCTCCCGTGAACGCAATACTACGATGGGAAAGGTCGCCGGTACAGGGCTTGGCATGGCGATCGTGAAAGAGCTTGTCACGATGATGGGCGGTACCATTGAAGTCAAAAGTGAGCTCGGGAAGGGCACCATCTTCATCGTTACGCTTGATCACAGGATCGCAGAGGATGGCTGTGACATGAGGAAGGAAATAGCGAGTGAGGAGACTTGTGCGGAAAGTCTCGCCGGTCTTCCTATCCTTTTGGCGGAGGACAATGACCTCAATGCAGAAATCGCGATGACACTTCTTGAGGAAGCGGGACTGAAAGTCGACCGCGCAGCCGATGGCATCCAGTGCGTCAGCCGCATAGAGAAAGAACCCGCCGGCACCTACGCCCTCATCCTGATGGACATCCAAATGCCGAATATGGATGGCTACAAGGCGACAGAGACCATCCGACAGCTGCCGGATCCAAAGAAAGCGGCCATCCCGATCATTGCCATGACTGCGAATGCCTTCGAAGAAGACAGGAAGATGGCACTCGCCAAAGGCATGAATGGGTATATCGCCAAACCGATCGATCCTGCCAAGATGCTTGCTGCCATGCAGGATGTGATAGAGAAATAGAATCAGCCGCCCGGTGCGAGAGACTTCTCGCACCGGGCGGTTTTTGCTTTTGGGGACAATGGGCTATAGGGAGATACATGAGAAGGAGGTTCCGCACGGTAAAGCGGGAGTCGAAGGATCTATTTCGTGAAATGTGTTTCCAAATCTTACTTAATGAAAATATGAAATCTGCATGAATGAAAACCGAAAATCTTATGGAATGGAAATTCAAAATCTCACTGAATGGAATTGCAGAATCTTACTGAATGGCATATAATACGACCATAGGAGGATCGCTATGGACAAACAGAAATACATGCCGCGGCTGATAGACAAGAAGGTCGAGACGTATCTCAAAACCTTCGGCGCACTTTGCATTGAGGGGCCGAAGGGGTGTGGGAAGACGTGGACATCCGCCTACCACTGCAAAAGTGAGATTCTGCTCGGAAACCCGGAAGGCAATTTCCAGAACAGGCGGCTTGCTGAGATGTCGCCTTCGCTTGTCCTTTCTGGAGAGCATCCGCGCCTGATCGATGAATGGCAGGAGGTACCGCCGCTTTGGGATGCGGTGCGCTATGCGGTCGATGAGACGGGGGGAAAAGGGCAGTTCATCATGACGGGTTCGGCCACGCCGAACCACAAAGGCATCATGCACAGCGGTGCAGGGCGTATCGCACGCCTCCGTATGCGTCCGATGTCACTCTACGAAGCGGGATTTTCTTCTGGCGATGTCTCGCTGGAAAAACTCTGCGAAGGACAGCTTACGCCCGAGCTCACTGGCGAGGTGGGACTTCCACGACTCATCGAGTACATTCTGCGCGGGGGCTGGCCTGGGAGTATTGACCTGCCGCTTGCGGAAGCCTCCCTGCTTCCCAAAGAGTACGTGAAAGCTATCGTCGAAGATGATGTGTACCGCATGGATGGCATCAAAAGGGATACGAATAAGATGCGCCTCTTGCTGCGATCGCTGGCGCGTAACGAAAGCACAACGGTGACGAACCGCACGCTTAAAAATGATGTGAAGGAAATCGATGATGAAGACATCGATGCGAATACCATCAATGAGTACCTGAATATTTTTGAGAGGCTTTTCCTCATCAATAACCAGAAGCCATTTGCCGCGTCTGTGCGTTCATCTGTCCGCATCAAGCAGGCAGTGAAGCGTCACTTCGTCGACCCGTCTATCTCGGCGGCGCTCCTTGGTGTCACGTCTTCCTCTCTTTTGAACGATCTAGAGACACTGGGCCTCCTCTTCGAGGCGCTGTGTGAGCGTGACTTGCAGATTTATGCTGACGCTTTCGGTGGATCGCTGTATCATTATCAGGATTACAAGAACCGCGAGATCGATGCGGTGGTAGAGTGCCCGGATGGCGAGTGGTGCGCTTTTGAAATCAAGCTCGGTGCGAACCAGATCGATGCAGCCGCCGAAGGGCTCTTGAGACTCAAGGCGGAATTTGAGGCAGATCCGAGGGGCAGGCCGCCGAAGGTGCTCTGCGTCCTTTGCGGCCTTTCGAATGCTGCCTACCAGCGTCCCGACGGCGTCTTCGTCGTTCCATTGACGGCGCTGAGAGATTGATAGTTGTTAGTGGAAGGAGAAACACTATGATTACCGGAGATATCAAACATTTAGAAGACTACAGAAAACAGTTGCCGACATTCATCTACGAGTGCCTGAAAGAAGTCGCGGCATTTGATTTCACTGCGGTGCCTGACGGAAAGTACAAAATCAATGGCTGCGATATGGGCGTGGAGTCGCCTGTGACCGAGCCGGCGACGGATAGAAAGCTCGAAGGTCATAAGAAAATGATCGACATCCAGTACGAAGTGGAAGGTGAAGAAGAATGGCTCGGCGTGGAGACGATCTTCGAAGCGGGAGAGTGCATCGAGAGCTACCCAGAGCGTGACCTCTATTTCTATGAGTCTTCGCCCAAAGGGGAGTCGAAGGTGTACTTTGAGACAGGCCGTTTCGCCGTTTTCTTCCCCGAAGACCTCCATCGCCCGCTCTGCCAGGGAGAAAGTGGCAGCCGGCAGCTTCGCAAAGCTGTCGTGAAGGTGCCGGTGGAATGGGTGAGTGTGAAATAGAAGTCAGGGATCAGAAGTGGCTGGTGATTGCGAAAACTGAGCGAACCTCTTCTTGACTTACAGTCAACTCTTTGCTATGATAGACTATATTCGATTACTAGCGATTTCTACAGTACCGCACGATGAAGGTGGTATGTGTAAGGGGGCAGAGTATGAAGTATAAAAAATTTTTTGCAGCTGCCATGGCGGCAGGCTTTTTGCTTTCCGCCGGCATGATGACCGGCGGATGCGGGTCGGCCAAACAGCAGCAGGGGCAGCAGCAGGCGATGAAGGTCACGACTTTCAAACCGTTCAAGTCGGACACGCCGATCCAGAGAGAGTATGCCGGCTCCATTATGGCCTTGCAGGAGGTGCCGGTCCGCTCGAAAGTATCCGGTACAGTCATGGAAAAATACGTCAAAGGCGGTGACCATGTCACAGAAGGGCAGCCGCTCTTCCGCCTCGATACGCGCACCTATTCCTCCTCTCTGGCAGCAGCGCAGGCGCAGGTGGCGCAGGCTTCGGCTACCTATGAAAATGCGAAGCGCGATCTCGCCCGCTATGAGCAGCTGATCGCGACGGGAGCGATTTCCCGGCAGGCCTATGATGCGCAAAAGGCAGCGACGGAGTCCTATCAGGCTGTCGTCGAAGCAGCCCAGTCGCAGGCAGCGATCGCATCGGACAATCTCTCCGATACCATCGTGACAGCGCCCTTCACCGGGACTCTCTCCATGGATGATGTGAATATCGGGACCTTCGCTTCGGCAGGACAGACGCCGCTCGTCACGATTTCCTCGGCAGATCCGCTGTATGTTCAGTTTGATATGTCGGAGAGCGAATATCTCTCGCTCACCAAGAATAAGAGTGGCACAGAGACGCTCGGGGATGCCCTGAAGCTTCGCCTGGCTGACGGCTCCATCTATCAGGAGACCGGCAAGATCGTCCAGATCAATCCGGGTCTGACCGGCGGACAGCTGACGATGAAGGCGGCGTATGCAAATCCGGATAACCTGCTCGTACCGGGCATGTATGCGACGGTTGTTTCTGATGCAGAAATCACCAAGGGCAGCATCCTGGTACCGACCAAGGCACTAGTACAGCTCCTGAACCGAGATATGCTTGATGTCGTCGTCGATGGCAAGGTCCAGCAGAAGGCGGTCAAGCTCGGCGCGACCTATGGCATCTATACCATCATTGAAAGCGGCATCGATGAAAATGATGAGATCATCGTCGAAGGCCAGAATAAAGTCCGTGTCGGACAGGCAGTCGCTCCGGAAGAAACCACACGCGAGGCCTTGGAACAGGCGGCGATCAAGGCCGTTTCTGCGCAGCATGGCACGACAGATGCTAAGAAATAAGGGGAGGAGCTATGGCAAATTTCTTTATTAAACGCCCTATCTTTGCTATCGTCGTGGCTCTTGTCATCACGATCGCCGGGGCACTCTGTATTTTCTCACTGCCGATCGACCGCTATCCGAAGATCACGCCGCCTCAGGTCTCTGTCCATGCGACCTATCCGGGTGCTGACTCTGAAGTCGTAGCGCAGACGGTGGCCGAGGTCATAGAAAAGAATGTCATCGGTGCCGAAGGTTTTGATAATATGTCTTCGACATCGAACTCGAATGGCTCCTATTCGCTCTCGGTCCAGTTCCTGACGGGGACGGACTCGGATATGGCGACCATCCGTGTACAGAATGGCGTCACAGCTGCCGATGCAGGGCTTCCTGATACAGTCCGTTCCATCGGCGTCACCACGAAGAAATCTTCGGGGGACATG
Source organism: Dialister sp. (assembly GCA_003447275.1). GTDB lineage: Bacteria > Bacillota > Negativicutes > Veillonellales > Dialisteraceae > Dialister. The sequence goes on from DLZS01000129.1 coordinate 10,643, forward strand.
GCACTCGTCGTCGGTCTGCTCTCACCGAATGGCACGTATGATGACGTCTTCCTGAAAAACTATTTCTCCATGAACTACTTGGATGAGCTGAAGTCCATCAAGGGCGTCGGCAACGTACAGGAATTTGGCTCTGACTTTGCGATGCGTATCTGGATGGATCCGACGAAGATGTCGCAGAACAAGATCACTGCGAGCGAGGTCATTTCTGCCGTTTCTTCGCAGAATAAGCAGATCGCGGCCGGTAACATTTCCAGTGCTCCGGTCGATCCGAATGCCTCCTTCCAGTACATCATCACGGCGAAGGGCCGTCTTGTGACGGAGAAGGAATTCGGCGATATCGTACTTCGCACCAATGATGACGGCTCCATGCTTCGCCTGAAGGATGTTGCCCGTATCGAGCTGGGGGCAAAGGACTACAGCTTCATTTCCCGTGCGGCGGGACAGGAGTCGGCGATTCTCGCCTTCTCTTTGACCGATGATGCGAATGCACTCGAAACTCTGGGTGCGATCAAGGAAAAGCTGAAAGAAGATGCGAAGAGCTTCCCCGATGACATGAGCTATGTCATCTGCATGGATAATACGGACTTCATCTATGCCTCCATCAAAGAGGTCATGCATACCTTCGTCGAAGCGCTCCTCATCGTAGCACTGATCGTGTACATTTTCCTGCAGAACTGGAGATCCACGCTCATCCCGATGATCGCGGTGCCGGTATCGCTCTTGGGTACCTTTGCTTCCTTCCTGCTTCTCGGATTCACCATCAATACCCTGACGCTTTTCGCAATGGTTCTGGCCATTGGCCTTGTCGTCGATGATGCGATCGTCGTCATCGAAGCCGTCGAATATGAAATGCGCTATAACAACCTTGGCCCGAAAGAGGCGACTGTCGCTGCGATGCAGAAGGTACAGAGCCCGGTTATCGGCGTAGCGGTCGTTCTGGCTGCGGTTTTCGTACCGGTCGCTTTTCTGGGTGGGATCATGGGGATCCTGTACAAACAGTTTGCTCTCACGATCGCTGTCTCTGTCCTGATTTCCGCTTTCGTCGCGCTGTCTCTGACACCGGCTCTCTGTGCCGGTCTCTTGAAACCGCCGAAGAAGCAGAATAGGAAAAACTTCCTCGATCGATTCTGGGATACCTTCAATGATGGTTTCGATCGTATGGTAGAGATCTATGGAGCGATGCTGCAGAAGATGGGACACGCGATCGCTGCTCCGATCCTTGTCCTTATCGTCATCACGGTCGCAGCCTTTGGTATTTTCTTCAAGCTTCCGACCGCATTCCTTCCGCAGGAAGATAATGGCTACTTTATCACGGCGTTCTCGCTGCCGGAAGGCTCTGTCAATGTCAGAACGAATGCAGCGATCACCGCTTACCTTGATTACATGGGGAAGGATCCGGCGGTCGAACAGTCGCAGGGCGTCACCGGCTTTGATATTTTGTCCAGTGGGCAGAAACCAAATGCAGGTCTTTCCTTCATCAAACTGAAACCGTGGGATGAACGTAAAGCGCCAAACGAACAGATCAATGCAGTGATGGGCAAAGCCATGGCGTATGGGGCGATCCATCCGGAGGTATCTCTGATGGCGCTGAATCCGCCTCCGATCCCGGGCCTTGGCTCCTCCGGCGGCTTCAGCCTTTACATCATGAACAAGAGCGGCGCATCGGATGAAGAATTCCAGCGTGTCGTCGGAGAATTCCTCGGTGCTGCCAACCAGCGTCCGGAAATTCAGATGGCCTACACCACCTTCCGAAGCGATACCCCATCGTATAATTTTGATATCGACCGAGAAAAAGCACAGAGAAATGGTGTGGCTGTCGGTGATATCTTCACCGCCCTTCAGGCCTACTATGGCTCTGTCCAGATCAATGATTTTACCATTTATGGACGTAACTTCAAGGTCGTCGCACAGGCGGATACCCAGTACCGCACGAACCCGGGGGACAACAAGTTCCTGACGGTTCGCGACAATAAGGGCAATATGGTGCCGATCTCCACCTTCATCACTCCGAAAAAATCCAATGCCGTTTCTGTCATCACTCGTTACGATAATTTCCCGGCCGTCAAGATCGGCGGGCAGCAGAAGGATGGATACTCCTCCGGGCAGGCGCTCGATGCGCTCGAAGAAACCGCCAATCAGGTCCTTCCGAATGGTTATGGCTTAGAATTCGTCGAATCCTCTGCTCAGGAACGTGAAGCGAGCGGTAAGACGGTATATGCACTCTCGCTCGGCATGCTCTTCGTATTCCTGTCTTTGGCAGCTCTCTATGAAAGCTGGAAGGTTCCATTCACTGTCATCTTCGGGATACCGACCGGTTTCTTTGGTGCGAGCCTGGCAGCCATGGCATTCCATGTATATAACGACATTTACTTCCAGATCGGTCTCTTGACCATCATCGGGCTGGCCGCGAAGAACGCCATCCTGATCGTCGAGTACGCGAAAGTCCGTACGGATCACGGGATGGAAGCGCTTCAGGCGGCTGTCGAAGCATCGAAGATCCGTCTCCGTCCGATCCTGATGACATCTCTTGCTTTCATTGTCGGTAACATCCCGCTGGCTCTCTCGACCGGTGCGGGTGCAAATTCCCGCTCTGAAATGGGGATTGCCGTTGTATTCGGTGTGCTTTCCGCCACCATTTTCCAGATCTTCATCGTTCCTATGCTCTTCGTCGTCATTGAACACATCCATGGATTCAAGAGATCGAAGAAAGTCGTCACTGAAGACTGATGATCGTAAGTAAAAAAAGAGCCTCGAGCCTTGTGCTCGCGGCTCTTTTTGTTGGCAGGCACTGCGTTTTTTAAAGTCATGTTTTTTGCTGACCTCCTCATTTGTACGGGCCTTTCCTTGGTGATCCATGGACAGGCGGGGAAGGCAATGCCATTCGGCCAAGACGATCATCAACGATGAAGGGCAGGGAGTGTGCTCTCGCTTCACTTGCCATCATCCGGATCAAGGGTCGTCCCCTCTCATCCCATCCATTTATGCTATACTAGAGACAAATACACAGGAAAGGCGGAAGCTCTCATGCATTGGGATACAGATGATATTCACACCATTCATTGCTTCGGCGACAGCCTGACGGCAGGCTACGGCGCAGTCCCGGGCGCGGGCTGGGTGGAGGTGGTCGCAAAGCGCCATCCGGAGATAAACTGGACCAATCACGCGAGCCTCGGCGCACTCACAGAAGACATTCTGGACGCACTGGAAGGCACTGCCGCACTCACATCCGGTCAAGAAGGCTTCTTCTTCATGGGTGGAACGAATGATATCCTCTGCGGTTTTCGTCTCTCCTCTCTGGAGGGGCGCCTGACAGAGCGGCTGCCCTCGATCTCCGGAAAGGTGCCGCTCACGATCGGCATCCCGCCGCTTGCGACGAAGGAGAGCGTCTGGAGCGGATGGCAGAGCGAAGCTGTCTATGAAAGGAATCAGCTGGATCTTGCGGCATATGGGGATTTCTTACAAGAGCTTGCAAAGGAAATCAACGTGTGCCTGATCGATTTTTCCCATGCGTTTCCTTTGGAGGATGCATGGTACTATGATGGTCTCCATCCGAATGAGAAGGGGTATGAGCGCTTCGCAGATATGGCAGAGGCAGCTTGGAGGATCAAAGAGAGGTAGAAAGGAAAAGACAGAATGAATGATAGAGAAGAACGAAAAAGGGAACTTATGAAGCAGCGTATCTTTACGTGGAAAGAAGCGGAAGCGCAGATCGCAGCATGGAAAGCGCGGGGCGAGATCGTCGTATTTACGAATGGATGCTTTGACATGCTCCATCGCGGTCACATCACCTACCTCGCGCAGGCGGCATCGCTGGGCGACCACTTGATCGTAGGGCTGAATTCGGATGCGTCGGTGAAGCGGCTCAAGGGAGAGTCGCGCCCAGTGAATGGAGAAAACGACCGTGCGCTCATGCTCTCTGCCCTTCGCAGCGTGGACGGCGTCGTGATCTTTGGGGAGGACACCCCGACCGAGCTCCTGTCTCATCTGAAGCCGGATATCCTTGTCAAAGGCGGGGACTACAAGGTGGAAGAAGTCGCCGGAAGAGAGTACGCCGGGTGCGTGGAGATCCTCTCCTTCGTCGATGGATACTCGACGACGAAATTGATTGAGAGAATCAGGGCGTGATGAGGGCTGGTAGCTAGTGACTGGTGACTAGTGACTAGATATCAGACGTCAGATGTCAGACATTAGACATTGGGCACTAGACATCGGACGTGAGTCATTAGATGTTTAATCCCTAATCCCTAATCCCTAGTCACTAATCCCTAGTCACTAGTCCCTAGTCACTTTTTCAAGAGGCATTGATACTATGCAAAACTGGAAACGAATCGTGTATACCATGGCAGCGATACAGATCGGGACAGGGATCTCGATCATTGGCGTCGTTGCCTTCATTCCGCTTTTTCTGACATCTGAGCTTGGCGTCACGGACCCGGGAGAAGCGGCGTTTTGGGCGGGGCTGATTTCGGGTGTGACGCCCTTCTTCGTCGCGATCGCGGCGCCTTTCTGGTCCATGCAGGCCGATCGCCGGGGGCCGCGTTTTGCGCTGTCCATGATCCTCTTCATCTTGGGCGTGGTCATTGCTTTGATGTATTTCACGCGATCGCCCGTAGAGCTTCTGATCCTCCGCATGATCCAGGGCATGTCCGGCGGCTTTGTCGCAGTCGGCATGTCTCTCGTCATGAATGTGACGCCAAAGAAGCAGCTGACATGGGCGATGGGTGTCTTTCAGGCATCCATGGTCATGGGAATCATGTTCGGCCCGCTCGTAGGCGGCATGATCGCCGATACCCTGGGCTATCGCATGCCCTTTGTCATCTTTTGCGCTCTGTCATTTTTCTGCCTCGCTGCGGTGCGTCTGATGGTGCCAAAGCAGATCGGACAGGAACCGGCGAGGGAGCGGGAATCTTTCGCGAAGCAGCTTTCCTACTTTATGAAGAATCCCGTCGTCCGGCTGATGGTCATGCTGCAGTTTCTCTGCAATTGCGGTATGACAGGGATCGGTCCGATCCTCCCGCTCTATATCAAGGAAATGATGGGTGGAGATGCTATGGCGGTCGCGACGATCGTCGGGATCATCATCTTCATCGCAGGCGCTACGAGCGTCACCTCTTCTCTGAATGTCTCGCGCCTTGCTAAGCGGATCTCTATGCCGAGGATCCTCATCATTGCGTCTCTTGTGACAGGTGTGAACTTCATTCTCCAGTACCTGATGCCGGAGGTCTGGACGCTGGGCTTCATGCGCGGGCTCACCGGCTTCTCCCTCGGGATGATCATGCCGCTGGCCAATACCATCCTTGCCACGGCGGTGCCAGCGGAAAAGCGTACGATGGTGGTGGGCTTCTCGACCAGTTTCGCTCTTATGGGCAATGTCGCCGGCCCCATGGCGTCGGGCGCCATCGCAATGCAGTGGGGCTATGGTATGGTCTTCTGGTCGACAGCCTTCTGCTTTTTCCTCGCTGCATGCGTGATCTATAGGAAGAGGAAAATCATATAATGGGTTCAGGGTTCAGGTTGATGGGTTCAAGGTTGTGGTGGCAGCTTCGCTGCAAAATATATATTTGCGGCGGAGCCGCCACCACCATTTCTCATTTCTCGTTCAAGTGAAGCTTTCCAACGGAATCAAAGAGCGACACGCCCGTGGGCTAACCCTGCCTCCTGAAGTTTGAAAGCAGGGATGAGTGGCTAGGGATTTGGGATTAGGAGTGACTAGTGACTAGGAGACATGAGACTCTCGTATCGTCATTTCG
>DLZS01000129.1:16669-16823 GCA_003447275.1 Dialister sp.
TAAACGAAGGATGTGTGAAAGTAGAAATACGCAGCGCCAAGGCGTCGTTTCCGTACCGGTGCTTATGTGATACTGACCGCAATGCAAGAAAGATCTCTCGGCTACGCTCGGGATGACGACAGCGCGAAGCACTATCAAAATTCCGCGGCGCTTC